>NZ_JBQCFT010000254.1:0-11295 GCF_051958795.1 Luteibacter sp. | reverse complement strand
ACTATCAATTGTCCATTTACCGGTTGGCAACATGTGGGGTTTTCAGCTAGTAATTAATAAAACAACTTTGTAGCGGCCCGCTCCGGTTGGGATACTTTTGGTTTGAGTCTTTATTTTTTTAAGGTACCAAACAGTAAAACGCCCGGGAGTTAGACCGGGCGTTTGGCAGCGTATGTTGTATCAAGATTTAACGGACGTTGACAGTGCCTTTAAAGTCCGGGTGCAATTGGTCATGGTAGCCAAACGTTCCTTTGTCACCAAAAATCAGGACTAAGGTTGACCCAGGCTGAAACAGGCCGAGATTAAGCTGGCGGTACAACTGATTGGTAGGATAATTATCTGAGTTAACGGTAGCCTGGCCGTCGGTTTGGTTAACCCAACGTACTGCTGATCCTTTGGCAATCGTTACTGACTTGGGCGAGAACCCATCTTTGGTTAACATGACCTTTACCTCTGTTGGCAGGGGAGCTGGTTGGTTTTTGGCCGGTTTGGGGTGCTGGCGGTCCCCCGTCCCGCGCGAATGGGGCCCCCCACAACAGCCGGGGGGGACACAATCCCCGGCCCGCAAAGCAGTTGTGCCAATTTTGATCGATTCAGGTGGGCCGTACGGCCGCGTATGCCTTATCGATGCGATATCATCAACAGGTTTTCCCGCACCCCAGCGGCTCTTTCAGTCCCCCATGTGCGCGCCAAGGGCGCAGCCGGAGCTTCCATGGACCAGATCGACGACGTGCTCAACCAGGACCTCGACCCCACCGAAACCCGGGAATGGGTCGAATCGCTTAACGCGGTCATCAACCACGATGGCACGGAACGCGCCCACTACCTCCTGGAGCGCATGGTCGATTCCACGCGTCGCGCGGGCGGCTACCTGCCGTTCGACCCGACCACGGAATACGTCAACACCATCCCGCCGCACATGGAAGCGCGCAGCCCCGGCGATGCCGCCCTCGAATGGCGCATCCGCTCGCTGATCCGCTGGAACGCGCTGGCCACCGTCGTGCGCGCCAACCGCAAGCCGGGTGACCTCGGCGGCCACATCTCCAGCTTCGCCTCGTCGGCCACGCTGTACGACGTCGGGTTCAACCACTTCTGGCGCGCCCCGAGCGAAGACCACCCGGGCGACCTGGTGTTCCACCAGGGCCACTCGGCCCCGGGCGTGTACGCGCGTTCCTTCCTCGAAGGCCGTCTCGGTGAAGACCAGATGGATCTCTTCCGCATGGAAGTGGAAGGCAAGGGCCGTGGCCTGTCCTCGTACCCGCACCCGTACCTCATGCCGGATTACTGGCAGGTGCCGACCGTCTCGATGGGCCTTGGCCCGATCCAGGCGATCTACCAGGCCCAGTTCTGGAAGTACCTCGAGCACCGCGGCCTCATCCCGAAGTCCGATCGCAAGATCTGGTGCTTCATGGGCGACGGCGAGTCGGACGAGCCGGAATCGCTCGGCGCGATCGCGCTGGCCGGCCGCGAAGGCCTCGACAACCTGATCTTTGTCATCAACTGCAACCTGCAGCGCCTCGATGGCCCGGTGCGTGGCAACGGCAAGATCATCCAGGAACTGGAAGGCGTGTTCCGCGGCGCCGGCTGGAACGCCATCAAGGTGGTCTGGGGCAGCTACTGGGATCCGCTCCTCGCCCGCGATACCTCGGGCAAGCTGCGCCAGCTCATGATGGAAACCGTCGACGGCGAGTACCAGGCCTGCAAGGCCTTCGGTGGCGCCTACACGCGTGAAAAGTTCTTCGGCAAGTACCCGGAGACGGCCGCGCTCGTCGCCAACATGTCCGACGACGACATCTGGCGCCTCAACCGCGGTGGCCACGATCCGCACAAGGTGTACGCGGCATACCACGCGGCGGTGAACACCAAGGGCATGCCGACCGTGATCCTCGCCAAGACGGTGAAGGGCTACGGCATGGGCGCCGCGGGTGAATCGCAGAACCCCGCGCACAACCAGAAGAAGATGGATACCGACGCGATCCGCGCCTTCCGCGATCGCTTCAATATCCCGGTGCCCGACGACAAGCTGGAAGAAGTGCCGTACTACCACCCGGGCAAGGACTCGGAAGAAGTGCAGTACATGCTCGAGCGCCGCCGCGCGCTCGGCGGTGCGCTGCCGCAGCGTCGCCGCAAGGCCGACAAGTCGTTCCAGGCCCCGACGCTCGAAGCCTTCGAGCAGATCACCAAGGGCACGGGCGACCGCGAGATCTCGACCACCATGGCCCTCGTCCGTGGCATGAACCTCATGCTCCGCGACAAGGAACTCGGCCCGCGTCTCGTGCCGATCGTGGCCGACGAGGCCCGTACCTTCGGCATGGAAGGCATGTTCCGCCAGATCGGTATCTATGCGCCGTTCGGCCAGAAGTACCGTCCGCAGGATGCCGACCAGCTGCTGTACTACCGCGAAGACCAGAAGGGCCAGGTCCTGCAGGAAGGCATCAGCGAAGCCGGCGGCATGAGCGCCTGGCTGGCCGCTGCCACCAGCTACAGCATCAGCAACACCCCGATGCTGCCGTTCTTCATCTACTACTCGATGTTCGGCTTCCAGCGCATCGGCGACCTGTGCTGGGCCGCTGGCGACATGCGCGCGCGTGGCTTCCTCATCGGTGGCACCTCAGGTCGCACCACGCTGAACGGTGAAGGCCTGCAGCACGAAGACGGCCACTCGCACCTGCTCTCCGGCGCGATCCCGAACGTGATCTCGTACGACCCGACCTTCTCCTACGAGCTGGCCGTCATCCTGCAGGATGGCACGCGCCGGATGATGCAGGAGCAGGAAGACGTCTACTACTACATCACCGTGATGAACGAGAACTACGCCCACCCCGACATGCCGAAGGGCAGCGAGGAAGGCATCATCAAGGGTATGTACCTGTTCAAGGACGCCGGCAAGCCGAAGAAGAACGAACCGCGCGTGCAGCTGCTCGGTTCGGGCACGATCCTGCGCGAAGTGATCGCCGCCGCCGAGCTGCTCGAGAAGGATTTCGGCGTGACCGCGGATATCTGGTCGGTGCCGAGCTTCTCGGAAGTCCGCCGCGAAGGCTTCGATGCCGAGCGCTGGAACCGCCTGCACCCGGAATCGCCGCAGCGCGTGCCGTACATCACCGGCCTGCTTGCCGATCGCCAGGGCCCGGCCATCGCCGCGACCGACTACGTGCGTGAGTTCTCCGACCAGGTGCGCGCGTTCATGCCGGATGGCATGCGCTACACCGCGCTGGGTACCGACGGTTACGGCCGTAGCGATACCCGCGCCAACCTGCGCTCGCACTTCGAGGTGGATCGCTACTGGATCGCCCACGCCGCCCTGGCCGCCCTCGCAAAGGATGGCAAGGTCAACGCGAAGGACGTCAGCCGCGCCATCAAGGAATACAAGCTGGACGTCGACAAGCCGAACCCGCTGTACGCCTGAGGCATATAGGCACAAAAAAAAGGGCGCTCCGGCGCCCTTTTTTTTGTGCCATCGTTTTGCCCCTGAATCGTCACGCCCCGTGGATGGCGGTACCCGCGTGAAGCTGGTATCTCTGTAGGCCTGCTCGTTCCGGACTTCGCGTCATGCGCATCGCTCTTCTTTCCGCCGCCGCCCTTGCCCTCGCAGCGTGTGCCACCACTGGCGACCACCACGGCTCGCGCGAGCGCACGATTTACATCGCCGCCGAGAAGGCGCCGTGCACCGCCGGTGTCATGAAGACCGAGTGCCTGCAATACCGCGAAGAGCCGAACCAGCCGTGGCAGCTCAATTACGCGCCCATCGATAACTTCGACTGGAAGCCCGGCAACGAATACCTGGTGAAGATCACCGAGCTCGAGGTGAAGAACCCACCGGCCGACGCGTCGCGCGTGCACTGGCGCGTGGACAAGATTGTCGAGCAGCACCCGGTCGACAAGCCGCCGACCCCCTGATCGCGGCGGCCCGCCGGGCGCACGAAAAAAAGGCCGGGATCACTCCCGGCCTTCCCCTGTCCCTAGCGACAGGTTCAATCGTCGTCGCGCAGCGCGTGACGGATCAGCAGGAACGTACCGATAGCCGCTGCGGCGATGCCGATGGTGATGGCCGGGTTGCGGCGCACCTGCTTGCGCAGGCGGCGGTACTGGTAAGTGGCCTCATCGGCGAAATCTTCCGCCATGTAGCGAAGCTTCTGGTTGTTCCTGCGGCTCGCGATCTTGTTGGTGACACGGCGGGTGCGGTCCAGCAAATCGCGTCCGGTGTCGTAGGCTTCATCGCCGTAATGGCGGACGCGACCCGACACACCGTTGACGGCGCTCTCGACCTGGCGCGCAAACTCGCGATTTCTGCTCATCGGATAGCTCCCTCTGCGGGCGTTACGATTGGGTAACGACTGTGCGATCCGCTCCGTGATCGCGGTGTAAACACCCGGCCACCTGATTGAACGGCGATTCAGCGTCAGCGCGGGGACGCCAGGGCGTATTCGCCGCCACGGGCAAGGGCCGCCTGGTAGGCCGGGCGGGCATGGATTTTACGCAGCCAGTTCCACAGATGCGGACGGGACTCGTCCAGGCCGGCACGGGCCGACGCGGCTTCGACCGGGAAACTCATCTGGATGTCCGCGGCGCTGAATTCGGTCCCGGCGAACCATCCGGTCTTGCCGATTTCCCCTTCCAGGTAATCCAGGTGGGTCTTCAGCTGCGGGTCGACGAAGGCCTTCTGCGCGCCGCGCGCGAGCATGCGTGCGATGGGTTTGGCGAAGAACGGCACGGGCGCGGTCTCCATCCGCTGGAACACCAGCTTCAGCAGGAGCGGCGGCATCGCCGAGCCTTCCGCGTAATGCAGGAAATAGGTGAAGCGCAGGCTGTCGGCCGTGCCTGGCGCGGGCTTCAGGTGGCCGTTGCCGTAGCGATCCACGAGGTATTCGATGATGGCGCCGGATTCCGCGAGAACCAGGTCGCCATCGACGACGACCGGGGATTTGCCGAGCGGGTGGATGTCGCGCAGCGCCTTGGGCGCCAGCATCGTCTTCGGGTCGCGCTCGTAGCGCACCAGCTCGTACGGCAGGCCAAGTTCTTCCAGCAGCCAGAGGATGCGCTGGGAGCGCGAGTTGTTCAGGTGGTGGACAACGATCATGGCTCCGCCCGGTGCGTCAAAGGGCATGCAGCGGACCAGCGCGCCGCGTCGACATGCCATCGACACGGCCGGAGTAGCGTGGCGGGCATTCCTCTACCGGAGCAAGGCCATGGGCCGCGAAGCCGATACCGTCCACACCGACCAGGGTTCCATCGCGCGCCTGCAGGCGCTGGTGAAAGACCTGCCCGATAACGCGAAAGTGCGCCTGCACCTGCACGATGGTTCGAGCATCGAAGGCATCGTCACCGTCGTGCCCACCGTGCAGAACTTCGTGGATGCCGAGGGCGTCGAAGGCGTGAACGGCGTGGTGAAGCTGATCGACAACGACCGGCCGTCGTGGTCGGCCACGGTATCCCTCGACACCATTGCGCGCGTCGAACACCTGTATAGCGTGTTTTACGGGACGTCGCAGACCTGATCCGCCTTTGCTCCAAGCGTAGGAGCCCACCCTGTGGGCTACATCTCTCGCTATAACCCTACAGGGCCTGCAGCGTTATCGCGAACGGCGTCGCTCACTGGGTGAGCTCCTACAATCAGGCATCGCGAATCGGACGTTGTCAGGACTTCAATGACTCCTGCAACTTCTTCGTCTGCTCCGGGAACGCCTTGCCCTGCGCTGCGACGGTCTGTGCCACCAGCTTCTTCGCCTCGTCATCGCGCTTGAGTTCGCGCAAGGCCTTCACGCGATACGTCGCGACAGAAATCGTGTTCGCGCCGTAAGCCTTCTTCGCCGCTGCCTCGAGATACGGCAGGCCCTCAGCCGCCTTGCCGCCTTCAACCAGGCGCCGGCCATACCGGTAGTTGTAGACGTAGTCATCCGGATACGCCGCGATCAGCTGCTTCTCCAGCGTGTCGAGCTCCTCGCCGGCCTTGGACCGCACGAGGTACACGCGCAGGTTATCGGCCGCATTGCGGTCGCTCTTCAGGTCGCCATGCAGGGTCGCGCGGCTGGCGTCGATGCCTTGCTTCAACACGGCCTGCTCGCCGGCTGTGTCACCCAGCGCGGCCTCCAGGTCTGCACCGGTGAGCACGGAACTGCGCTGGTCCGCGCACTTCGGGGTCTGCGTGAATACCTGTGTCGCAAGGAAGCTTGTATAGGGTGCCTTCTGCGGGCCCAGAAGCGCTCTACGCGCATCCTCCGGCTGTCCCTCGGTGGCGCCAATCAGATCATCGAGCACGTAAGCGCGGTCGCAACCGATATCGCTGGCCAGCAACTTCGTCGCCGCATCACGAATACCCGCGTCGTCCTTCTTGTCCTTCGCCTGCAGGAGCAGCAGGCGCTGTTTCGCCACGGCGACGCGTTTGTCCTTGTCGGATACGTTGCGCACCATCGGCGGGAGCGTATCGAACCAGGCCATGCCCTCGCTGCCGGCATAGCGCAGGTTATAGGTCTCGAGCACCTCGGCGACCGCGGCCATCGCCCCCTTGGCGGCATCGGCTTTCAGCTTCGAAAGCTTTGCGTCACCGGAAAGGATGCCGTTGATCTCCGGGTAGAAGGTCTCCCGCGGGCGCTCGGCCAGGATGCGGCCGAGCTCTTCCCCGTCAGGCCCGATCGCGACATAGGTGGGCAGGAAGTGCACCGTCCACTTCTGCATCCAGGCCTTGTCGGCCGGCTTGTCGGCATCGGCCTCGTAGAAGATGACCTTCTTAGACAGGTCGTCCCACTCCTTGCCGTTGAGCACGTGGCTGGCCATGAAGTAGCACGAGTAACACCACACCGCCTGGAAATCGACCAGTACCGGCTTGTGCTCGCGCTTGCCCTGGGCAAGCGCGGCATCCAGGCTGGCGGGGCCCTCGTGCGCGGCCCAGGCGGGCGCGGCTACGGAGGCAAGGAGGGCGGCGGCGAGCACGTGCTTCATGGCGGACATCCCCTTGGCGGTATAGACGTCCAAGTGATAGCACGTTTTTTGCCCCGCGTCAGATCGTGCCGCTGGCGCCCTCGACCGGCTCGGGCTCCTCGACGAGGCCCTGGCGGTGGCGCAGGGAGGGGAACCACCACATCCACAGCCCCACGACGGCCAGGGTTCCGAGGCCGCCGATGAGCGTGGCGTTGACGGCGCCCAGGGCGGCGGCGAGCAGGCCGGACTCGAATTCGCCCAGCTGGTTGGAGGTATTGATGAAGATGGCATTGACCGCGCTGACGCGGCCGCGCATGTCGTCGGGTGTATCCAGCTGTACCAGCGCGCCCCGGATCACCATGCTCACCATGTCGAAGGCGCCCAGGGCGAACAGCGCACCCATGGACAGCCATAGCGATGTCGAGACCGCGAACACCAGCGTAGCCACGCCGAAACCGGCGACGGAGGCGAACATGATCGGCCCGACGCGACGGTTCAGGCTGTGCGACGAGAGCCAGATCGACATGAGCAGGGCGCCCACCGCCGGGGCCGCGCGGAGCAGGCCAAGGCCCCAGGGCCCGGTATGCAGGATGTCCTTCGCGAAAATCGGCAGCAGGGCGGTCGCGCCGCCCAGCAGCACGGCGAACAGGTCGAGCGAGATCACGCCGAGGACCGCCGGGCGGCTGCGGATGAAATGGACGCCGGCAAACAGGGTCTTGAGGGTCGCCGGCTCGCGCCGCGACGGCGCGTGGTCGTAGCGCAGCCGAGACATGAAAGCGAGGGCGCCGAGGTAGAGCAGGGCGGATACGCCGTAGACGACCGCCGGCCCGGCGACGTAGAGCAGGCCACCGAGGGCGGGGCCAGCGATCATGGCCGCCTGGCCCGCGGCGGCGCTGGAGGCGGTGGCGCGGGGCAGGATCGAGAGCGGCACCAGGGCCGGCAGCATCGATTGCATCGCGGGGAATTCGAAGGCCTTGGCGATGCCCACCACGAAGACCAGGGCGAGGATCCCGGCTTCATTGATATGCCCGCTAAGGCTAAAGGCGGCGAGGAGCGCGATGCCCAGCCATTCGACGACCTGGCAGGCGCGGACGATGCGCCGGCGGTCGAACTGGTCGGCGACGTGGCCGGCCGGGAGTGCCAGGAGCACCGAGGGCACGAACTGCACCAGCCCGATGAGGCCAAGGTCGAACGCGCGGCCGGTGATCGAATAGATCTGCCAGCCCACGGCCACGGACATCATCTGGAAGCCGAAGCTGGAGGCGTTTTTGGCGAACCAGAACTGGATAAACGCGGGGTAGCGAAGGAGGGAGGTCTCGGCGGCGTTCGACGACATGGGGCGTCCTTGGGGCGTCCGTCGATTTTACGCCCGTTTTACCGCCCGCCTTGCCAGTGGCGTCGTTCGCGCGCGAAGCTACGGCCTTTCATGCCGGGAAACGCAAGATCATGCGCCGCATCGCTACCCTCATCGCCTTTTCCGCGCTGGCCAGCGCTTGTTCGCAGCAGCCTGACCAGCAAGCCGCGCAGCCCGCTCAGGCGGCCGCGAACGATACCAACGCCGAGGCGGCGAAGAAGCTGGAGATCTACCAGCAGTTGCTGAAGCTGCACAACGATGGCCCCGCGGTGCAGATCGGCCACGAGATCGTCGACAAGTATCCGGATTCGCCGGCAGCCGCAGAGGTGAAGAAGACTCTCGGCCCGATGGAGCAGGCGTTCAAGGAGACGAGCGAGAAGAACCGGCTCACCGCGCTGTGGCTCTACCAGGTATCGCCCATGCAGGGCGGCACGCAGAGCACGGCCACGATCCAGTCGTCACGGCCCACGGGCGAGGAGCAGGTGCGCCTGATCCTGCGCCGGCATACCGACTGGGGGCAGAGCGTGTTCCTCTATGCTGTCGCCGGCAAGGGCTTCGTGTGCAAGGGCGATTGCTCGCTGAAGGCCACGTTCGATGGCAAGCCGAAGGTGATCAAGGCGTTCCGCCCGCCGACCGGCGAACCGGCGCTGCTGTTCCGTAACGACGCGCAGTTCCTGAAGGACCTGGCGAAGACGAAGCGCCTGACGATCGACGTGGTGACCGTGTCGCGTGGCGAGACCACGCTGACGTTCGAGACCGGCGGTTTCGACCCGGCGAAGTGGCAGGACCTGCCGAAGAAGAAAAAGTAACGCCCATCGCGCGCAATCGCGCTCCTACAACGCATTGTGGGAGTGAGCTCGCGAACGATCGCCCCGCGAAAGGGCATCGTTCGCAAGCTCACTCCCACGAAACGCGGGCCTGGCTCAGTGCAGGAACAGCCTCTCGGTAATGCGCGTCAGCGGCTTCTCGAGGAAGTTGTTCACCCGCGGCGGCAGGTCCAGCGGGCGCAGCAGCATCTTCACCGTCATCTCGGCGGGGATGTGCCGCTTGAGCATGCCTTCGGCCTTGGTGGTCACGCGGCGGAACTCGGCGTCGTCGTGCGCCTTCTCCGGGTAGCGCGTGTTGAACACGTGGCGCAGGGCGATATCGCTATCTTCGTTCTTGATCTCGCTCAGCCGCTTCAGCAGCGTACGCAGCGTGCTGAACCGGCTGATGCGGTCGCGCTCGCGGTAGATGCGGAACGCCTGGTAGAAGTGCTTGAAGTGGCGGACCTCGTCGCTCTTGATGCGATTGGTGAGGTCGCGCAACACGGGCTCGTCCGTCACGTCGTTGAGCGCGCGGTAGAGGCTGGCGGTGCCGGTTTCCACGACACAGCGCGCCGCGAGCTCGAGCCCGCGGTTGGGTTCCAGTTACTCGGCGGTGCAGACCGAACCGTAGTGCGCGAAGAAGTTCCTGAAGCCCGTATCCCAGTCGAACTCCGGCCACACGTGGCGCACGTACGCCGCAAGCGCGCGGCCGTGCTGGAGCTCTTCATGCTCCCAGTGGTCGCGTAGCCACCCCTGGAGGACGTCGTCGCCCGCGAAGTGGTCGACGAGGTTATGGGTATACAGGTCCGAACCGCTTTCAACGAACGACGAACTGCACAACAAGAAAAACAGGTCTTCATTTTCCCGGACTTTCGCGACGTCAATCTGCGAGAAGTCCAATGACTCGAGCGTCCATGGCAAGGTGGCAACGTAGCTCACTGCTGGTGTTCCTCGATCGCTTATCCAGGTCGCCCTCTGGGGGGCGTCTGACCGAATTGTGACAAAGCCACGCGGGCGTGGCTATTGCAGTGCATCAGGGCGGGCTTTCGGGGGGCTTACCGGACCACGGTGACCGGCACCCTGGCCTTGGCCAGGACGTCCGTGGAGGTGGACCCGACCAGCCACCGGGCCAGGGCCCCCCGCTCGGTATGGCCGATCACGATATGGTCCGCCCCGTGCTGGGCCACGTAGGTCAGCAACGCATCGCCCGGGCTGCCGTGGACCAGCTGCACGTCGACCGCCACCCCGGGGGCGGTCTTCAGGGCCTCCAGCTCGGCACGGATGGCCGCCAGCCGGTCGCGGCCGCTGTCGGCCATCGCCAGGGCGGCGACGTCCGCTCCGTTTTCCATCTGGTAGACAGAGACGACCGACACGCGGGCCCCGGAGCAGGCGCCCAGTTCCAGGGCGAACAGATAGGCACGGCGCGCGGTTTCCGAGCCGTCGTACCCGACGAGGATGTGCTTGGGCATGCTGGCGCTCCCTGTTTCCTGAGACTGGGGTTGATGTTAGGCCGCCCGCCTGTCGTCGGCGAGTGGATTCACGGCGAATCCACCAAACCGTTTCATTCCTGAACACCCCTCAGGAGCCTCCGTGTTTCTTCACATTCGTGAGTGGAGAATCCTCCCACCGCAGTTTCCTGCCACCCAAACACTCGGAGAATCCACATGATCAAGCGCATCACCGGTATGGCTGTCCTGGCTCTGGCGGCTGCAGGAGCGTTCGCGGCCCAGCCGGCGCACGCGGCGGAAGCGGCGACCAAGTGCCACATGACCTTCAGCACCACGGGCTGGGCGGCGATCTACAAGAAGGCCGACGGCCGCGGCCACGTCCGCTGCGATAACGGCCAGAGCGCTGACGTGATCATCCACGTCCGCGGCGGCGGCCTCACCGCCGGCAAGTTCAGCATCGAAGGCGGCAAGGGCGAGTTCACCAACGTCAAGGGCATCAGCGAGATCTACGGCGAGTACGCCAGCGGCGGCGCCAATGCCGGCGTGGTCAAGAGCGCCGAGAGCGCCGCGATGACCAAGGGCGAGGTCTCCCTGGCCGTGACTGGTACCGGTCGTGGCTTCAACCTGGGCGTGGACCTGAGCAAGTTCGAGATCGAGAAGCTCTAAAGCTATAAATGTGGGAGCGGGGGGGGGGGGCGGGGGGGGGGGGCGGGGGCCCCCCCCCCCCCCCCCCGCGCCCCCCCCCAGAAAAAAGGGGGCGGGGGGGCCCCCA
>NZ_JBQCFT010000253.1:0-13554 GCF_051958795.1 Luteibacter sp. | reverse complement strand
CGGCTTCATCGCGCGCTTCACTTCATCGGAGATCTGGCTGAGGCTGGCTTCCTCGGTCTTGCCTACCGTGCTGTTATCGGCCGGCGCGGTCTGGCGTTTCTCGCCCGGCTGCGGCTCGGCCGCCGCACCCTCGTGGCCGGGCAGCGGCAGGTTGCGCGGCGGCAGCGGCACATCGATCTTGGCGATCGGGCTGGCCGTGGGCGAGCGCTTGTCGTTCGGCAACGGCACCTGCGTGGCGGGCGCGTTGTCGCGGATCGGCTCGATCACCTTGCCGGTACCGTTGAAGGCTTCGTTGATGGAGGCGGCCATCACCCGGAACTTGGTTTCGTTGACCGCGGAAACCGCATACATGACCACGAACAGGGCAAGCAACAACGTGATCAGGTCACCATAGGGGATGGCCCAACGCTCGTGGTTGATGTGTTCTTCGTGGTGGCGGCGCTTCACTGCAGGAACCCTTGCAGCTTGCTCTCGATGTGGCGCGGGTTATCGCCCTGCGCGATCGAGACGAGGCCTTCAACGAGGATCTCGCGCATCTGCGAGCGCTGGCGGGCCAGGCCCTTGAGCCGGGCCGCCATGGGCAACGCGAGCAGGTTGGCGAGGCCGATGCCATAGATGGTCGCGACGAAAGCCGCCGCGATGCCGTGGCCCAGCTTGCTCGGTTCAGCGAGGTTCTGCATGACGGCCATGAGGCCCATGACAGCACCGATGATGCCCATGGTCGGTGAATACGCGCCCGCGTTCTCGAAGACCTTGGCGGCTTCGATGTCGATATGTTCGCGGGTGAAGACTTCCACCTCGAGCACGGAGCGCATCGCGTCGGGCTCGGTGCCGTCGACCAAAAGCTGAAGCCCCTTCTTGATGAAGGGGTCCTGTGCGCGCTCGATCGCCGGCTCCAGGCCAAGCAGGCCCGTGCGGCGGGAGATCTCGCTCCAGCCGACGATGCGACTGACGAGGTTTTCCGATTCGATATCCGGCGGCCGGTACACCCACGGCAGCATGGCCCAGGCGCGCTTGAGCACGGGGCCCGGCGTCTGGACGAGCAGCGCGGCGAAAGTGCCGAGGAAGACGATGACGAACGCGGCCGGATTCCACAGGGCATCGATGCTCGAGCCCTTGAGGATGGTTCCCACGATGATGACCAGGAAGGCCAGGATCGTGCCGACGACGCTCACGATATCCATATCAGACAGCCATCCTCAGGCTGGGCAGCACCTGGCCGCTGTCATCGGCCAGGCCGGCGAGATCCAGGACGAGCGAGATGCGGCCATCGCCCGTGATCGTCGCACCGGCGACGCCGGGTACGTCCTTGAGGAACGGACCCAGGGGCTTGGCCATGACGTCTTCGCGGCCGAGCACTTCATCCACCAGGCAGCCGAGCGTCTGGTGGCCGATCTGCACGACCACCACGTGACCACCCCTGCCCTGCGCGCCAGCCCAGTTACCCAGGGCGGCGAGCGGCAGCGCGCGCTGGCGATGGGCGGCGACGACGCGACCGTCCAGCTCCTGCACCTGGCCCTCGGCCAGTTCAAAGACTTCCGCGACATTCGACATCGGCAGGCTCAGCAGGCGGTTGCCCACGCGCACCATGAGCACGCGCAGGATCGCGAGCGTCAACGGCACCGAAAGGCGTACCGTACTGCCGTGGCCGACCCGCGAATCGATCGACAGGGTACCGCCAAGTTCGACGATCTTGGTCTTGACCACGTCCATGCCGACACCGCGGCCGGAAATATCCGAGACCTGGCTGGCCGTGGAGAAACCCGGGCGGAACACGATTTCGTAGCATTCACGCTCGTCGAGGCGGGCGGCCTGCTCTTCATCCATGAGGCCCTTTTCGACGGCCTTGCGGCGCAGGACCTCGGGATCCATGCCCTTGCCGTCGTCGGTCACCGTGATGACGATGCGATCGCCATACTGGCCGGCGGCGAGGCGCACGGTACCCAGGCGCGGCTTGCCCGCGGCTTCGCGCACCTCGGGCATCTCAATGCCGTGGTCGACCGAGTTGCGCAGCAGGTGCACCAGCGGGTCGGCCAGGGCCTCCACCACCGTGCGGTCGATATCGGTTTCTTCGCCCTCGGTGACGAGTTCGATTTCCTTGCCGAGCTGCCGCGCGAGATCGCGCACGATGCGCGGGAACCGCGAGAACAGCTTGCCGACCGGCTGCATGCGCATGCGCAGCACGGCGTTCTGCAGGTCTTCGGCGACGCGTTCGAGTTCGCCGATGGCGCGTTCCATCGGGTCGTTCGTGCCGCGCGGCGCGAGGTTGGTCAGGCGGTTGCGGACCAGCACCAGTTCGCCCGCGGCATCGACGAGGCTGTCGAGGCGGTGGGTGTCGACGCGGACGGTGGTATCGGCGGCGGCGGTGGGCTGGCGTTTTTCGGTTGAAGCCGCCGGCTTTGCCTTCGCTGGGGCAACCTGCTGCGGGGCCGTCGCTTGTGCGGGTTCGGCTTCGGGGATCGCGGGCGAGCCCGCTCCCACAACCGCAACGGGCGGCGCGGCTAGCGTGGCGTCCGCTGCGGTGCCGCTGGGGGCGCCGGTGCCGTAGAGCTGGTCGAGCAGCGCTTCGAATTCGTCGTCGCTGATGGTGTTGCTTTCGGGCGCGGCAACCGCTTCCGTCGTTTCGACAACGGCGGCTACCGGTGTTCCAGCCGCACCTTCGGTGCCTTCAGCGCCGGGGGCGCCGGTGCCGTAGAGCGAATCCAGCAGGGCTTCGAATTCGTCGTCGGAGATGGTGCCCGAGGTGGCCGGGGCCGGCGCGCGCTCGGTGCGCGCAGCGTCGAGCAGCGCTTCGAACTCATCTTCGATCGGGTCGTAGGGTTTGGCGGGCGTCGCGACGGCGGGTGCCGGCTTCGGCGCAGTGACCGGCACGGCTAGCGCGACGGGCGCCGCCGATGCGGCGCGACCCGGGATGACCAGGCGATCGAGCAGCGAACGCGGCGCAGGCTCGGCCTGCACGCCGGCATCCGCCGCACGCATCATGTCGTTGAGCAGGTCGAGCGACTCCAGCAACGCGTCCATCAGGCCCGCGTTGAGCACGATCGCGCCATTGCGCGCTTCATTCAGGAGATCTTCCGCGCGATGGCAGAGTTCCACCATGGCGTTGAGGCCAAGGAAGCCCGCACCGCCCTTTACGGTATGGAACGCGCGGAACACCGCGTTCAGGAGCTCGCTGTCTTCCGGCGAGGCTTCGAGATCCACGAGCTGTTCGCCCAGGGTCTCGAGCAGTTCGCGCGCCTCGATCAGGAAGACGTTGAGCAGCTCGTTGTCCAGCTCCACGCTCATGGCGGACTCAGAAGCCAAATTCGCTGAGGAGGCGATCCACTTCGTCCTGGCTGACCTTGTCGGCGGCCGGCGTATGGGCGCCCGCGAGCGAACCGGTGAGGCGCACCAGTTCCACGAGCGACGATTCCACCTTGGCCATGAACGACTCCACCTGGGCGACGCGCTGGCCGGAGAGATCCTGCCAGGACTGTGCCTCGACCATCTCGCCGAGCCCGATATCGCAGTTCTGCGCGAAATCGCCGACGCGAACGGCGAGCGACGTGGCGTTGGCGGTGAAGGCGGGATCGGCCTGGTCGAGCACCAGCAGCTCGTCGGCCTGCTTCGCCAGCGACTGCGCCTGCGGGCGCAGCTTTTCGCTGAAATCCAGCGTGCGGTGCGCGGCCTGCGAGCTCATCTCGAGCACATCGCGCAGGTGCTTGCGCGCATCGCTCATGGTGCCGGGCACGCCATCGCCGGAGATATCGGTGGCGAGGCGGCGCGCCGATTCGTGCAGGTCGCGGGCGAGGTGGCCCAGCGCCAGGAACAGGTGCTGCTCGCGGCTGCGGATCAGCTTGTCCAGCGCCTGCTCGAAAGCCACGCTGTCATCGGCGTCGAGCAGCTCGCGCAGTTCGGGTGCCACGTCCTGGCCCGCGGAAATCATCGTATTCATGTCAGTCCCTTAGCCCGCTGCCGCGGCGAGTCGTTCGAAGATCTTGTCGAGCTTTTCCTTCAGCGTCACCGCGGTGAACGGCTTCACGACGTAACCATTCACGCCGCTCTGCGCGGCCGCGATGATCTGGTCGCGGTTGTTCTCGGCGGTGACCATGAGCACCGGCAGGGATTTCAGGTTGGCATCCGCACGGATGGCACGGAGCAGGTCGATGCCGGTCATGTTCGGCATGTTCCAGTCGGTGACCACCAGGTCGATGGGCTGCGAGCGCAGGAGCGCCAGCGCCGCGTTGCCGTCTTCCGCTTCCTGGATCAGCGTGTTGGTAAAGCCCAACTCCACCAGGAGGTTACGGACGATGCGCCGCATGGTGGAGAAATCGTCCACCACGAGGATTTTCATGTTCTTGTCCAAAGCGTTCTCCGCCTTACTGCCGCGTATTTCTTAGTGTTTGTCTTTCCAACCCGACATGCGTGCCCGGAGACGGATCAGCGCCTGGCCATGGATCTGGCAGACACGCGATTCGCTTACTCCCAACACCGCACCGATTTCCTTCAGGTTGAGTTCTTCATCGTAGTACAGCGACATCACCAGCTTTTCGCGCTCGGGCAGCCCGTCGATCGATTCGGCCAGCGCATGGCGCATGCCGTCCTGCTCGAACAAGCCATCCGGGCCCGTGGCGTCCGGGTCGGCCACGTCGATCGCGGAGCCTTCGTCGCCTTCGGGCGCCGTGAGGCTCAGCAACCGCGCGCTCGCCGCGTCGGCCAGGATCTGGTTGTATTCCATGGCGTCGATGCCAAGACGCTTCATCACTTCCACGTCGTCGGCGTCGCCACCGGTTTCGTTCTCGATCTGCCTTGTAACTTCCGCCACCTCGCGCAATTTCCTGTGGACGCTGCGCGGGGTCCAGTCCGTCTTGCGCAGTTCATCCAGCATGGCGCCACGAATGCGGATACCCGCATAGGTCTCGAAGCTGGCCGCGCGAGTCGGCGAATAATTCCTTGCCGCCTCGAGCAAGCCGATCATCCCGGCCTGCATGAGGTCGTTCGCATCGACGCTGGGTGGCAGACGGCCCATCAGGTGATAGGCGATCCGGCGCACCAGCGGCGCGTGCGTTTTCACCAGTTGATCGGCCGGAACCTTAGTAATTTCAAGGTATTCGCTCGCGACGCTCACAACGGCAGCCCTCCCCCCACGTGTTCACGCCCGGCAAAAAAGCCGATGCGACCCTGACCACGGGGTTCGGGTTCACCCCATGTATCGACCGACCTGGCCAAATTCTTGAATCCCACCGCCGAGCGGCTGCTCGGCCACGCATCGACCACCGCGGACTGCCGGCGGATCGCCTGGCGCAGGTACTCGTCGTGCGGGACCATGCCTATGAAATCGAGGGAGACATCCAGGAACCGGTTGGTCACCCGCGAAAGCTTTTCGAACAGCTGGCGCCCTTCCTGCGCATGGCGGACCATGTTGGCCACGATGCGGAAGCGGTTCACCGCGAACTCGCGCGACAGCACCTTGATCAGCGCGTAGGCATCCGTCAGCGAGGCCGGCTCGTCGCAGACCACGACCACCACCTCGTCCGACGCGGCGGCGAACATCGACACGCTGTCGGAAATGCCGGCGGCGGTATCGACGATCAGGTATTCGGGGGCCAGCGGGTATTCGCCGAACGCGCGGATGACTGCGGCGTGCTCGATGTTGGGCAGCTGCGCCATGCGCCGGGTGCCCGACGTGGCGGGAATCACCTTCAGGCCATGCGCCGCCTCGAGGATGAGGTCCTCGATGGCGCACGCGCCTTCGAGCATGTGCCCGAGGTGGCGGGTGGGCTGGAGGCCCAGCAGCACGTCGATGTTGGCCATGCCCAGGTCGGCATCGAGCAGGAGGACATCGCGGCCGCCCATGGCGAGGGCCATGCCGAGGTTCACGGCCACCGTGGTCTTGCCGACGCCGCCCTTGCCGCCCGCGATCGCGATGCTGCGCGTGGGCCGGCGGTCGGCGAGCCAGTTAAGTCCGGCGGCCTGCGAGTTGTCGACGTGTGTGGTCATGAAGGAATTCACTGCCGGTGAAGAAGTTGCGGATGCGGTTGCCAAAGTCACGTTCGTCAGATTTTGCGATCAGGCCATGGCCGGGGTGGACGACGCGAAGCCGAAGCGATCGGCAAGTATGGCGTCATCCGGCTCGTCGTTGCGCTGCTTGAGCATCTGGGCTGCCAGGCAGACCAGTTTGCGCGCGTCGGCGGAAGCGATGTCCTCGGGCACGCGCTGCCCATCCGTGGTGTAGTCCAGCGGCATTCCGTGCCGGATAAGGGCCGAGAGCGCGCCGCCGAGCAGCGGCGTCTCGTCGAGCTTGGTAAGGATGGCGCTCTGCGGCTTCAGCGGAGCGTAAGCGCGCATGGCGTTGTCGATGGCCTGGGCCTGCGCATTCGCGGCGACGACCAGGCACACGCGCACATCGGCCATGGCGCGCAGCGTTTCGAACTGCTGCTGCAGCTTCGGATCGTTGCCGGCGAGGCCGGCGGTATCGATCAGCACCGTGTGCTTGCCGCGCAGCTGCAGCAACA
This sequence comes from Luteibacter sp., assembly GCF_051958795.1. Taxonomy (GTDB): domain Bacteria; phylum Pseudomonadota; class Gammaproteobacteria; order Xanthomonadales; family Rhodanobacteraceae; genus Luteibacter. The sequence goes on along the minus strand of NZ_JBQCFT010000253.1, from coordinate 7,060 downwards.
CGTTGCGCAGGCTCTGCGCATCGTGCGCGTTGTACACGCGCACGCCGAGCAGGCGGCCGTAATGTTCCAGCTGCGCACCGGCGCCGATGCGGTACTGGTCGGCGCTGATCAGCGCCACGTTGGAGGCGCCAAGGCGCAGGACCGCGCGCGCCGCCCGCTTGGCGATGCTCGTGGTCTTGCCGACGCCGGTGGTGCCGACGAAGGCGGTGATGCCGCCGCCGACGGTGTCAAAGTTGCGGCCGCTGGTGCGGATGTTGCGCGAGAGGATGCCCAGCGGCAGGTAACGCGCCTGCTCGGCCGTCATGTTCTCGGGCAGCTCGGCGCACAGGGCGCGGGCGACGTCGCCGTCGATGCCCAGGCGGGTCATCTCGCGGAGCACGCGGGCGTGCAGCGGCTGCTGGCGATCCTTCTGGTTCCAGGCCAGCGCGGAGAGCTGCACTTCCAGCATCTCGCGCAGGTTGTTGATCTCGGCGCGCATGCCGTTCACCGCGGTGTCGTTCTGCGGCGCGGTCACCGTGGCGGCGCGTACGACGTCGGCGACGCTGGCGGCCAGCGCGGCGGAGGACTGGCGCTGCGGTGCATTGGGTGCAGCCGGGGCCGAACGGGCGGCGCGCTCGACGGCGGCGGCCGTCGCGGCACGGGCCTGGTCGACGCGAGCCATGCGCTCGGCTTCGCGGTTATCGCGGGTGGCGCGGATCGTCTCGGCCTTCTCTTCCGCCGGCGGCTCGAACGCAAAGCCGGCTTCGCGCACCAGCGCTTCGTCGTAGTCGAGCGCGGCGATGATCTCGATGCCGTCATCCAGCCGACGCGTGGACAGGATCACCGCGTCCGGACCCTGCTCATCACGCACCTGGCGCATGGCCTGGCGCATGTCGGGAGCAACGAATCGTTTGATTTTCATGCGTTCGATCCTGTCTTCGTCGATCGGCGCCCCGCTTGCCTGCGGCGCCACCTTGTTCTGTCACGTCCGCCGGGGCAAATCCCCGCGCGGTGTCTCATTCCTATCGTCCCAGGGCCGTCACCAGCTTGACGCGGCGGTTGTCCGGAACCTCGTTGTACGCAAGTACATGCAGGTTTTGGGCCACATGCCGCGTGAAACGCGAAAGCCATGGACGAAGTGCCGGCGAGACCAGCAACACGGCCGGTTCGCCCGCCGCTTCCTGGCGGCGCGCGGCGTCCGCGACGTTCTTCTGCAGGCGATCGGCCAGGCCCGGCTCGACCGCCGCGCCGGCGGGACCACCGCCCTGGAGCGACTGGAGCAGGATCTGTTCGAGTTCCGGTGCCAAAGTAATGACGGGCACCTCGGTGCCGAGGCCGGCGATTTCCTGGACGATCTGGCGACCCAGGCCGACACGCACGGCAGCGGCGAGCACGCCCGGGTCCTGGCTCTGCCCCGCGTTCTCCGCCAGCGATTCGACGATGCCGCGGAAGTTGCGGATGGGCACGCGCTCGGCGAGCAGGTTCTGGAGCACCTTGACCACGGCGCCCAGCGAAAGGCGCTTCGGCACCAGGTCTTCCACCAGCTTCGGGGTCTGCTGGGCCAGGCGGTCGAGCAGCTGCTGTACGTCCTGGTGGCCGATGAGCTCGTGCGCGTGGTTCTGCAGGATGTGGGAAAGGTGGGTCGCGATGACGGTGGCCGGATCGACCACGGTGTAGCCCAGCGTCTGCGCGTGTTCACGCAGGCCCGGCTCGATCCACACGGCATCGAGGCCGAAGGCCGGGTCGCGCGTCGCGATGCCGTTGATCGTGCCGTGCACGCGGCCCGGATCGATCGCGAGCATGCGCTCGGTGTGGATCTCGGCCTCGCCCATCGGCACGCCCATCAGCGAGATGCGGTAGCCGTGCGGCGCCAGGTCGAGGTTGTCGCGGATGTGCACGGACGGTACCAGGAAGCCCAGCTCCTGCGAGAGCTTGCGGCGCACCGACTTGATGCGCGCCATGAGCTCGCCGCCCTGCGCCTTGTCGACCAGCGGGATGAGGCGGTAGCCGACTTCGAGGCCCACGGTATCGACCTGGGCCACGTCTTCCCACGAGAGCTCGAGGCGTTCGGCCGGCGGCGCGGTTTCGAGCGCGGCCAGTTCGGTGCCCGGCGCGCCCGGGGTGCCCGCGGCGGCGCCGGCCGGCATCAGCTTGCGCTGCTGCAGCTTCCACGCGCCGAAGCCAGCGATACCGGCGAGCAGCAGGAACGGGATGTTCGGCATGCCCGGGATGAGACCCATGGTGCCGAGCACGGCGGCGGCGACGGCCAGCGCCTTCGGCTGGCTGAAGAGCTGGCCGAACACCTGCTTGCCCATTTCCTGCGACTTGGACACGCGGGTGACGATGACCGCCGTGGCGATCGAGAGCATCAGGCCCGGCACCTGGGCGACCAGGCCGTCACCGATCGTCAGCAGGGTGTAGGTACGCGCGGCTTCGCCGGCCGAGAGGCCGTGCTGGAACATGCCGATGAAGAAACCACCGAGCATGTTGATGACGAGGATGAGGATACCGGCCGTGGCATCGCCGCGGACGAACTTGGAGGCACCGTCCATCGAGCCGTAGAAGTCGGCTTCCTCGCGCACTTCCTGGCGGCGCTCACGCGCCTGTTCCTGGGTGAGCAGGCCGGCGTTGAGGTCGGCGTCGATCGCCATCTGCTTGCCGGGCATGGCATCGAGGGTGAAGCGGGCAGTCACTTCGGAGACGCGGGTGGCGCCCTTGGTCACGACCACGAAGTTGATGATGGTGAGGATGGCGAAGACGACGAAGCCGACGGCGAAGTTGCCACCGATGACGAACTCTGCGAACGCCTCGATCACCTTGCCGGCCGCGCCGGGGCCGTTGTGGCCGTGCAGCAGCACCACGCGGGTCGAGGCGATGTTCAGCGCCAGGCGCAGCAGGGTCGCGAACAGCACCACGGTCGGGAACGAGGCCAGTTCCAGCGGGCGCATCACGTACATGGTGGCCAGCAGGATCACCAGCGACAGCGCGATGTTGAACGTGAACAGCAGGTCCAGCATGAAGGGCGGCAACGGCAGCATCATCATGCCGAGCATGATCAGCATGGCGACGGGCGCGGCCACGCCACGGCGGCCGATCTGCCGGAAGGTGCCCATCAGGTTCTGGGAGGCTGCCATCTGTCTCACTTATCCATGCGGTAAGGGCCCATCAGCTCCGGATCGATCTCCTGCTGGGGCATGTCGGGCGGGAGGTCGCCAACGGCGATCGCCTGCTTCAAACGGAACACGTAGGCCAGGATCTGGGCCACGGCCACGTACAGGGCCGAGGGGATTTCGCGTCCGATTTCCGTCGTGTGATACAAGGCTCGTGCCAACGGGGCCGCCTCGACGACCGGAACCTTCGAATCGGTACCCAGTTGCCGGATCTGCAGGGCGATCACATCCATGCCCTTCGCCACCACGCGCGGCGCTCCCATGCGGTTTTCGTCGTATTTGAGGGCCACCGAGAAGTGCGTCGGGTTGGCGATGATGACGTCGGCCGTGGGCACGTCTTCCATCATGCGGCGGCGGGCCATCTGGTGCTGCATCTGGCGGATTTTTGACTTCAGTTCCGGCGAGCCTTCGTTTTCCTTGTGCTCGTCCTTCACTTCCTGCTTGGTCATCTTCATCTTCGACATGAAGCTGTACTTCTGCCACGGCGCATCGATCAGGCCGATGGCGCCCAGGGCCACCGCGAAGACCAGCGAGGCGCTGCCGAACATGCCGAAGGCGTGCGAGATGCCCTCCTCCACCGAGCCAGAGCCGACCGCGTACATCTCGATGGTGCTCTTGCGCAGGTACCAGGCCAGCGCGCCGCCGATGAAGAGGAGCTTCAGCACGGACTTGCCGAGCTCGACCAGGCCGTTCTTCGAGACCAGGCGGGAAAAGCCCTGGATCGGGTTCAGGCGATCGAACTTGGGTGCCAGCGCCTGGAACGAGAAGTTCAGGCCGCCCATGAGCGCTGGGGCGGCCACCGAGGCGGCGGCAGTTACGGCGAACAGGGGGCCCAGCATGCGCAGGGCCTCCAGCAGCGCCGTCATCAGCGCCCGCTGCAGGCCGTTGGAGGCGAACAGGTCTTCCCGGCCGTAGTTCAGGCCCACGTGCATGATGTTGGCGGCATGCGTCGCCATCTGCCCGTGGGTGGCGATGAGCATGGCGACGCCCGCGAACACGACGATCGCGGTGGAAAGCTCGCGCGATCGCGGCAGTTCGCCCTTTTCACGGGATTCACGAAGCCGTTTTTCACTAGGGGCTTCGGTTTTGTCTTCCTTGTCTGCACCCTCGCTCACGGCCTACCTCCCGATGAGCTGGCGCATGGCTTCCCATGCGCTGGTGGTGAGTGAATCCCAGGCGCTGGGCAAGCCGCGCAGGGAGAGCCACAGGGCGACCATGCCCAGGCAGATCGTGATCGGGAACCCGACGGCGAACAGGTTCATCGACGGCGCCGAACGGCTGATCGCGCCGAAGCCGAGGTTGACGACCAGCAGCGCGGTAAGCGCCGGCAGCGCCACGCGGACCGCGCCACTGAACAGGTGCGAGGTGAAGGTGAGCACGCCCCACAGGCCATTGACGCCGATGCCACCCTCCCCGACCGGCATGCTGCGGAAGCTTTCCGCCAACAGGTCGATCAGCTGCAGGTGGCCGTTCATGACCAGGAACAGCAGGGTGACGAGCATGCTGTACATCTGGCTCAGCACCGGGGTGGTGCCGCCGAGGCCCGGGTTCACCACCTCGGCGAAACCAAGGCTCATGGCCTGCGAAACGTACTGGCCGGCATAGGACACGGCCTCGAAGACGAGCTTGAGGACGAAGCCCAGGGCAGCGCCGATCAGGATCTGCTGCGCCAGCGTGGCCACGCCGGCCGCCGACAGCGGGCGGATATCCAGCGGTGCCAACGGCGCCAGCACCATGGTCAGCAGGAGCGTGATGCCCAGGCGGATGCGCACCGGGATCGTCGTGGCGCTGAAGACGGGCGCCACGAGCATCAGGCCGGTAATGCGCGCCAGCGCCCAGCAGGCGCTGCCGACCCAACCCTCGAGCTGGCCGAGGTCCAGTGGCATCAACGGACCGCCTGGGGCAGGCTTTCGATGAGGGTGCGGGTGAAATCGACCATGGTGCGCAGCATCCACGGGCCGGTGATGATGCCGACCAGCGCCATGCAGATCAGCTTCGGGATGAAGCTGAGGGTCTGCTCGTTGATCTGCGTGGCCGCCTGGATCATGCCCACGATGAGGCCCACCGCCAGCGCGGTGAGCAGCAGCGGCGCACCGACCAGCATGGCGATGTGCAGGGCCTGCTGGCCGAAGTTGATAACGGATTCCGGCGTCACTGGTAGAAGCTCCCCGCCAGGGTGCCAAGCAGCAAGGTCCAGCCGTCGACCAGCACGAACAGCATGATCTTGAACGGCAGCGAGATGATGATCGGCGAGACCATCATCATGCCCATCGACATGAGCACGGAGGCGACGACCAGGTCGATGATCAGGAACGGGATGAACAGCAGGAAGCCCATCTGGAAAGCGGTCTTCAGCTCGCTGGTGACGAAGGCCGGCAGCGCCACGCGGTAAGGCACGGCTTCCTTGTCGGCATACGGCTGCTCACCGGCCAGCTTGGTGAACAGCTGCAGGTCGGGCTCGCGGGTCTGCTCGAGCATGAAGTGCTTGAACGGCGCGGCGGCGGCCGGGAGCGCGTCCTGCACGCTCATCTGGCCATCCATGTACGGCTTGAGGCCCGCGTCGTAAGCCTTGTTCAGCACCGGGCTCATGACGAACAGCGTGAGGAACAGCGACAGGCCCAGGATGACCTGGTTCGGCGGCGTGCTGTTGGTGCCCAGCGCCTGGCGCAGGAAGCCCAGCACGATGATGATCCGGGTGAACGAGGTCATCATCAGCAGGATCGCCGGGAGGACCGTCAGCGCGGTCATCAGCGCCAGGGTCTGGATCGACAGCGACCAGACCTGGCTACCGTTGGCGCCCGGCTGCACCGTCGCCAGCGGGATACCCTGCGGCTCGGCGGCGAAGGCCGCGAACGGGGTGAGCATCAGGGCGAGGAACAGCCCCCACTTCACGTACTTCATGGACGCTTCCACGGGGAGAGGATGTCGCGGAAACCGCGGATCGTAGGGGTATCCGACGGTGCGGCGTCGTCCTGGACGGGAGTTTCCAGCACATGCAGGGTGCGCAGGCCGCCGGTCGGCGAGGCGCCCACAAGCAGCTGCGTGCCGCCAACTTCCAGCAGCATGACCTTTTCCTTCATGCCCACCGGCATGCTCTCGATGACGCGGATCTTCCGGCCACCGGGGCGCACGCGCGCCTGCGCGCGGCGGCCGAGCCAACCGACGAAGAAGATGAGCGCCACGACGCCCAGCAGGCTGATCAGGACGCGGACGATCTCCGCACCCGAATCCACCGCCGGGGCCGAAGCCACCGGGGCCGCCATGAGGGCGCAAGGGAGGAGACCGCCCGCGAGGGCAGCGGCGATGCGACGCATGGAGGGGGTCCTCAGCGGAGCTTGCGGACGCGTTCGGCCGGGCTGATCACGTCGGTCAGGCGGATGCCGAACTTCTCGTTGATCACCACCACCTCGCCATGGGCGACGAGCGTGCCGTTCACGAAGACATCGAGCGGCTCACCGGCTGCGCGGTCGAGTTCGACCACCGAGCCCTGGTTGAGCTGGAGCAGGTTGCGGATGCTGATCTTGGTGCGGCCGACTTCCATGGCCATGGTGACCGGCACATCGAGGATGACGTCGAGGTTGACGTCGCTGCCCAGGCCGAGGTTCTTGGTGAGATCGGCGGCGCCGTCGACGGGTTCGAGGATGGTGGGTTCGTTCATGTCCGTAGATCCGATGCGTTACTGGGATGACGGATAGGAGAAAGCAAACGGCGTGCCATGCTTTTGGCGCGCGGCGGATCAACGTTTTTTCGTGCGCTTTCAGGTGGTTGTACGGGGCCTACCCCACCCCCTCCCTACCCTGATGGTGGTGCTCGCCGGAAACCTGACGCTCGACGGCAGTTAGTCACCATGACGGTCATTTGACGTCACGTTTTTCCTTGCCGAAAACGTATCGCCGGGACAAAACGCATGT
>NZ_JBQCFT010000252.1:0-13405 GCF_051958795.1 Luteibacter sp. | reverse complement strand
CGCTGGATCTTTCGAAGAAGTAAGCAACCTCTTGTAGGAGCCCACCCAGTGGGCGACATCCTTCGCGACACCGCCGCAGGTCCTGTGGCCATCCCGCGAAAGGCGTCGCCCACAGGGTGGGCTCCTACGACGCGCGAGCAGGCGGCTGTCACCGCTTTCTGCTAGCTTCGCTCCCCCTGATCCACCGATGAACGGACCTCCATGATGTTCAAGCCCCTCGCCCTGGCCACGCTTTCGGCCGCCCTGCTCGCCGCGTGCGCCAGCACGCCCGCCGACAAGACCGCCGCCGGGAAGCCGGCCGCCGTGGCCGATGGCGCGACGCTCGACCTCGCGATCCTCGAAACCACCGACGTGCACTCGAACATCCTTTCGTACGACTACTACAAGCAGAAGGACGACCCGTCGTTCGGTTACGAGCGCGTGGCCACGCTGATCCGCCAGGCCCGCAAGGAATTCCCGAACACCGTGCTGTTCGACAGCGGTGACACCATCCAGGGCAGCGTCCTCGCCGACTACCAGGCGCTGGTGAAGCCGATCGGCTGCGATACCGAGCTCGGCATCTACAAAGCCATGGACAGCATGGGCTACGACGGCGGCACCGCCGGCAACCATGAATTCAACTACGGCCTGCCGTTCCTCGCGCAGGTCACGAACACGGCCATGAACGTCGATGGCGTGACGGCGAAGCAGTGCGCCGGCCCGAAGTTCCCGCTCGTGCTTTCCAACGTGGATAGCGCGCGCGACGGCAAGCCCATCTTCAAGCCGTGGACCATCGTCACCAAGACGGTCATGGCGAAGAACGCTGCCGGCAAGGACGTGCCGACCGAGCTGCGCATCGCCATCGTCGGCTTCACCCCACCGCCGATCCTCGACTGGGATAAGCGCAACCTGCAGGGCAAGGTCACCGTCACCGGCGTGGTCGAGGCCGCGCAGAAGTACATGCCGGAGATCCAGGCCCAGCATCCCGATCTCGTCGTCGCGATCCTGCATGGCGGCCTGAACACCGCGCCGTATACGCCGCAGATGGAGAACGGCGGCTGGTACCTCGCCGGCGTGCCGGGTATCGACGCGCTGCTGCTCGGCCACTCGCATACCGAGTTCCCGGGGCCGCGCTACGAGGGCATGAAGGATGTCGACGCGAAGCGCGGCATCGTTCGCGGCGTGCCCGCGGTGATGGGCGGTTTCTTCGGCAAGGATCTCGGCGTCATCAACCTCAGCATGAAGCGCGAGGGTGGCCGCTGGGTCGTGGAGAAGGACAAGAGCCACAGCCAGGTGCGCCCGATCTGCGTCAAGAAGGGCCAGTGCGTCGAGGCGGATCCGGCCATCGCACCGCTGGTGAAGGATGCGCACGAGGCCGCCATCGCTTACGTGAATACGCCGATCGGCGCGACCGACCACGCGCTCACCAGCTATTTCGCGGACGAAGGCAACATGACGGCGCTGGCCGTGGTGAATGCCGCGCAGATCGACTACGCGCGGGACGAACTCGCGCGCTCGCGCCCTGACCTGAAGGATGTACCGGTGATCTCCGCGGCGTCCGCGTTCCGCACCGGCTTCGGCGGCCCGGATGATTACACCGATGTGCCGAAGGGCCCGATGACGATCCGCAATGCGTCGGACCTCTACTTCTACCCGAACACGCTGGCCGCGGTGAAGATCGATGGCGCGGGCGTGAAGGCATGGTTGGAGAAATCGGCGAACCGCTTCAACCAGATCGACCCGGCGAAGGACGGCGAGCAGCCGTTGATCGGCAAGATGCCCGGTTACAACTTCGACCAGATCCAGGGCGGCATCACCTACACCATCGACGTGACGAAGCCGGAAGGCGAGCGCATCGGCAACCTGCGCTTCAAGGGCAAGCCGGTGAAGGACAGCCAGCCGTTCATCGTCGTGACCAACAGCTACCGTGCGAACGGCGGCGGCGAGTTCCCGGGCATGAACGGTGATTCGGTGGTGCTCAACGCGCCGGATGGCAACCGCGAAGTCGTGATCAAGTGGGTCGAGGCAAACAAGACCATCACGAACAAGCTGGTCGACAAGCGCTCGTGGAGCTTCGTGCCGGTGAAGGTGAAGGGCCCAGTGACCTTTACCGGTGCCTCGGGCAAGGCCGACCTGGCGAAGTCGCTGGGCCTGCACGTCACCGAGGTGAAGGACAACGGCGACGGCACGGCCGTGTACGCGCTGGATCTTTCGAAGAAGTAAGCAACCTCTTGTAGGAGCCCACCCTGTGGGCGACATCCTTCGCGACACCGCCGCAGGTCCTGTGGCTATCCCGCGAACGGCGTCGCCCACAGGGTGGGCTCCTACGACACGGCCCAGCCACCCCCGGCCTATGACTTTCTGGCGCTTGACACACCGCACAATGCGGGCCTAATGTCGGGCCATGTCTTTCAACGCGCCAGCGCTGCGTTCCATCCCGGCCACCTGCGTGGCCCGCGCGCTTGCGTCCACCACCACCGCGACTACGACCACCACCACGACCACTACGGTCGGAGGATCGGAGTCCGCGCGCGCTTAGGTTCCATGTCGCTGCCGGCCCCGACCTCCCGCAGGACGGGACCGGCGCCGGGATCCACAGCCGAAATCCCTTTCTGCGATGTGACGGGCCTCCCAAGGAGGCTTTACCGTGTCCCTCGCCGTCGCTCTCCAACGTTCGCCCTTGCGCGCCGCGCCCCTGCGCGCGGCCGCGCCGCCGCTCGTCGTCAATGTCGGGGTCATCGGACCCGGCAAGGTCGGCTCGGCCTTCCTGCACCAGCTGCGCCATGCCGCGCCGCGCCTGCTGCGTGAGTGCCAGCTGGAGCTCCGCCTGCGCGCGGTCAGCGACAGCCGGCACATGTGGCTGGACTGCGACGACGAGGCCCTGAACGGCCGTACCGGCGGCGCGCAGATCTGGCGGCCCGTCGTACTGGACGATTTCGCCGCCTACGTCGCCGGCCATCCCGGCGAGGCCGCCGTGCTAGCCGATTGCACGGCCAGTGACGCCGTAGCGGACCACTACGCCGGCTGGCTCGCCGCCGGGATCCACGTCGTCACCCCGAACAAGCGCGCCGCCAGCGGCTGCATCGACCGCTGGAAGGCGATCAGCCGCGCCTCCGACGCCAGCGGCGCCCGCCTGCATTACGAAGGCACGGTGGGCGCCGGCCTGCCGGTGGTACAGACGCTGCGCGACCTGATCGACACGGGCGATGAACTGCTCGCCGTGGAGGGCATGCTCTCCGGCACGCTGGCCTGGCTGTTCAACCGCTTCGATGGATCGGTGCCCTTCTCTGCCCTGGTCCGCGAGGCGCACGCGCTGGGCTACACGGAGCCGGACCCCCGCGATGACCTTTCCGGCATGGACGTGGCGCGCAAGCTGGTGATCCTGGCCCGCGAGGCCGGCGTGGCGCTGTCGCTGGACGACGTCGCCGTGGAAAGCCTCGTGCCGGCCAGCCTGGCGTCCCTCGACCGCGACGACTTCATGGAGGCCCTTCCGGCCATGGACGCTCCGATGGCCGCCCTGCTGGATGAAGCCCGGGCGTCCGGCGGCGTGCTGCGCCACGTGGCCCGGCTCGACCGCGATGGCGCCTCGGTCGGCGTGAAAGTGCTTGAACGGAGCCACGCGTTCGCCCACGGCCAGCTCACCGACAACGTGGTGCGTTTCGCGACGCGCCGATACTGCGACAATGCCCTGGTCGTCCAGGGGCCGGGTGCCGGTCCCGAGGTCACGGCGGCGGCGGTCTTCACCGACCTGCTGCGCGTGGCCGGCGCCATGGGAGTAAAACGATGCGCATGCTGAAAGAAGACACCTCGCCCCTCACCCCCACCGATGTCGCCACTGCCGAGGCGTTTGCCAGCGTAGGTAACGTCGGTATCGGCTTCGACATCCTCGGCCATACCGTGGAAGGTGCTGGCGACCGCGCCGAGGTGCGCCGGATTCCCGAACGTGAGGTCCGGATCGCCGCCATCCACGGCGTCGTAACCGACCTGCCTCTGAAGGCGGAAGACAACACCGCGGGTGCCGCGCTGTTGTCGATGATCCGCGGGCTCGATCTCCCCTTCGGCTTCGAACTCATCCTGCACAAGGGCATCGCGCTGGGTTCCGGCATGGGCGGCTCGGCCGCTTCATGTGTCGCCGCGGTCGTCGCCGCAAATGCGCTTCTCGATGAGCCGCTGCCGCGCGAGGCGCTGTATCCGTTCGCGATGGACGGCGAGGTCGTGGCCAGCGGCAGCCGCCACGGCGATAACCTCGGGCCGATGTTGCTTGGCGGACTGGTTCTCGCCACCGATAAGCGGCTTGTCCGTGTTCCCGTGCCCGCGGAATGGCATTGCGCGCTGGTGCATCCGCATGTGGTGCTCGAGACCCGCAAGGCGCGCGCGGCGTTGGCAGGGCACTACGCGCTCGGCGAGTTCGTGGCGCAGAGCGCAAACCTCGCGATGGTGCTGGCCGGCTGCTATCGCGGTGAAGCGGCGCTGGTGCGCGAAGGCCTCTCCGATGTGCTGGTCGAGCCGCGCCGCGCTCCGCTCATCCCCGGGTTCTACTCGGTAAAGCAGGCCGCGCTCGACCACGGTGCTTTTGGCGCCAGCATCTCCGGCGCCGGGCCCAGCGTCTTCGGCTGGTTTGAAGATCGGGCTGCGGCCGTGGCCGCCGCACACGATATGCAGGCGGCATTCCGCCACGCCGGCCACCGCAGCGATGCGCTCGTGGCGCCGATCGATGGCCCCGCGGCGCGGGTGGTGTGACGATGCGCTACGTGAGTACGCGCGGCGCTGCCGCGCCGGTGTCGCTTTCTTCCGCCATTGCGGCGGGGCTTGCGCCGGATGGTGGGTTGTTTGTTCCCGAGGCCATGCCGCGGGTGGGGCCGCTACCGACCGGGGGATATCTCGCCAGTACGGCCGCGGCCATGCTCGCACCGTTCTTCGAGGGCGACGGGCTTGCCGGTGAACTCGAAGCCATCTGCGCCGATGCATTCGCCCACCCTGCCCCACGCCGTGAGCTGCGTATTGCCGGGGCGCATGTACTGGAACTCTTCCACGGCCCGACCGCGGCGTTCAAGGATTTCGGTGCGCGCTTCCTCGCCGCGTGCATCGTGCGCCTGCGCGCGGGTGCGGACCGGCCGCTGACGATCCTGGTGGCGACGTCGGGCGATACCGGCGCCGCGGTGGGCGCCGCGTTCCACGGCTTCCCCGGTGTGCGGGTGGCGATCCTCTATCCCGACAACCGGGTCTCGCCACGCCAGGCGCACCAGCTGGGCAGCTTCGGCGGCAACGTACGTGCGTTGCGTGTCGAAGGCAGCTTCGACGATTGCCAGCGGTTGGTGAAGGGTGCGCTGAGCGATCCGGCGCTGCAGGCGGATGTGCCGCTGTCATCCGCCAACAGCATCAGCCTCGGCCGCCTGCTCCCGCAGATGGCGTACTTCGGCCATGCCGCCCTGCACGCAGAGGACGGCCCGATGAACGTGATCGTCCCCACGGGCAACCTCGGCAACGCGGTAGCCTGCCTGTGGGCCCGCGAGATCGGCCTGCCGATCGGCGAAGTCGTGTTCGCCTGCAATGCCAACGAGACGCTGCCGGAGTTCTTCGGCGGCCAGCCCTATCGGGCGCGCGACGCGGTGGCGACGATCGCTAACGCCATGGACGTGGGAGCGCCCAGCAACTTCGAGCGCCTTCTCCACCTGTTTGGTAGCGAAGACGCAGCACGATTGAACGGCAGCGCATACGGCATCGACGATGCGACGATCCGCGACACGATCCGCCGGCATGCCGCGAGCGATGGCGAAGTGTTTTGCCCCCACACTGCCACGGCAGTCCGCGTCTTCGAACAACGCCGGCTCGCCGGTGATGCACGCGCGTGGACCATGGCCGCCACCGCACACCCTGCGAAGTTCGACACGATTGTCGAGCCCTTGATTGGGCGAGCGGTGGAAGTACCGGAGGCGCTCGCGGCAATGCTTGGCCGCGAAGCCGTCGCTGAACCGCTTGCAGCGGATGGGCGGCTCTTCGCTGAGTGGTTGCGCGGGTGGAAGCACTGAGGCGATGCCATCGCGTGCAAGCACGCTCCCACAAGTGCGTTGCGAGTGCTTCTGTGGGAGCGCGCTTGCGCGCGATGGGCTCGTTAGCGGGCGCTGCCGTCCAGCAGCGCGTCGATCGATTTGGCCAGCTTCGCCAGCGTTGCAATGGGCTCCGATGCCGGGCCGGTGGGCAGTTGATGCCGGGCTGCCCTTAGTGCGGCGACGAGCCGGCCTTCCGGGTCGTTGATGTAAGCCCGCGAGAACACCGTGCCGCCCAAACCCCGCACGGTGTCCAGCGCGCCCTCGGTGCCGTACTCCAGTTGGAGTCCACTCCCTAGCGACACCACCCTCCCTTGCTCGATGCGTGCATCCACCACCAGGCGCTCCCCGCGGCCCGTGATGTCAGCGCCCGTGGCGTCCCATACCACGATCCAGGTCACGGGCTCCCCACCCAGCACCTGGCGCTCGAGCAGCCTGCCCTGTTCAAAGCGCTCGACGGCCTCCTGTGCGCCAGCGACGGCACTCCCCGCCTCTGCCAACACCCCGCCCAAAGCCTTGCAGCGCACCGGGAAGCCGGTACCCATGTCGAGGAGCCGGTTCGGGTACGGACCCACTTCCATGCCCATGAACTCGGTATAGACGCCAAAATTCGCCGGGCACGACCAGGCGCCGGGACCGAAGCCGTCGCGCTCGACCAGGTCGAAGCCGCCATCCGATCGGGGGCGGCTGTAGTGATAGCGGTAGGCGTAGCCGGTCGAGATCGTGGAGACCTGGGTGATCGTGCAGCCGACATACCGTTCCCAGGCGCAATTGGCGGTCATCTGCCAGCCGGCGGCTTCGGCGGCCAGCGGCGACCAGCGCGCATCGCCGTTGTACTCGGGGAAGGGCGCCATGCCGTCGTCGGCAAGCGTGGCGAGGGGGAAAACGAGGCAAAAACCAGCCGCGAGCCGCGCAAGCATGCGCGCCCCGGCCTTCCGAACATTGGCCATGAATCATCCTTTGGGTTGGCGTTCCGTGGGGAACGGTGGCAAGTCTAGGTAGACAGGACAGCGCGGGCAACGCGGAAAGTGCGAACCAAATCACACTCCATCTTTTTTCGGATTCTTCTCATTTCTAGGAACGCGTTCGAGCGCGGGACAATAGTGCGTCGATGCATCCGGTGCGGATCGGCGTTGTTTCACCTGCAACCAATGGCCGTGCGCGAAGTTTTTTCCACGCGCACGACGGTGCATACCACTTGCCCACACGCTGCATTCCCATGCGGTCCCGCCGACCAAACCACACCACGGACGGATAGCCGTCCAAACACTCCTAGGAAACTTCTTTCAACAGAAACTGTTGACACGCGTCAAACGCGTGACGTACGTTCGATCGCATGACGCAGCGCACCACCATCGGCCGCTTTGCCCTGAATCGACTTACCAAGGTCGACGGCAAGCTGCGTCTCGGCGGCGGCCTCCTTCTTATTAACCTTGTACTTATTACCTGCGGAGGTGCGGGCTAAGGGCAAGTGTCCAGGTGAAACGAAAATAACCTGAAGACTCCTTAAGAACCCCGCACCCGGTAACGGATGCGGGGTTTTTTAATGCCTCCAGCCCGCCTCGACAACGAGCGGAGCCAGACATGAATCCAGCACACCAGGGCAGTACACCCGGCAACGTCGAAAGCGACGTAGGCCGCGTGCGTATCTTCGACACCACCTTGCGCGACGGCGAACAGGCCCCTGGGTTTTCCATGGACCGGCGCGCCAAATTGCGCATGGCACAAGCCCTGGAAGCACTGGGCGTCGACATCATCGAAGCGGGGTTTCCGCAGGCTTCACCCGATGATTTCGCCGCCGTCGCCGAGATCGCCAGGACACTGAGGACACCGACGGTCGCCGCACTGGCACGCTGCCAACCAGGGGATATCGATTCAGCGGGAAGGGCCCTGGAAGGCGCGAGGCACTCACGGATCCATCTGTTCCTGTCCACCTCTCCCCTGCATCGGGAACACAAGCTGGGGAAATCGAAGCAGGAAGTGATCGACATCGCCGCAACGGCGATCGAACGGGCCAAAGCGCTGGCCCATGAAGTTGAATTCTCCGCCGAAGATGCCCTGCGCACCGAGCCGGATTACCTCGCCGAGATCTTCTCGGTCGCCGTTGAAGCCGGCGCCTGCGTCCTGAACGCCCCCGACACCGTCGGCTACACCACCCCCGCAGAAATCACCGAGATGTTCCGCTACCTGCAGCAAAACGTGCGCGGGGCGGAAAAGGTCATCTTCTCAGCGCATTGCCACGACGATCTCGGCATGGCCGTGGCCAACAGCCTGGCCGCGATCAGCGCCGGTGCCCGCCAGGTCGAGTGCACGATCAACGGCATCGGCGAGCGCGCCGGCAACGCCGCGCTGGAAGAGATCGTGATGGCGCTGCACACGCGGCGGCCGCTGTTCAAGCTGGATACCGGCATCGTCACCCAGCACCTGTATCCCACGTCGCGCCTGCTCACCGAGGTCACCGGCCAGGCCGTTCCGCGCAACAAGGCGATCGTGGGCGATAACGCCTTCGCGCATGAATCCGGCATCCACCAGCACGGCATGCTCAAGCACCGCGGCACCTACGAAATCATGAGCCCACAGGACGTCGGCGCGAAGACGTCGCTCGTCCTGGGCAAGCACTCCGGCCGCCACGCCCTGCGCCAGCGCCTCGTCGAGCTCGACTACGAGGTGGATGAAACGACGCTCGATGCCGTCTTCGAGCGCTTCAAGGTCGTCGCCGACCGGCAGCGCTCCGTCACCAACGATGACCTCGTCGCGCTCATGGGCGCATACGAAGCCGAAAACGAGACCGCGGCCGTCGCGGTCCAGTCCTGAAGGAGGATCCATGGAAGCCCCGACCCATCTCTGGCACAACGGCCGCATCAAGGCCTGGGCCGAAGCCACCTGCCACGTCGGCGCGCACGCGCTGCACTACGGCTCCTCCGTGTTCGAAGGCATCCGCGTGTACAGCACGCCGGACGGCCCGCGCTACTTCCGCCTGGATGAGCACACCGAGCGGCTGTTCCACTCGGCCCGCGTGTACGACCTGGTGATGCCGTACGACGCCGCCACGCTCAACCGCGCGTGCCGCGAGGTGATCACCGCGAACGGCCTGACCTCGGCGTACGTGCGCCCCATCGTGTATCGCAGCGGGTTCACCTTCAGTCTGGCGCCGTCGCTGGATACGGCGGTGGATGTGGCCATCATCGCCCTGCCGTGGGGCGCGTACCACGGTGCCGATGCCATCGAGAAGGGTGTGGATGTCTGCGTTTCCTCCTGGAACCGTGCCGCGCCGAATACGTTCCCGAGCGGCGCGAAGGCTGGCGGCAACTACCTCAACAGCCAGCTGATCGCTCGCGAAGCGGTGAACGGTGGTTACGCGGAGGGCATCGCGCTGGGCACCGACGGCCTGCTCAGCGAGGGCGCGGGCGAGAACCTGTTCGTGGTGCGCAAGGGTGTCATCTACACGCCGCCGGCCGCCGCCTCGATCCTTTGCGGCATCACCCGCGATTCGATCCTCACGCTGGCGAAGGAGTTGGGCTACGAAGTGGTCGAGCAGCCGTTGCCACGCGAGATGCTCTATTTCGCGGACGAAGTGTTCATGACCGGCACCGCCGCCGAGGTCACCGCCGTGCGCTCCGTGGACCGCAAGCCGGTGGGTAGCGGCCGACCGGGCCCGATCACCCGCGCGCTGCAGGATGCCTTCTTCGGCCTGTTCGATGGCCGCACCGAAGACCGCTGGGGCTGGCTGACGCCCATCGAGGAAGCCACCGCCGGGAGGGTCGCGGCATGAGCGCGCGCACCCTGTTCGACAAGCTGTGGGATGCCCACCAGGTCGCGGCCGAGACCGAGAGCACGCCCGGCGTGCTCTACATCGACCTGCACATGGTCCACGAGGTGACCTCACCGCAGGCCTTCGATGAACTGCGTACGCGCGGCCTGAAGGTGCGCCGTCCGGATCGCACCCTGGCCACGCTGGATCATTCGACGCCGACCCTGCCGGCCGGTGCGGATGGCAAGCGCCCCTATTTCACGAAGGAAGCCGAAGCCCAGGTCGCGAAGCTCGAGGCCAACGTGGCCGAGTTCGGCATCGACCTGATGGGTTGGGACAGCCCGCACCGTGGTGTCGTGCATGTCGCCGGCCCCGAGGTCGGCGCGACGCACCCCGGCATGACCATCGTCTGTGGCGACAGCCACACCGCGACCCACGGCGCGTTCGGCGCACTGGCCTTCGGCATCGGCACCACCGAGGTCGGCCATGTGCTGGCCACGCAGTGCCTGCTGCAGCGCAAGCCCAAGTCGTTCGCCATCCACGTCGATGGCCAGCTGCAGCCTGGCGTGACTGCGAAGGACCTGATCCTGCACATCATCGGGAAGATCGGCATCGGCGGCGGCACTGGCCATGTACTGGAGTACACCGGCGAAGCGGTGCGCGCGCTTTCGATGGAAGAGCGCATGACCGTCTGCAACATGTCGATCGAAGCCGGCGCACGCGCAGGCCTGATCGCGCCGGACGACACGACGTTCGCGTGGCTGAAGGGCCGCGAGCGCGCGCCGCAGGGTGCCGCGTGGGATGCCGCCGTCGCGCACTGGCGCACGCTCACCACCGACGCCGACGCCAGCTACGACCGCGAAGTGCGCATCGACGCCTCGGCGATCCAGCCTTCGGTCACCTACGGCACCCATCCGGGCATGGTCGTCCCCATCCATGCACCGGTGCCGGCGGCGGCCGACGCGCTGGAACAGCGCGCGCTGGATTACATGAAGGTCACCGCAGGCAAGCCCATCGCAGGTGAAGCCGTCGACGTGGTCTTCATCGGCAGCTGCACCAATGGCCGCCTCTCCGACCTGCGCGCCGCCGCCGAGATCCTGCGTGGCCGCCGCGTCGCCGAGGGCGTGCGCATGCTGGTAGTGCCCGGTTCCGAGCAGGTACGCCGCGATGCCGAGAGCGAAGGCCTGCACGAGGTGTTCCTGAGCGCCGGTGCCGAGTGGCGCCAGCCGGGTTGCTCCATGTGCATCGCCATGAACGGCGACATGGCGCAGCCAGGCCAGCTCGTCGTCGCCACCAGCAACCGCAACTTCGAAGGTCGCCAGGGCAAAGGTGCGCGCACCGTGCTGGCCAGCCCGCTCGTCGCCGCCGCGTCAGCCGTCGCGGGCCGCGTGGCCGATCCCCGCGACTACCTCAACCAGGAGGCCGCCGCATGAGCCGCCCGCTGACCTATGTCCATTCCCGCACCGCGGTGCTGCGTGATGAAAACATCGATACCGACCGCATCATCCCGGCGCGCTTCCTCACCACCACCGAGCGCACCGGCCTGGGCAAGCACGCCTTTGAAGACTGGCGTTACGCCGCCGATGGCAGCGACGACCCCGCGTTCCCGCTGAACCAGCCGAAGGCGAAGGGTTGCTCGATCCTCGTCGCCGGCCGCAACTTCGGCTGCGGCTCCTCGCGCGAACATGCACCCTGGGCCCTGCTGGACTACGGCATCCAGGCGGTCATCTCCAACGAGATCGCCGACATCTTCCGCGGCAACGCGCTGAAGAACGGCCTGCTCGCCATCGTGCTCTCCGATGCCGAACACCGCTGGCTGCTGGATAACCCCGGCATCGAGCTGCGCATCGATATCGCCAGCAGCAGCATCCGCCTGCCCGACGGCGGAAACATCCACTTCGAACTCGAGGCGTTTGCCCGCCACTGCCTGCTCAACGGCGTGGACCAGATGGGCTTCCTGCTGCAGCAGGACAGCGCCATCAGCGCCTATGAACAACGCATGGAGAAAGCTGCATGAAGAAGGCCCAGATCGTCGTACTGCCGGGTGACGGCATCGGTCCCGAAGTGGCCGCCGCCGGCGTTGCCGTGTTGCGTGCGGTCGCCGAACGCTTCGGCCACCAGTTCACCTTCACCGAGCACGCCATTGGCGGCGATGCCATCGATCGCTTCAACGACCCGCTGCCGCAGGCCACGCGCGACGCGCTGCTGGCGTGCGACGCCATCCTCCTGGGTGCCGTCGGTGGGCCGAAGTGGTCCGACCCGTCGGCGAAGATCCGGCCGGAGCAGGGCCTGCTGGCCATGCGCAAGCTGCTCGGCGTGTTCGCCAACGTGCGCCCGCTGAAGCTGCACCCACGCACCGCCGCGCTCTCGCCGCTGAAGCCGGAGCGCACGCAGGGAGTCGACCTGGTGTTCATCCGCGAACTCACCGGCGGCATCTACTTCGGTGCGAAGACGCGCAGCGAAACCGACGCTACCGACGAATGCCGTTACAGCGTCGAAGAGGTGGAGCGCGTCGCGCGCCACGCCTTCGAACTGGCGCGCACGCGCCGCAGGAAGGTCACCTCGGTCGACAAGGCCAACGTGCTGGAAACCTCTCGCCTGTGGCGTTCGGTCACCACGCGCGTCGCCGCCGACTATCCGGACGTCACGCTCGAGCACCAGCTGGTCGATTCGATGGCGATGCACCTGCTGACCCATCCGGCCGATTACGACGTGATCGTCACCGAGAACATGTTCGGCGACATCCTGACCGAGGAAGCCTCGGTGCTGGCCGGCTCGCTCGGCCTGTCGCCGTCGGCGTCGATCGGTGGCCCGGGCGCCGGCATCTATGAGCCGATCCATGGCTCCGCCCCGGATATCGCCGGGCAGTCGGTCGCCAACCCGCTGGGCACGATCCTCTCGGCCGCCATGCTGCTGCGCCATTCGCTGGGCCTGCCGGACGAAGCCGCGACCGTCGAAGCCGCGGTCGACCACGTACTCGAACAAGCCAACCTCACCCGCGACCTGGGCGGCACGGCCTCCACGCACGACGTGACCCGCGCTGTCCTGGACGCCATCGAAGCCAAGGCGGAGGCCGCATGAGCACCCGGAAGATCCCCATCCGCACGCTGCGCAGCGATGCGATCAAGACCGGCCCCGATCGCGCGCCGGCCCGCGCCATGCTTCGCGCCACCGGCCTGGACGACGCGGCGATCGCAAAGCCGATGGTCGCCATCGTGCACAGCTGGTCCAACGTCTCGCCGTGCAACCTCAACCTGCGCGAACTCGCCGAGGCGGCTGCCGAAGGCGTACGCGCCGCCGGTGGCACGCCGGTGGAGTTCAACACCATCGCTGTAACCGATGGCATCGCCATGGGTACCACCGGGATGCGCTCCTCGCTGGTCAGCCGCGAGGTCATCACCGATTCGATCGAGCTGGCCGTCGATGGCCATTGCCTCGATGCGATGGTGGTGCTGTGCGGTTGCGACAAGACCATCCCCGCCGCGGCGATGGCGCTGGCCCGCCTGAATATCCCGGGCGTCGCCCTCTACGGTGGCAGCATCGACCACGGCAGCCGCAACGGTTGCCCGATTACCGTGCAGAACGTGTTCGAAGCCGTGGGCGCGCATGGTGCCGGCAAGATCAGCGA
>NZ_JBQCFT010000251.1:0-9886 GCF_051958795.1 Luteibacter sp. | reverse complement strand
GGGGGCGGGGGGGGGGGTGTGGGCGGTTTTTTGGGGGTCGGGGGGGTTTGGCGGCCCCGCCCCCCCCCCACGCCGGCCCCCCCCCCCTCCCACAAGGGGCGGGGTGGGCGTGCCGTGGATGCGTGAGACGTAAGGTTTTCGTTCGGACGTCCAAACGCTTTGACGCAGCGCCGCAAATGTGTGTACCTTCGGAGCCATGCCCTTCGCGTGCATGTGATGGTCGGCCGGTTCACGGCTGCGGGGCCACGTGCACGCTTCTGGAGACCCAGCACAACCGTATGCCACAGGAGGCGTTAGGTGAAGCAAGGCACACCGCGCCTATACGACGAGGCGTTTGAACACGACAGCTGCGGCTTCGGTATCGTCGCGCAGATCGATGGCCATGCGAGCGCGAAGCTCGTAGACACCGCTTTTTCAGCGCTTTCGAAGCTTTCCCACCGCGGCGGCGTCAACGCCGACGGCATCAGCGGCGATGGTTGCGGCGTCCTCATCCGGCGTCCCGTCGAATGGCTGCGCGCGCTTGCGAGCGAGGCGGGCATCACGGTTTCCACGCAGTTTGCGGCCGGTGTCGTGTTCCTCGACAACGATACGCAGGCGCATGCGGTAGTTACACTTGAAACCGAACTCGTGGCCGCTGGCCTGCGTGTTGCCGGCTGGCGCGATGTCGCCGTCGATACCAACGCGTGCGGTCCGCTCGCGGCGTCATCGATGCCGCTGGTACGCCAGGTCTTCGTCGACGCGCCGGGCGACATGCCGCCGGCGCGCTTCGAAGCAGCCCTGTTCCGCGCGCGCCGCCGCGCCGAGCAGGCGCTGAAGGGCGACCGCCAGTTCTACGTGGTCTCGCTCTCCGGTGAAGTGGTCGGCTACAAGGCGATGGCTGCGCCGGGGCACCTGCGCGATGTGTATCCCGACCTCAAGCATCCCGCGCTGGTCGCGGATGCGGTCGTGTTCCACCAGCGCTTCTCGACCAACACCTCGCCGAAGTGGCGCCTAGCGCAGCCGTTCCGCTTCCTCGCCCATAACGGCGAGATCAACACCATCCGCGCGAACCGTCGCTGGATGCAGGCACGCGGCACCGTGATGCGTTCGGAGCGCGTCGATCTTTCCGATATCGGCCCGCTCGTTACGCAGGATGGCTCGGATTCGGAAAGCCTCGACAACGCGCTCGAAGTGCTGCTGATGGGCGGCATGGACCTGCTCACGGCCATGCGCGTCCTCGTGCCGCCCGCATACAGCGCACGCGAAGACATCGACGAAGATCTCGCGGCGTTCTACGAGTACTACGCGCTGCACAGCGAACCGTGGGATGGCCCGGCGGGCCTGGTGATGTGCGATGGGCGCTATGCCGCGTGCACGCTCGACCGCAACGGCCTGCGCCCGGCGCGCTGGGCGCTCTCCGACGACAACCACCTGATCGTCGCATCGGAAGCGGGCCTGTGGGATGTGCCCTCGTCGCGCGTCGTCGCGAAGGGGCGCCTCGCACCCGGCGAAATGATCGCCGTGGATTTCCGTGAGCACCGCCTGCTGCGCGATGCCGATATCGACGCGATCAACCGCGCACGTGCTCCGTTCCGCGACTGGCTGCGCGATGGCGTCACCTACCTCGAATCCGACCTGATCGACCCGAGCCTGGCCGCCGAGCCGTTGCCGGCCGAAGAGCTGCGCCGCTACCAGAAGCTGTTCGGGCTTTCCCGCGAGGAAAGCGAGTCGGTGTTGAAGATCATCGCGGAGACCGAAGCGGAAGCCACCGGCTCCATGGGCGACGACACGCCGATGGCCGTGCTCTCGCGCCAGGTGCGTCCGTTGTTCGATCGGTTCCGCCAGGCCTTCGCCCAGGTCACCAATCCGCCGATCGATCCGCTGCGCGAGCGGCTGGTGATGTCGCTGGTGACCCAGATCGGCCAGGAGCGGAACATCTTCGATCTCGGGCCGGAGAACGCGAAGCAGATCCTGCTGAATTCGCCGATCCTCTCGCAGCGCAAGCTGCGCCAGATCCTGGCGACGCCCGCTTACGCGAATACGCCGCGCTTCGACCTGATGTACGGCGCCGACGAAACGCTTGACCAGGCGATCCGGCGCATCTGCGACGATGTCGAGGCGGCCGTGCGCCGTGGCGTGGAGGTGGTCTTCCTCAGCGACCGCTATCCGCGGCGCGACCTGCTGCCCATTCATTCGCTGCTGGCCACGGGCGCCGTGCATGCGCGCCTCGTCGAGACCGGCCTGCGATGTCAATGCAACATCATGGTCGAGACCGCGACGCCGCGTGATCCGCACCAGTTCGCCTGCCTGCTCGGCTTCGGCGCCACCGCGATCTACCCGTGGCTCGCCTACCAGAGCCTGTTCGACATGGGCCGCAGCGGCCACCTGCGCAAGGGTGAAGGCGCGCCGCGCGAGATCGGCCGCAATTATCGCCGCGGTATCCGCAAGGGCCTGCTGAAGATCCTCTCGAAGATGGGCATCTCCACCGTCGCTGGTTATCGCGGCGCGCAGTTGTTCGAGATCGTCGGCCTGTCCAGCGACGTGGTCGACCTGTGCTTCCCCGGCACGCCTTCGCGCGTCGGTGGAAGCACGTTCGCCGACCTGGAGGCGGAGCAGCGCCTGCTCGCCGCCGAGGCGTGGGATGAAGCCCAGTCGCTGCGCGCCGGCGGCCTCTACAAGTACGTGCACGGGGGCGAGTACCACATGTACAACCCCGACGTGATCGCCAGCCTGCAGGTTGCGGTGCGCACGGGTGAGTGGAAGGATTACGAGAAATACGCGCACTACGTCGACACGCGGCCGGCATCGGCGCTACGTGACCTGCTGGTGCCGCGCGAAGCGACCGCCATTCCGCTCGACGAGGTCGAGCCGGCGGAGGCGATCCTCAAGCGCTTCGATTCCGCGGGCATGTCGCTGGGCGCGCTGTCGCCGGAGGCGCACGAGGCGCTGGCGATCGCGATGAACCGCCTCGGCGCCCGCAGCAACTCCGGTGAAGGTGGCGAGGATCCCTCGCGTTACGGCACCGATCGCCAATCCAAGATCAAGCAGGTGGCGTCGGGCCGCTTCGGCGTGACGCCCGCCTACCTCGTCAACGCGGAGGTCCTGCAGATCAAGATCGCGCAGGGCGCGAAGCCGGGCGAGGGTGGCCAGCTGCCTGGCCACAAGGTGGACGCCACGATCGCCCGCCTGCGCTATGCGAAGCCCGGCATCGGCCTGATCTCGCCGCCGCCGCACCACGATATCTATTCCATCGAAGACCTTGCCCAGCTGATCCACGACCTGAAGGAAGTGAATCCGCAGGCGCTGGTTTCGGTGAAGCTGGTGTCGCACGCAGGCGTGGGAACCGTTGCCGCCGGCGTGGTGAAAGCCGGCGCCGACCTCATCACCGTCTCCGGCCACGATGGCGGCACGGGTGCAAGCCCGCTGACGTCGATCAAGTACGCCGGCACGCCGTGGGAACTCGGCCTCGCCGAGACCCAGCAGACCCTGCGCCTGAACGACCTGCGCGGCCGTGTGCGCCTGCAGACCGACGGCGGGCTAAAGACTGGCCTCGATGTGATCAAGGCGGCGATGCTCGGTGCGGAAAGCTTCGGCTTCGGCACCGGCCCGATGGTGGCGCTCGGCTGCAAGTACCTGCGCATCTGCCACCTCAACAACTGCGCGACGGGCGTGGCGACCCAGCACCCGGTGCTTCGGCAGAAGCATTTCATCGGCCTGCCCGACATGGTGATGAACTATTTCCGCTTCATCGCGGAAGACGTGCGCCGCCACCTCGCGCGGCTGGGCGTACGCTCGCTCGCCGAACTCATCGGCCAGGCAGGCCGACTCGAGCAGCGTGGCGGCATCACCGCGGTGCAGGAGCGTCTCGACCTGTCCGCGCTGATCGCAGAGGACGGGCTCGGCCAGAAGGTCGACTTCGCCTGCACGCTCGCACGCAATCCGATGCGTGATCCGGCGGCGCTGGCTTCGCGGATTTCGGCGGATGTTCGCCAGCTCGTGACCGATGGCCACGGTGGCACGTTCCGCTACCCGATCGTGAACACCGATCGCGCGATCGGGGCGCGCCTGTCCGGTGACATCGCCCGCCGTTGGGGTGACGCCGGCATGGCGGAACGCCCGATCCACCTGCACCTCACCGGTTCCGCCGGGCAAAGCCTCGGCGCGTGGAATGCGGCCGGCCTGCATATCGACCTGGTCGGTGAAGCCAACGACGGCGTGGGCAAGGGCATGGCCGGTGGCCGGCTCATCATCCGCCCGCCGGCGGATTCGCCGTTCAAGAGCCAGGACGCATCGATCATCGGCAATACCTGCCTCTACGGCGCGACCGGTGGCGAGCTGTTCGCTGCGGGGCAGGCCGGCGAACGCTTCGCCGTCCGTAACTCGGGTGCGCTGGCGGTCGTGGAAGGTGCGGGCGACCATTGCTGCGAATACATGACCGGTGGCGTCGTCGCCGTGCTGGGCCGTACCGGGCTGAACTTCGGCGCGGGCATGACCGGCGGCTTTGCCTACGTGCTCGATACCGAGCGCAACTTCGTCGACTGCTACAACCACGAACTCGTGGACATCCTGCGCATCTCGCACGAGGGCATGGAGCATTACATGCAGCATCTCCGCCAGCTCATCGCCCGCCACGCCGAACTCACCGGCAGTGCCTGGGGCCGCCAGGTGCTTGGCGATTTCCGTGGGCTGCTGCAGCGGTTCTGGCTGGTGAAACCCAAGGCCGCGAGCCTCGACGCCCTTGCCGAAGAACTGCGGAGTGCCGCATGAGCGCAAAAGACTTCCGCTTCCTCGAGATCGCGCGGCAGACGCCGCGCACGGTGCCGGTTGCGGTGCGCGTGCTCGGCTACGGCGAGATTTCCGGTGACTTCGCCTCGGCCGAGGCATCCTCCCAGTCGGGTCGCTGCATCGATTGCGGCAACCCGTATTGCGAACACGCCTGCCCGGTGCACAACTACATCCCGAACTGGCTGAAGCTGGTCCAGGATGGCCGCCTGTTCGAAGCCGCGGCGCTGATGCACGAGACGAATCCGCTCCCGGAAATCTGCGGGCGCGTGTGTCCGCAGGATCGCCTGTGCGAAGGCGCCTGTACGCTTGAGCAGGGCGATTTCGGTGCGGTGACGATCGGCAGCGTCGAGCGTTGGGTGACCGACGAAGCGTTCCGCCAGGGCTGGCGCCCGGATCTCTCCCGCGTGAAGGAGACCGGTGCGCGCGTGGCGATTGTCGGCGCGGGTCCGGCAGGCCTGGCCTGTGCCGATCGCCTGCGCCGTGCGGGCATCGCCGCCGATGTCTTCGATAAGCAACACGAGATCGGTGGCCTGCTGACCTTCGGCATTCCTCCGTTCAAGCTCGACAAGACCATCGTGCGCACCCGCCGCGGCGTGCTCGAGGGCATGGGCGTGCGCTTCCACCTCGGTGTCGAGATCGGCCGTGACATCGAGTTCGACGAACTGCTCAACGATTACGACGCGGTGTTCGTCGGCACGGGTGCCTACACCTATGTCGACGGCCAGCTCGAAGGTCGTGAGCTTGGCGGCGTGCATGACGCGTTGCCGTTCCTCATTGCGAATACGGAGCGGCTGCTACGCGAGCAGGCGCCCGCGCCGGAATACGACCTTGCCGGTAAGCACGTCGTCGTGCTCGGCGGCGGCGATACAGGCATGGACTGCAACCGCACGGCCATTCGCCTTGGTGCCGCGTCGGTCACGTGCGTTTACCGCCGCGACGAGCCCAGCATGCCGGGCTCGCGGCGCGAAGTGGGCTACAGCCGTGAGGAAGGCGTGCGCTTCCTGTTCCAGCGCCAGCCGGTGACGCTGGTCGGCGAGAACGGCAAGGTGAAGGCCGTGCGCGTCGTCGAGACCCAGCTGGTCGACGATGGCGACGGGCGTCCGCGCCCGCGCAACGTGGAAGGCAGTGAAACCGACCTGCGCGCGGACGTCGTCATCCAGGCCTTCGGCTTCCAGCCGAGCCCGCCGGACTGGTGCGATGCGTTCGGCATCGAGCGCGATCGCAGCGGCCGCATCATCACGGGCACGGACGGCAACCTGCCGCACCAGACCAGCCATGCGAAAATTTTTGCGGGTGGCGATAACGTGCGTGGCGCGGACCTCGTGGTGCGCGCGGTTTACGACGGTCGCGAAGCGGCGGTCTCGATCACGCGCATGCTGGCCACGAAGAAAGCCAACAGCACAGTGGCCGCATGAAACACCCTTGTGGGAGCGCGCTTGCGCGCGATGGGTGCTCGCGTCACGGCCCATCGCCCCCGAAGAGGGGATAAACGCGCAATCTCAGCGCGCTCCCACAAGAGGTTGAAGTGACAAACGGCTCACGCGGAAAAGGCGCACAATACGTCCCATGCCCTCCACGGCGGCCCCTCACCCATGTGCCTGATCGCTTTCGCCTGGCGCGCCCACCCGCGCTGGCGCCTTGTCATGCTCGGTAACCGCGATGAATTCCATGCCCGTCCCACGGCGCCCCTGGCGCATTGGGATGAAGCGCCGCAGATCGCGGCGGGCCGCGACCTTGAAGCCGGCGGAACGTGGGCCGGCGTCGGACCCAACGGCCGCGCGAGCATCATCACCAATGTGCGCGACCTCAACGCCGACCACAGCGGGCTATCGCGCGGCCTGCTCGTCGCCGACTACCTCGGTTCGAATCTCCCTGCTTCCGTCCACGCGCAGGAACTGATCGCCACCGCGCGTGACTACCGTCCCTTCAACCTGCTCACCTTCGACCACGACAGCGCGTACTACCTGGGAAACCATCCCGATGCACGCTACCAGCCGGTCAGCGATGGCATCCACGGGCTGTCGAACGCCGACTTCAATGCGCCGTGGCCGAAGACCCGCGCGCTCACGCATCGCCTTGAGGCGTGGGCGCAAGACGAACGTGAAGACACGGAATCCCTGTTCCGCATGCTCTCCGACCAGGGCCGCTGGCCCGACGACTTGCTGCCCGACACCGGCATCGGCATCGAGCGCGAACGCTTCCTCTCCAGCGCCTTCATCGTCGGGGAGAACTACGGCACCCGGGCGAGTACGGTCGTGCTGGTCGGCCACGACGATGGGACCACGATCATCGAACGCCGCTTTGGACCGAACGGTGTGCCTGAGGGCGAAACGGTGCTTGACCTCCCGCCGTAGGGCGGGTCGTCGATTCAGGGCTTATCGCGCTTCGCCTCGCGCAGGACGCCGCGGAACGGCCTTTCCGGCGTGCACGCGATGCTGATGCCCTGCGACGTGCATGCATGAAAGCCGTCTAGCAGCGACCTGGCTACGCCACGGTTCGTGTCGGTCAATCCGTCGATGTGGATGTGCGTGATATGCGCCATGCCACCCGTGTCATAGATCAGGTCGAACACCTTTCCGCTATCGGCGAATTCGCAGCGTTCGATCTTCATGCCGGTCGCGCACTTCTGGGTCGTCTTGCCCTCAAGTGCATTCTCCGGGTTGTAACCACTGTAAATGGTTACCTTCCCACCACCGGGCAGAGACATCTTGTAAAGCATGAAGTCCATGGGAAGCGACACATCAACCGATAGCCCGACGGGCACCGAGAAGCACACCGTATCGAGGTAGACGTTGCAGAACTGCGGTTCTTCTGCCTTCGCTGTTGCCGCCGAAGCATTTGCCGGAAGGTTCGCCATGGACGCAAACGCAATGGCCGCCGCAAGGAGCGTCGCGGTCTTCATGCCAGAAATGCGCGGCCGGCGGAGCCCATGCCGCAACGATGGACAGACTGCCCCGGTTGGTCGCTGATGGCGCATTTTCATGTCCTGTCCCTGGAGCCCTGATTTTTCAAAAGATTAGCCCGAAGGTGCGGGACCAGCAAGGCGGCGCAAGCTCGCTGCTCGCAGGCGCGCCATTCTTCCCGGGCCGGCAAAAGTCTTTCACCCGGGTAGCGGTTGATCCAAGCCGCCGCTGCCCCGACGATGTTGGAATCCACTTTCCCACCGGGAGTCACCCATGAAGATCGATCTTTCCAAGCGTAGTGCCATCGTCACCGGTTCCACCGCCGGCATCGGCCTCGCCATCGCCCAGGGCCTGGCCGGCGCGGGCGCCAGCGTCGTGATCACCGGCCGCACCCTGGCGCGCGTCGATGCCGCGATCGCCGAGATCAAGAAGGCCGTGCCGGACGCGAAGCTCTCCGGCGTCGCTGCCGACCTCGGTACGGCCGAAGGCGCCGCCGCCCTGATCAAGGCCGTGCCCAGCACTGACATCCTCGTCAACAACCTCGGCATCTTCGAGCCGAAGGCCTTCTTCGATATCACCGACGAGGAATGGAGCCGCTTCTTCGAAGTGAACGTGAATTCGGGCGTGCGCCTGTCGCGTCACTATGCGAAGGGCATGGCGGACCGTGGCTGGGGCCGCGTGCAGTTCATCTCCAGCGAATCGGCCCTGCAGATCCCGGCCGAGATGGTCCACTACGGCATGACCAAGACCGCCCAGCTCGCCGTGTCGCGCGGCCTGGCGGAAACGCTTTCCGGTACGGGTGTCACGGTTAACTCGGTGCTCCCGGGCCCGACCCTGTCCGAAGGCGTGGGCGAGTTCTTCAACAAGATCGCGAAGGACCAGGGCAAGTCGCTGGAAGAGGTCGAGAAGGACTTCATCAGCACCCACCGCCCGACCTCGCTGATCGAGCGCCTGCTCACCGTCGAGGAAGTCGCGAACATGTCGGTCTACCTCGCCTCCGAACAGGCCAGCGGCACGACCGGTGCGGCCGTGCGTGTCGACGGTGGCGTAGCCCGCCAGGTCGTCTAAGCAACGACCTTGCTCTTGTGGGAGCGGGCTTGCCCGCGATGGACCTGGCCGCAAGCACCCATCGCGTACAAGCGCGCTCCCACAGTTCAATGCTTCAATCGACATCTCCGTCGATGTAATACCAATGTCCGCCTTCGCGAACGAAGCGGCTCACCTCATGCATCTTCTTCGCGCTTCCGCCGCCGTAGCGCAGCCGTGCGACGAATTCGACCACGGCCGTATCGGGCGTGGGGTTCTCATGGCGCTTCACCGTCAGCCCCAGCCATGTAGGCGCCGGTGACTGATTCGCCAGATCGAGCGCAGGCGGCCGTGTCGACGGATGCCACGACGCCAGCAGGTAGTCCTCCAGCCCCATCACGTACGCGCTGTAGCGCGAACGCATGAGCGCTTCCGCCGTGGGGGCGGGCTCACCGGCGTGCCAGCGGCAGCAGCAGTCAGGGTAGGGCTTGCCGGTGCCGCAGGGGCAGGCGGTGTCGGGTAGGGCCATGGCCTGTCCTCGGAAAGTCAGAAAGCGTCCATGCTAGTTTAGCCATGTCGCTCGTGTTCACTCCTGGAAGACTGCCATGCATGGACGGAAAACGGTTCTGGCTTTCGCGCTCTTGATGTGTTCAAACGCAACGATGGCGACCCACCCGGTAGAGATCTCAGTAGCGAACGAGGATCAGGTCGCCTCCTTGTCGCCGCCGGTTGAGTTTTGTGACGTGGTCAAGGAGCCAAAGATATACAGCGGGCGGCACGTCGTATTCACAGCACGTGTGGAGAGTGACGGTGTGCACGGCATGGTTCTTGTCGACCCTCACTGCGAAGGCGCAATGGACATCGACATCACGAACGCCGGAAATGCGACTGATCGCCTCAACGATGTCGTGATGTCCGGTAGTCCCGGTACGCTGGACAAGACAGTGACCGCAAGATGGACCGGTATTTTTCAGCGAACGAAAGGTCGTCCCAAGCTAATGGTTGAATCGATTGAGAACATATCGGTCGATCCGTGACACCGTGATCAGCGCGCTGCGGTCAGCAGGTTAACTTTTGCCCGCGCGATCAGGCTGTGACACCCCGGAAACGATGAGCGCCGACAGCTCGTACCCCATCGCCACAGCCGCCGCTTTCAACCGCTCGAACGTCGCCCGGTCCAGGTTCGGCGTGCG
>NZ_JBQCFT010000250.1:0-3544 GCF_051958795.1 Luteibacter sp. | reverse complement strand
AGAACAGCGGCAGGTAGTACTCGATGCCGCCGGGCGTGACG
The DNA here is from genome assembly GCF_051958795.1 of Luteibacter sp. GTDB lineage: Bacteria > Pseudomonadota > Gammaproteobacteria > Xanthomonadales > Rhodanobacteraceae > Luteibacter. Next base: position 3,503 of record NZ_JBQCFT010000250.1, on the reverse strand, counting down.
CCTTCCTTCATGTCCTGGTACAGCGGACAGCGCCGGATGTCGATGGGAAAGCGTTCGCGCAGGTTGGTCCGGAAATCCTTGGCGGCTTCCTCGGTGACCGGGAATTCCCGGGCGGGAAGGAGATCCACGCCCTCGACCTGGTGCTGGGAACGCTGCGTCTCGGTGTCGAACGTGCGGATCGACTCGATCTCGTCGTCGAACAGTTCCACCCGGTAGGGCTCGCTGGCGCCCATGGCGTAGATGTCGATCAGCGCGCCACGCACGGCGAAGTCGCCGGGCTCGCTGACCTGGGGCACGTTGCGGTAACCGGCGGCCTCGAGGCGACGCTGTTCCGCGGCGAGGTCGAGCTTCTGGCCCTTGCGCAGCACCAGGCCGGAGCCGGTGATGTGCGTGCGCGGCGCGATCCGCTGCATGAGCGTCGCGACCGGCACCACGAGCACGCCACGCTTGACCGACGGCAGCCGGTACAGGGTGGCGATACGCTGCGAGACCACCTCGGGGTGAGGGCTGAAGACGTCGTAGGGCAGGGTTTCCCAATCCGGGAAATGCAGCACCGGGAGTTCGCCGGCAAAGACGCCCAGCTCGCTTTCCAGGTTGTCGGCGCTGCGCGTATCGCGGACCACGACCACCAGCAGGCCATCGTGCGCCCGGGCCGCCTCGGCCACCTCCAGGGCCCAGGCCGAGCCGTGGGGCACGGCCCAGTAGCGGCGAGTCTTGGCGTTGGCAGGCAGGGGCGGGCGCGGGAGCGTTACGGGCATCGTCTGGAGGCGATCATCAGCGTGGCTAGCCGGTCATTGTACAGGCCCGGCGTTAGTGCCCCGTAGGCATCTTTCGTAGGAGCCCACCCTGTGGGCGACATCTTTAGCGTTGGCGCTTCAGGGCCAGGGCTCGTCGCGAACGGCGTCGCCCACAGGGTGGGCTCCTACGCGGATAAGCCTCAGTCCGTGTAGTCCGGCTCGAAGAAGCTCCACCGCACATCCTTGAACCGGGCCTTGAAGTCCGCTTCCACGATATTGATGGCCTCGATCATCGCCCGCGGCGTCGGGGCGGCGGCCATCTTCGCCTTGATCGCGACCATGACATCCGTGCCCATCTGCAGGGTCAGGACGTTGTAGACCTGGTCGATCTCGGCTCGGGCCTCGAGGAAGGCGAGCATTTCGGCACGGCGCTTCGGCTCCACGCCTTGGCCGATCAGCAGGGCCTTTACCTCGCGGGCCACCGCCACGGCCACCACGATCAGCAGCACGCCGATGCAGATGGTGCCGATGGCATCGAAGATCAGGTTGCCGGTGAGCATGGTCAGCAGGATCGCGGCGAGCGCGAGGCACAGGCCGATCAGTGCGGCCAGGTCCTCGCCGAAGATCACCAGCAGTTCGCTGGCGCGCGTCTCGCGGAACCACTCCCATAGCGGCTGGTCACCACGGGCCTTGTTCACTTCCTGCATGCAGCCATGCATGGAAACGCCCTCGGTGATGATCGAAAAGACGAGTACGCCGACCGCCAGCCAGGGCCAGCTCAGCGGCTCGGCGTGCGTCAGCTTGTGCACGCCCTCGTACACCGAGAACATGCCGCCCACGCTGAACAGCAGGATGGCGACAAGGAACGACCAGAAGTAGAGCGCACGGCCCCACCCCAGCGGGTAGTCGGGCGATGGCGGGCGCTTGGCCTGGCGCATGCCCAGGAGCAACAGGCCCTGGTTGCCGCAGTCCGCCAGCGAGTGCACGGCCTCGGCGAGCATCGCGCCCGATCCGGTGAACAATGCCGCCACCAGCTTCGCCACGAAGATGGCGAAATTGGCACCCAGCGCGAGGAAGATCGCGCGCTTTGAATCAGCGTGGCCCGACATGTGGATCCCTGTCCCTGAAAGATCGCAAGATCTTACCGGATGACGCCCACTCCGACGCCAAAGCTGACATTCGGATGGCCGCCCTGCATTTCCTTGGCGGTCCACACATGCGACTGGTTCACCGACACCAGCGGGAACGTATAGGTGGCTTGGCCGACGTTGCCGGTTCGCGTGCCGTTGAGCCGGCCGGCGAACGTGACGAGACCGCCAGCGGGGAAGTCCAGGCTCTCGACGTAGCCCGGCATGGCGGCGATGAAGCGGCCGCTACCCGTGTCGTTCGCCTTGGGCCGCTGCGAGCTGTCGAGCGGATAGGCGAGCACTTCCACTTCGCTGTGATCGGCGTAGTTCTTGACCTGTACGATGCGGCCGCCCCAGATCACATCGGAACTGCCGTAGCGCTCCGGCTCGCGTGCTACCTGAGCGGGCGGCACCGCGACGGTGTTCGGCGTCGCCTTGTAGATCGGTGCCGGCGCACAGCCGGCAAGCGCGAGGGTCAGTACGGCGGCAGGGACGGCGAGACGGACAATGGACGGGCGCATGGGTCGGCTCCTGGCGTGTACGGTGACTTTATCTCTTTGGTAGCGAACGCGGTGGATGCGCAACGTGTAGGGGAGCCGGATCCTTGCCTTCCTCCACCAGCCAGGTCAGCCGGTATTCGGATTCGCCGGGCTGGCCGAGCAGTTTTGGCAACGCCTTGAGGCTATCGCGGATCGTTTCATCGAGCTTCCACGGGGCATTCACGATGACCATGCCGGTCCCGTTGAGGCGCAGCGGCGAGTCGTCCTTGTGCAGCAGGAGCTCGGCCGCCAGCACGCGCTTGGCGCCGCTCTTCGTCGACAGCCAGCGATGGAACGGCTGCACGTGGCTGCGCAGCTTGATCGGGTACCAGACCGCGAAAATGCCGGTGGGCCACTTTTCCATGGCGGCCTTGAGGGCCTTCTCGATCGTCCGGAACTCACCTTCCTGCTGTTCGAACGGTGGATCGATGAGGACGAAGCCGCGCTTCTCCTTCGGCGGGACCAGGGCGTTCATCGCCTCGTAGCCATCGCGGTTGTGCACGTGCACGCGGGCATCGTGGTGGAAGAGCTGGCGCAGGTGACCGGCCTCTTCGCTGTGCAATTCGCACAACTGGGCGGAATCCGTATCGCGCATGAGGTGCGCGGCGATCCACGGCGAGCCGGGGTAGTAGCGGATATCGTCGCCGTCGTTGCAGGCGCGGACCACCTCGAGCCACTTCCAGAGGAGGGGCGGGAGGCCGGTGGCGGCCTTGAGCTTGGCGACGCCTTCGTCCGCTTCGCCCGTCTTGCGGGCCAGGGTGCCGCGGAGGTCGTAGCGGCCGCTGCCGGCGTGGGTATCGATGTAGCAGAAGGGGGTGTTCTTCTGCTTCATGGCGTCGACGAGGGCGACGAGCACCATGTGCTTCATGACATCGGCGAAGTTGCCGGCGTGGTACGCGTGACGATAGTTCATGGGGGCGAGTATACCGTTCGGGGCGGGCTCGCCTCCGGCCTCGCGCTAAGCAATCGGTTCATTCGCTGGCGCGAATGCGTGTGACCAGCGGCTGACGCCGCCTCGCGCTCTGACGTCTCTGGAAAGAGGCCTCCGGGCCCACCCTCGCTGCTCAGACAGGTCCTCCGCGTTCGTACCGGAGTGCGCC
>NZ_JBQCFT010000249.1:0-72104 GCF_051958795.1 Luteibacter sp. | reverse complement strand
CAGCCCGACGATCGTGATAGCCGTGTTCGACAGCAGGTTGCCGATGACCGGCAGCAGGCCGACGATGAAGGTGATGACGATCAACGTCTTCGTCAGCGGCAGGTGCTGGCCGAACAGCGGCAGCACCACGACCAGGAAAATGGCCGTGAACGCGGTGTTGACCAAGGAGATCTTGATCTGGGCGAACACGATGTTGTGGAACGCATCGGCGAGCCGCGCGCAGCGCAGGCCGAGTTCCGCGGCGAACGGACCGATCTGGTGCGTGGGCCGCGCACGGCTGAGCGCGACGAACGCGCCGAGGACCAGGCCGAGCACGATGTGGACGAACACGCGCGCCGCCTCCTTGCCCGCCAGCTGCAGGGTCACCGCATGCGAGCGCACCCAGTCGAGCGCCGTGACCCTCAGCGCATCCACGCTCTCCGGCAGCATGCCGACCACGGTGGGAGGCAACTGCTGGCGGGCGCGCTCGACCATCGGCATGAGCTTGTTCTGCCACAGGTCGGCCGGGTTGCCGATCTCGGTGCGGAAGAAGCTGATCGCACCCAGGATAAGCAGGGTCAACAGGCCGACCACGATCACGCCAACGAGGGCGACGGCCAGGATCCGCGCGCGTTCGCCCGACAGCCGGCGGCCCATCAGCGGCGCAACGGAGAGCACCACCTCGTAAACCAGCAACCCGGCAAGCAGGGCCGGCAGCAGGCGCAGGAACATCACCAGCAGGAGGGCGACGCCAGCGAGGACATAGCTGGCGATGCGCACGGCGCGGGTTCGGGTTTCGGCGTCCATGGCAGGCTCGTCGTGGATGAGGCCGCAGTCTGTCAGGACACGGGGTGCGCGCGCCATAGGCGTGCCGCCGTCGTCACCCTGTCGTAAACTGCCGCCACAATCGCCGGCCCTCGGGCATTGGCGCCCGACTTTCAGGGGATCCCATGATGAAGTTCGCCCCGGCCGCGCTTGCGGCCGCCCTCGTCCTCGCCGGTTGCGCATCGGCGCCGCACGCACCGTCAGCCGCGACGCCCGCACCCGAAACCGCAGCCGCAGCCGCGCCGGCGCCCGCCGCGAAAGGCCCGGCCGCCGACGACAACCTGAACGCGGTGCTGTGGTCGCAGACGTCGAACGAGCACGACTTCATCTACATCCAGGCGTTCCGCAACGCGCAGGAGAAACTTCTCAAAGCGAAGGCCGACCCGACCTGGGATGCCCTCGCCAAGGATGACCGCGCCGCGCATCCGTCCCTCAAGGGCCTGAGGCCCGCCGTGGTCCTCGACGTGGATGAAACCGCGCTGGACAACTCGCCCTACCAGGCGCGCCTGATCCGCTCAGGCGGCGAGTACAACGAGGCCGAGTGGGCCGCGTGGTGCCAGGAAGAGAAGGCTAAGCCGATGGCAGGCGCCGTGGCTTTCACGCAGTTCGCGGCAGCCCACGGCATCGAGGTGCTGTACATCTCCAACCGCGCGAAAGACCTCAACGACGCCACGCTCGACAACCTGCGCAAGGCCGGCTTCCCGGTGGCGGGCAAGCAGTCGTTCCTTGGCCTGGGTACGTTCGTCGAAGGCTGCGAGCAGGCCGGCACCGAGAAGGGTTGCCGCCGCCAGCTGATCGCCGGCAAGTACCGCGTGCTGATGCAGTTCGGCGACCAGATCGGCGATTTCGCGAATGTCTACGGCAATACCGCCGAGGGCCGCGCCAAGGCCATGGCGCCCTATACGGCCTGGATCGGCGAGCGCTGGTTCGTCCTGCCGAACGCGACTTACGGCAGCTGGGAACCCGCGCTGTTCGATAACGACTACACTCTGCCTCGCGAAGAGCGTCGCCAGAAAAAGATCGACGCGCTGCGAGTCAATTAAATCAATCATTTAGGCATAGTTTCCTGACGTATTGCTTTAGCAATGTCAGGCAACTATCATGTGCCTCGCCGAAACCTGCGGTGCCGAAAGCAAAGCAGGCAAGGCCATTTCCCTTACCGGCTTCGGGCCGGATAACCCCGTGAGACGATTCGTCTCCGGGGTTTTTCTTTATGGGGCGCCACTTGCCGCCCGGCCGCGCCCCTCGTAACCTCGCCATCCCCCGACGTATGGACGACGCAGCCATGAAGCGCTTTCACCCCACGGCCTGGGTGCTGGTGTTGGTACTGGCGCTGTTCGCCGGCTGCAACCGGCACAAGGAAGCACCCGGCACGCCCGGCGGCGGTTCGCCCGAGGACGCGATGCGCGATTCGCTCGAACTGATCCGCGAAGGCAAGTTCGACATGTTCTGGCAGCACGCCCTGCCCCCGGCCGACTTCGCCGCGCTCAAGGCGGACTGGCCCCGCCGCAACGTCGCGGCTGAACCGGTCAACGACGATGACCGCGCGAAGTTCGAGAACGGCGTAAAAAGGCTGACCGAGCCCGATGCCGAGAAAAAACTCTATGCCGACCTGCGCCCGGCCCTGGTTCGCTTCGACAAGGAATACAAGGACCAGATGCCGCTGCTTACCGGCGTGGCCCAGTCGATGGCGCTCACCGCCATCGACCAGGCGAACGACCTCACCATCCCGCAGAAGCGGCAACTGCGCGAGGCCGTGAACGTCATCGCACCATGGGCGCAAACCGTGGGCTGGGGCGACCAGGTCAAGGCGAAGCAGGCGATCTCGATCCTGGTGGACACCGCGCGCAAGGCCCGGCTCAGCACGCCGGAAGCGCTGCACACGATGGACTTCAACCAGTCCATGGCCGCTTATTCCACGATGTGGCTGGGCTTCAAGAACCTGTTCAACGTGTACGGGCTCTCGCTCGACAAGAGTTTCGACTCGGTGAGCATCGATACGCTCGAGAACACCGGCGGCACCGCGCACGTCAAGATCACCTACACGATCCTCGACAAGCCGATCCAGACCGACGCCACGCTCGTCCTGCTCGACGGGCGCTGGTATGACAGCGACCTGCTCCAGAGCGTCCGCAACCAGCACGTGAAGCTGAACCCGCCTCCACCGCCCGCCAGTGCCCCGGCACCCGCGGCGACCGCGGTGGCGCCGCCCCACGACCCGGCCGCCCCCGTGGCGGCCGCGAAGACCCGCTAAGGCCGTACAATCCCACGATGTCCGAATTACCGATGAGTGCGGATCCGCACGTCCGCGTCGCCCGCTCCCCCTGGTGGTTCAAGCTGCTGGGGCGCGTCCTCGAGCCGTGGGTGCGCATCAAGCGCGACCCGGCGGAGCCCGCCGCCCTGCTGAAGAGCGATGCGGCCGTGTGCTACGCCATCGAGCGCGATGGCACGTCCGATGCGCTGATCCTGGAACGGGCGTGCCGCGAGGCCGGCCTGCCCAGCCCCATGCAGCTGCTGGATCTCCCTGGCCGTCGCCGCCGCTCGGTGTTCTCGCTGAGCCGCCAGCGTGGCTGGTTGTTCGGCCGCACGGACACACACGGGCCGAAGGAACCGATTGGCCAGCTCATCCGGGCGATCGAAGAGGACCCGACGCGCGATATCCAGGTCATCCCTGTGTCCATTTACGTCGGCCGCGCGCCCAACCGCGAAAGTGGCTGGTTCAGCGTGCTCTTCGCGGAGAACTGGCTGGTCGTCGGCCGCTTCCGGCGCATGCTGGCGTTGCTGCTGAATGGCCGCGACACCGTGGTGCATTTCTCCGAACCGGTGTCGCTGCGCAACGTGCTGTCGGAATCCCAGGGCCTGACCAACGAGCGCCTGACCCGCAAGATCGCCCGCGTGCTGCGTACGCATTTCCGCCGTATCCGCGCGGCGGTGATCGGACCCGACCTGTCGCACCGCCGCACGGTGGTCGACGCGGTGCTGACCGCACAGCCGGTACGCGATGCGATCGCCGCCACGGCCAGCAAGGAAAACATCAGCCACGCGAAGGCCGAGCGGCGCGCGCGCGATTTCGCGCTCGAGATTTCCGCCGACTACTCGCATCCGGTGGTGCGCTCCACCTCGTTCCTGCTGTCCAACTTCTGGAACAAGCTCTACGACGGCATCGCGATGCACCACTTCGACAAGGCCCGCGCCGCGGCGCCTGGCCATGAAGTGGTTTATGTACCCTGCCACCGCAGCCATACGGATTACCTGCTGCTCTCGTACCAGCTGCATCATTCGGGCGTCGTGCCGCCGCATATCGCGGCCGGCGTGAACCTCAACCTGCCCGTCGTCGGCCCGATCCTTCGCCGCGGCGGCGCGTTCTTCCTGCGCCGCAGCTTCAAGGGCAATGCGCTGTACTCCGTGGTGTTCAACGAATACCTGGCGCAGCTGGTCGATCGCGGCGTGCCGCTGGAGTACTTTATCGAAGGTGGCCGCTCGCGCACGGGCCGCCTGCTCGCCCCGCGCGCCGGCATGCTGGTGATGACCGTGCGCGCGTTCCTCCGCGCGCCGCGCCGCCCGGTGCTGTTCCAGCCCGTGTACATCGGCTACGAGAAGCTGATGGAGGGCAAGTCGTACGTCGGCGAGCTCTCGGGCAAGCCGAAGGAAAAGGAATCCCTGCTCGGCCTCATCCGCGGCCTGAAGGTGCTCCGCCAGCGCTACGGCCACGTCACGCTCAATTTCGGCGAACCGATCCAGCTCACGCCGATGCTGGATGGCGTGGCGCCCGACTGGCGCGAGACCACGGCTGACCCGGACACCAAGCCGGACTGGCTCAACGGCGTGGTGGATGACCTCGCCGAAAAGATCCAGATCAACATCAACCGCGCCGCGGACGTGAACCCGATCAACCTGCTCGCGCTGGCGCTGCTGGCCACGCCGAAGCACGCCATGGCGGAGAACGACCTGCTGGCGCAGCTCGAGCTCACGAAGGCGCTGTTCCAGGAGCTGCCGTATTCCGATCGCGTGACGATCACCGCCATGAACCCGCAGGGCATCATCGCGTACGGCGAGCAGATGGGCTGGATCCGCCGCATCCGCCACCCGCTCGGCGACGTACTGGTCACTGAGGGCGAACAGGCCGTCCTGCTTTCCTACTTCCGCAACAACGTGCTGCACCTCAATGCCGCCGCGGCATGGGTGGCGGCGTGCTTCCTCAATAACCGGCGCATGTCGCGCTCGTCGGTGGCCCGGCTTGGCCGGATCATCTACCCGTTCATCCAGGGCGAGCTGTTCCTGCCCTGGGATGACGAAGGCTTTGCGAAGCAGGTGCAGGACACGATCGATTTCTTCGTCCGCCGCGGCATCCTCGAAGCCTCGTCCGAAGGGCGCGTGCTGGAGCGCGGGCCGGGCCAGGATGATGGCGCGTACCAGCTGCGCGTCATCGCACGCAGCATGCTGCAGGCGTTCGAACGCTATTACATCGCCATCGCCGCGCTGGTGAAGAACGGCCCGCACACGATGTCGGCGGGTGAGCTGGAGACCGCCTGCACACTGACCGCGCAGCGCCTTGGCATGCTCAACGAGCTTTCCGCGCCCGAGTTCTTCGACAAGGCGCTGTTCCGCGGCTTCATCCAGAAGCTGCGCGAGGCCCGCGTCGTGTGGACCGATGAGAATGGCAAGCTCGATTTCAGCGATGCGCTGGAAGACATGGTGCGCGATGCGCGCGTCATCCTCGCGCGCGAAGTGCGCCACTCCATCCTCAAGATCACGCCGGGTGGGGACAACGATCGCGACCTCGATGCACGCCCACCCAGCGACCCCGGCGAAACCACGGCGGAGTCACTGCATGATCGTCACGTCGCGAACGAGCACGAACGTCACCACAGTCAGCACTGACGTCCGTTAGAGGGTTTCGCCTACACGGCGCAGGCGTCTTACCGGGCAGACCGGTGAGTTAGCCCTACCTAACCTTTGCGAACCACCACGCAAAGGAACGTCAATGGACATGACGCCGCCGCAGGCACCGCCTGCGCAGAACCAACCCGCCCACCAGGCCGCCACCGCCGCGTTCGAGAACCTCGTCGCGGCGCACGCGGTGCTTACCGCCGATATCGCCGCACTGCCGCCGATGCCGGAGGATCCCGCTAACGCGCCTGCCCTGCTGGCCGCCCTCGACGGCTATTGGTCCCCGGCGCGCAGGCAGGCTGCCGTCGAACAGGTGCGTAGCGTGGCCGCGAACCTCGCCACCCTGCGCCAGGCCGACGAGACGCTGGACGCCGAGTCGGCCGGCATGGTCCGCACGCTCGCGACACACCGCGGAGACGGCCCGGCACCCGGCATCGACGCGCGTTGCCCCATGTTTGCAGGCCGGCCGCTCGCCGGGAGCCTGGTCGTCGCCCGCCAGGGTGGCGAGGGCAGCGCGCTGCTATTCACCGCTGATGCCGGCTGGGAACGTTATGCCAGCCTCGATGCGCTGCACGACGCGTTCGGCCAGCGCCTGCGGGAGCGCATGGCCGACGATGGCGGCGTGCCCGGCATGGCACGCCGCCCCCTGGCCGCCGGGGCGCTACCCTCGGTGACCTCCGCAACATGCACCGGCGGCGCGTTCTCCGCGTACGTCGGTACCGCGCTCGCGGTGCAACGCGAGCGGGTGGCCGAGGCATGGGTAGGCTGGTTGGTGACCGCGACCGATCCCCACCGCGACATCGTGCTCCGCGATACCGTCACCGCCGAAGTGGCGCGGCCGCTGGTGAACGTGGAAACCCTGCTGGCACACCGGCATGCACGCCTGGTGAGGCTGGTGAACGAGGGACGCCTGGCGCAGGTCCCCGCCGAGGTCGCGAGCGGCTGGCAAGATGCCGCCGCGCACTACGCCGCCGTGCAGGAAACCTATAAATCGGTAAATGCGGGCATCGAAACACTCACCGCCTTCGCGGCCCAGGAAGCCGCGGCGCGGCTGGCGACCCTGGGGATCACGACCTCGCCTGCGGACATCTTCATCAAGGCGGACTACTGGCGGGACGCGGCCGTGCGCGTGCAGTCGCTCGAGGCCTTGTGCGATGGTACGCGACCCGCACGCATCGGCCTGCTGGATCTCGTGTACCAGAACATCGCATCGTTCGATCCGGTCCAGCTCAGCGCGGTTGACGCCGCAGGCCAGCCGCTGGCGGCATTGACGGACACGGCCATCCGCTCGCTTGTCCGCGACCTGGATCTCGCCACGCGCTACCGCGATCACCTTGTTGCCGCCTATCGCGACGGCGAGACCGCCGGGCAGCGCCGCGAGGCCAACACCACGCTGTTGCTCGCGCGCATGCGCATGCAGGCGGCGGAGGCACGCCTGTCGTACTACCTCCCGGGTGAGCCACGCTCGTTCCGTCCCGACCACGCCGAGCGCGGGTTCCGCTGGGTCGAGGCCGTGCTGGATGCCCCTTCGCCGGCAGGACGCGCGCGCGTGGACCAGCACGAAATCGTCGCGAGGCAGGTGACCTACCAGGGCACGCCGCTCAAGGACGTGCTGGAGATCGGCGTACGCCAGACCGAGGCCGTCCCGACCGTGGTGTTCTACACGCCCGACGCACCGGATGGCGTGGTGTTCCGCGAGTTCGACGATCGTGCCGAGGCCGCACGGCGCTTCTTCCATCACCCGTCGTTCCGCGAATACCTGCTCGATCGCCTGCCGAACGAATATGCCAGGCCCCAGGCGGATGCCGGCAACCGCGCATTCGCGGGCGACCACCTCGCGCACTGGGTGCTAGGGGCGCCCGTCGACGCCGCCTATACGAAGACGGCGGAGCCTTTCGCGCAACGCGTCGTCGAGGGCAACGTCCTTGAAGCGGTCTACGACACCGGCGTGCAGCAGGCGCTGCGCAACGTCGCCCTCTTCAGCCGCAGCGCCGAGGCTGCGAATTGGGAGTGGCTGGTCGAGTGGCCGCGGCGCCTGCTCTTCGACAACCTGGTAGCCAATGCGGTGAAGGGCATCGTCTACGCCCCCGCGCATGCCGCGCAGGCCTCCTGGCGGCTGTACGACAGCCTGAAGGAAGGCGACCATGCCCGTGCGTTCGTCGACTTCGCCGACTTCTACGTGGCATCGCTGGGGATCATCGCCCCGCAGACCGTCGCGCCTTCGGCACGGGGGCTGGTTGCGGCGCGTTTCCGCCAGGGCGGCAAGCTGGTGGGCGGCAGGCCCGTGACTCAGGCGGCCGTGGCGTTCGAACCCCGGTTTGAAGCCAGCCTCGTGCCGACGGGATCATCCGCGGGCACCGACGGCATCGTGATGCTGGGTGCCCGGCGCTACATCGAGCAGAACGGGAAAATGTATGGCGTTCGCTACGACAGCGACTTCGCCACCTGGCGGCTCGAGCGCCAGGGCGCCCCGCATGCGTGGGGCCCGGCCATTCGCCGGACCGAAGCGGGCACCTGGGCGTTCAACGAGGTGGGCCTGCGGGGCGGGAGCGGACGCGGGGCTGCCCGTGTGCCCGGCCCGCCCGATCACGCCAACGGGCGTCCGTTCAACCGCTATATGGAAGAACTCGAGCACGCCTTTCCGAACCCCACCGAACGGGAACTCGTTGCCGGCGGGATGGAGGCGGAGGCACGCAGCCTGCCGACGCCGGCCGTCATTACCGCCGCCCAGCGCGCGCGCTGGTCCGCGGCGGCTGAACGGGCCGCGGCCGCACAGGCCATCTCCACCCGGGAGCGCATCATCCTTGCGCAGAACCGCCCACTGGATCTCAGCCCACTCCCCCCGGCCCGCCCCGCCGCACGTCCCGTGGCGCCCGCCGTACCCGAACCGTTCCGCCGGATCGAGCAGGCGCGCGTCCCGGAGGAGATGTGGTACTACGGCCAGCTCCCCTTCCGCGACAGCCGCCTGCACCGCCAGCGCACGAACCGTGGTTACAACCCCCACTGGGCCCACCTGCATGGCGAGTGGCTCGGCGGTGGTCTCTATGGTGTCCGTGTCACCACCGTGCCGCCGACCGCTCCGATCGCCGATATCCAGCGGGCGGTCGGGAACCGAGCGTTGACGCGGTCTAGCACCTTCGCCATCCGGTTGCGTCCCCGCGACTTCCTCCAGCGGGAGGCCGCGCTCCCCACGGGCGCCAGCGTGGAATACATCGGCATCGATAGCGCCAACGGCACCAAGTACTTCCTGCGCCCGACCAGCGAGGCCTTCATCCGCCTCGACGCCAGCGATATGCAGATCACCCACCTCGGGCGCGAACCCTGATCGGCCCCCATGCTCGCCGATGGGCCGCAACCCCGGTACCATCGGCGGCATGGCTACCGACAAGACCACCCATTTCGGGTTTCGCGACGTCCCCGTGGCCGACAAGCAGAAGCGTGTCGGCCAGGTGTTCACTTCCGTCGCGCGTAACTACGACCTCATGAACGACCTGATGTCGTTCGGCATCCACCGGCTCTGGAAGCGCCACTTCGTGGCCGTCAGCGGCGTCCGCCGTGGCGATCGCGTGCTCGACCTGGCCGGCGGCACCGGTGATATCGCGGCCCTGCTCAAGCCCGTCGTCGGTGACGAAGGCGAAGTGGTCGTTGGCGATATCAACGCGGCGATGCTGGGCGTCGGCCGCGACAGGCTGACCGACCGCGGCCTGGTCGCTGGCCTGCGCTGGGCGCAGATGAATGCCGAGGCGCTGCCGTTCCCGGATGCCAGCTTCGATGCCATCACCATCGCTTTCGGCCTGCGCAACGTGACCGACAAGGAAAAGGCGCTGGCCGACATGCAGCGCATCCTCAAGCCTGGCGGTCGTGTGCTCGTGCTCGAGTTTTCGAAAGTGCAGAGCCCACTGCTGTCGAAGCTGTACGACGTGCACTCGTTCAAGATCCTGCCCCGACTGTGTCGCCTGTTCGCCAACGATGCCGACAGCTACCAGTATCTCGCCGAGTCCATTCGCAAGCATCCCGACCAGGAGACGCTGAAAGGGATGATGCTGGGTGCCGGCTTCGGCCATGTCGAAGTCCGTAACCTGAGCAATGGCATTGTCGCGATCCATCGCGGCTACAAGCTGTAGGGCTCGACCTACACCGCTTTACAGGAAACCTTGCGGCGTTGATGGCACCCGCCCGGCATAGCGGGTGGGGCCTTCAACGTAGGCTAGCCGGGACATTCACCATCCCGAGGCCGCCATGGATCTGCAGCCCCCGCAGGCACCGCCTGCCGCCGTTCAATCCAGCATCCAGAACCCTTCCGATATCCATGCCCGCATGGAGGCGACGCGTGCGTGGATCGATGACGCGCTCGCGCCGGAGCCCATCGTTCCCGACACGATGGATGGGATCACGCGCACGACGTTCCTTGCAGCACTGGACGCAGTCTGGAACGACACCGGCATCAGCGCGCTCGCCGACCGCTTCGCGAGCGTCATGCACGATGATGCGCTCCTCCGCCAACACGACGGCACGCTGTCCGCCGCGGAGCAGCAACGCATTGCCGCGTTCACCGCCGCGCGCGGCCTGATCAGCCCGCCGGGCGTGGAGCCGCGCGAGCTCCTGTTCTCAGGTGAGGTCTATGCGGGTGCGCTAGCCCTCGCCGGTGCATCCTCCGATACGCCGGCGCTGCTTTTCATGCCCGACCGCGGCTGGCAGGCATTCGCGTCACTCGATGCCCTGCACGGGGAACTGGAGCGGCGTACTCGCCATGAACTGGTAGCGCGCGATACGTTGCCGGGCCTGCGTGTCGAGGCGGTCGACCGCATGGTGCGCGAGGATCACTTCGTCACCTCGCGTGCGGCTCCGGCGGATGCCATCCGCTCCATGGCCCGCGCGGTGATCACCACGCGCCGCGCACAGGTGATCGACGCCTGGGATGCGGTCGCGCTCGGCGACAGCCCGGCAGGCGCCGCCGACGCCGTGCGCACGGCGCTCGACCTGCACCGCCATCTCGATGTCGACGCCATGCGCATCGATCGCCTTCAGCGCAGGCTGCTCGCCCGGCATGCTGCGCGGCTTGCCTCGGCCCCCGCCGACGCGCGCGCAGAGTGGCGACTTGAGGTCGACGCACTCCGGCGCGAGTACGACCAGGCGACCGATGCCCTGGACGCGAGCGGAACGGCTGCGCTTCCCACGCCACCGGGCGATACGGCGTCTCCCGACGCGATCCGCACCTATCGCCTTGCGCTTGCCGACGCGTTCGCGCCGAATGGAGCGGGGCGCATCCGCCAGCATGTCGCCGCACGCGTGCTCCGCGCGCGCGTGGCGGCTGCGTCCGCCGACGCGCGGCTGGACTATTACCTGCCTGCGCAGGCGCCGGGTTACATCGCGGACCGTGACGAACGCGGCCACGCGTGGATGCGCGCCGTGGTCGATAGCCCAGCGGCAGCAACGCGGCGGAAGGTCCAGGGCCATGACATCGTGGTTCACCAGTTCACCTACCGCGGTGCCGTGGTGGGCGACCTTTTCATCGTGAGTGCACGTCGGCGAGAGAGCGTGCCGCGCGTGATCCTCTACACGCCGGACGCACCCGATGGCCGCAGCGTGCGCGAGTTCGAGGACGCCGGGCAGGCGGCACGCGCCGTGCTGTACAACCCGCTGTTCGAACCCTGGCTGCTCGATCGCCTTCCCGCGTCGCATGCAAGGCTCGACGCGAATGGCGTTCGCCACTTCGATATTCCCGAAGAGGTACGTCGCAGCCGCTGGGTGCTCGCGCAGCAAAGCTCGGGCACGCAAACCGTGACCGCCGAGGTATTTGGCGAACGCGAAGTGACCGGCAACGTGTTCGAGGCGCTGCTTGCCGCGTCGGTATCACGCATGTCGCTTGACATGACCGATCTGGAATCTGCGCTTCGCGCCGCGGGCCCGGTCGCCCCGCTGCCGTTCGCCAGCGCGTTGGGCGATGTCGCCAACGGCACGTGGATGGTGCGCCAGTTCTTCGTGGACATTGGCCGTGGCATCCGCGCACTCTGGCGTACCGAGGATGCCTTGCGCGCAGGGGCCTATCGCGAGGCCTTCGTGGATGCGACCGAGGCCTATGTCGCGCTGCTGGGCGTCGTCCCCGCACTCCACGTGGCGGCGCGCCCCGCCGCGTACGTGCGCTACGCCGTCCCCGGCGGGATCCGCGCTCCCCTGGGCGGTGCAGCGCGTCTGGATCGGCGGTATGCGGCACCCGGTATCAACCTTGCGGGTAGCCGCCCGGATGCACAGGGCATCCACACGATCGGCGGCCGGCGTTACGTCCCAGACGCGGAAGCAACTTACGAAGTGCACTTCGACGATGCCCACGCCACCTGGCGTCTCACCCGGCCCGGCGTGGCGGATGCGCATTACACGGGGCCCGCCATCGCGTGGTCGCGTGCCGGCTGGCACCTGCGTACCGATATCGGCCTTCGCGGCGGCCGCCGTGGTCCCGACGTGTATCCGCCTGAACATCGCATCCGCACGGTCAGCGAGAGCGACTATGCGGATCTCACGATGCACCAGCGCGGTGAATTCGTGCGTGTGCTGCGCCAACGGCTGGGCGGCACGATGGGAGACGATCTCCACGCCGATGTGTTCATCGCCGCGGGCGCCCCGGTCTCGGTAGGCCCGCGCTTCTGGCATGCGTGGCGCAGCGCGCTGGAGGCCGGACGGCGCGCACCGCTCGTTCGGCCTGCCCCACCGGCGCCCCCGGTGGTCGCGCATCCGCCATGGCGGGAGCTGCTACCCGAGGCCTGGCCGGAAGCCGTGTGGTATCAGCCACCGGCTTACGCGCTGCCGCTGGATCATCCCACTGTCTACCTGCCCGTCGAGCGCGTGGGTGGGTCCGGCCTGTCGGGTGTGGCCGCGACGGGCCAGACACCCGCCGTCCCCAACGGCGGCACGGCCAGCCCTTGGGTGCGGATCAACCTGCGCCAGGTGCGAGCGGCAGGCGCGCCACCAGGCCGCCCGGCGCTGCGGGTTTTCATCGATGACAGCGGTGCCCAACCGTCTTACCTCGTTCGTGGCAACACGGATGCGCAAGGCACGTTCCTCGTGCTCCAGCCCGGGCAGTTCCTGGCCGGCCCCTGACGGGCCACAAGCCCCCATCGCACTACATCTTCCAACTCCCATCACAAGGTTCGCATATGGATATGCTCCCTCCTTCACCCGCTCCCGCGGCCGTGCACGGCATGACCCGGGAAGCCGCCGCGGCCTCGGCCGAATTGCTAAGGCTCAGCGCCGCGCACGCCGCGCTCGCGCGCCTGGACGAAAGCGCGCCCAGGCTTCCCGATCCTGCGCCCGCGACGTTCGATACCTTTCTTTCCGACCATGCGGCGTGGCGTTCCATGGCGCAGGCGCAGTTGGCACCGGTGGTTGCTGAGATCCTTCGCGGCGAAGCCGCTCTGCGCAGCGAGGACGGCACGCTCTCGCCGAACGCCACGCGTCTCGCGGGGCGCGTCGCCGATAGGCTGGCGGGCAACGTCGGCGTGGGCTTGTCCCTGCAGGAAGTGTGGGCAGGGCCACATGTGGTCGCGGGCGCCGTGGCCGCGACGGCCGACGACACGCCGGGCCTTCACTTGCTCTTCTTGCCGGGCCAGGGCTGGGAAGCGCTGGCCTCTGTCGACGAGACTACGGATGCCGTCCGTCATTACGTGTCCGGGTGTATCCAGTCCGGTTCGGTCGCAGGGATGCACGTCGACGCCTGCGCCGACGCTTTCGATGGTGCGGAAGTATCCTTGCGCGCGGCCAGCGCCGATGCCGCAGGGGCGTGGACAACGCACCTTTTCGATACCCACCTCGCACGGATCCGCCAGGTCTGGGACGACTACCAGCTCGACCGCGACCTCCCCGGTGCCCAGGCAACGTTCAACGACAGGCTGCTCGGCCATGCGCGCCTGGCGAGTGTCCTGGATGTGCCTGCGCTGCTGCGTGCCCGCGAGGCGCGCCTGCTCGCCCAGGCCACCGACGAACGACTGGCGCGAGTACCGCCCCCGGTCGCCCGCGACTGGCGAGCGGCCACGGTGTCGTATGCACGCCTCGCCGCCGACACGGCCGTGCTGCGAACCGCGTGGGGTGTCGAGCCGCCGATGGGCATGGTTGACTTCACATCGAACGAGCTCGATGGGCGGCTGGCGGCGCTCGGGATCGGCGATGCATCGGCCATGCTGTCGGTCGACGTCACCCACGATCCCGCCAAAGGCTCGTACGAACACCTGAAGCAGTTGCTTGTCGGCCCCAACACGATCCGGCAGACGCTGCATGCACTCGCATGGCGGGGCCTCACCATCATGGATGCCGTGCAGTTGAGCACGGTGCGCCACGATGGCAGCGCCATGGCCGCGCATCTTGCCCAGGCCGATCTCGTCGCAGTGGTTCGCGACGCGCGGGTGGCACCGCGCTACCGCGAGCACCTCGAATCGCAGCTGCGCACGGGGCCCGCCGGGCGGCTCGCAAAACTCACCGCTATCGAGCTGACGGCGGCGCGCATGCGTGCCGATGCCGCGCAGGCGAGGCTGTCGTATTACCTGGCCGACGAACCGCGTTCTTTCCTGGAGGACCACGCCGAACGCGGCTTCCGCTGGGTCGAGGCGATGCTCGACCACCGTGCCCCGGCGGGCCGCAAGCTGATCGATGGCCACGAGGTCGTCGCTCGCCAGCTCACCTACAAGGACATCCCCCTGCGCGATGTCGTCGTCATCGGCGCGCGTGATGCGCGCAGCGTGCCCCGCGTCGTCGTGTATACGCCGGATGCGCCGGATGGCGCGGCCTTCCGCGAATTCGCTGACCGGCAAGCGATGGCCCGCGCATTCCTGTACGCGCCTGCATTTCGCGAGTACCTGCTCGACCGGCTCCCCGCGGCATTTGCCACGCAGGATCCCAACGGCGTTACGCGGCGTTTCAAGGGCGATCGCCTGGCCCACTGGGTTCTTGGAAGCCCGGCCGACGCGGCGTACACCCTTACGGAAGAACCGTTCGACGAGCGCGAGGTGAGCGGCGATTTCATCGATGCCGGCTACGATGCGATGGTGGATCAACGTATCCACGATACGCACCACGTCGAATCCGGGGCGAAGGAGCACTGGACCTTCAGCCCGATCGGGACGCATCCGGTCACCGGGCTCGCGACGGATCTTGCACTGTCGACGTTGTCCGCACCCGCACGCCTGCGCAGTGCGCTGGATCGCTTCTACGATGGCGTCAAATCCGGCGATGCGACCGATGCCTACCTTGCGTTTACCGATGCGTGGGTGACCGGGCTCGATCTCGCCGGGCCGCTCTGGGCGGCGGGCAGCGGGCGCGCGCCATTGCTCCGCCATGCGCGCGGCGCGGCACCGCAACCCGCGCAAGCGCGGCTGGACCTCCGCGGCCCTCGCTTCGAATCCCGGTACGCGGCACGGAGCGTGGCTGCCAACGAACTCCCCGATAGCGAGGGCTTCCACATCGTCCAGGGGCGGCGCCACGTGAGCCAGGACGGGCGCCTGTATCCCGTACGTTTCGACGACTACAACCATGTGTGGCGTCTCGAACGGCCGCAGGGTTCGCTCGATGCCACCTTTACCGGTCCGGCCGTGCAGCGCATCGGAGGCGAATGGACGTATGCGCGCGGAGTGGGCCTGCCGGGTGGCGCCGGGCGGGGCCTGCGTGAGCGCCTGCGCCGCGCGCTAAACCTTGGCGGCCGCGAAGCCGACCATGCGGCCGCGCCAGCGGAACCGGCCGTGCCGGCCGCTGCCGAGCCCGTGGCTGCCCCGCGGCCGTCGCTGCCGCCAGCGCTCGAGCCCATCCGTGATGAGGTCGAGGCGATCATCCGTGACAACCCGTCGGCGACCTTCCGGTACCGGTTGGGGAGCAACGAGTCGATGCACCTGCGTGTCGATGTCCCTTCGCGCAGCGCCATGGTGTTCGATGACGGCATCGCTTCGGACCTCGCCACCCTGGATGCCGGCCAGCGCCGGCAATTCCTGCATGAGCTTGAAACACGGGTGCCGGACGCGCGCGAGCGCAGCCTGCTCCTGGCCCGCCGTGGGTGGGCCGATGGCGGGCGGCGCGTGGGCTCACCGGGCCAGCGGCGCTGGCGCGGCGAGGACGGGCAGGATCCGTCGATCGGGTCGAGTTCGGATCCCTCGACGCCGCCGCCAGCGGGCGACCTGACGCCACGCCAGGCTTCGCTTTGGGACGAGGCGGTCGCTGCCGCAAGGCTGGCCGTCGCTGCGGCGGATGAGGCCGTCGGCGGTGTGGGCACGACCACTATCGTCGCGCCGCACGACTGGCCGGAGAGCTTCTGGATCTACACGCCGGAGGCGCCCGGCCGCGCGTTCGGTGTGAGCGGCGGCATCGAATGGCTCATCCAGGGCCATTCGCGCCACTTCTACGACCCCGGCGAATTCAGGGTGACCACCCTGCCCCCCGGCACACCCCGTGCCCGGCTGGACGAGGCGCTGGGCATCACCGCGCTCGAGCGCGGCCGCGGCGACCCCACCGGGCACTGGATCGAGGTCGATCGCAACTACATGCGCCAGGCTTACTGGCGTGGGGAACATCGCATGGAGCGACGCCTGCTGGCCTCCGGCGAGTACGCCTACACCTTGCGAACCCGCCGCCGCGACCTGACCTGCCCGAGGCGTTCACCCGGGCGTCCAGTGCCTTCAGCCTCCCCTAGCCCTCCGCGGGCGTTCGTCCCAGCCCCCCGCGTGCCAGTGGCATACTGGGGGCTTCCCTCCCACGGAAACGTTCCATGCGCCTGCTTCCCTTCGCGGCCCTCACGGTGGCCTTCCCGGTAGTGGCCTTCGCCGCCGATCCCCATTCCTACGCCCAGCCGGACGTGGTCAAGGTCACCCACCTCGATCTCGACCTCAAGGTGGATTTCGCCAAACGCGAACTGGCCGGCGATGCGACGCTGAAGCTCGACTGGAAGGCCGGCAAGGGCGACCTGGTCCTCGACACGCGCGACCTGAAGATCGCCAGCGTCAATGCCGTGGATGCCAGCGGCAAGGCGACGCCGCTCAAGTTCGCGCTGGCACCGCGCGACAAGGAACTGGGCGCGAAGTTGACGATCCAGGCGCCGGCGCATCCGGCACAGGTGCGCATCGCCTACACGACCGTGCCCGAGGCCTCGGGCCTGCAGTGGCTCCCGCCTGAGCAGACCGCGGACAAGAAGCAGCCCTTCATGTTCTCGCAGTCGGAATCCATCCACGCGCGTTCGTGGGTGCCGCTGCAGGATTCGCCCGCCGTGCGCTTCACCTACGACGCGCACGTGAGCGCGCCGAAGGACGTGCGAGTGGTGATGAGCGCCATCAACGATGCGAAGCATCCGCTCGATGGCGATTTCAAGTTCGACCAGCCGCATCCCATCCCCTCGTACCTGCTGGCGATCGCCGCCGGCGACATCGCGGTGAAGGAGACCGGCCCGCGCAGCGCCGTGTACGCCGAGCCCAGCGTGGTCGCCAAGGCCGCGCACGAGTTCGAGGACACGGAGAAGCTGATCGAAACCACCGAGAAGCTGTATGGCCCGTATGCCTGGGGTCGTTACGACATCCTGGTGCTTCCGCCGTCGTTCCCGTTCGGCGGCATGGAAAACCCCAACATGACCTTCGCCACGCCAACCGTGCTCGTTGGCGACAAGAGCCTGGTCTCGCTGGTCTCGCATGAGCTGGCCCATTCGTGGTCGGGCAACCTGGTGACCAGCGCCGCATGGCGCGACATCTGGCTCAACGAAGGTTTCACCACCTACGTGCAGGGCCGCATCACCGAGGCCGTGTACGGCAAGTCGCAGGCGGACGAGGAAGCGCTGCTTTCCGCACGTGAACTCGAGAAGACCATCGGCTCGATGGAACCGAACACGCAGAAGCTCACGCCGGATCCGCGTGGCGTCGGCGCGGACGATTCGCTTTCGTCGGTCGCCTACGACAAAGGCTCGTGGTTCCTGCGCACGCTGGAGCAGCGTTTCGGCCGCGAGAACTTTGACGCGTACCTCAAGGGCTACTTCGCCCACTTCGCGTTCCAGAGCATCGATACCGACACGATGTTCGCCTACATGAAAGCCAACCTGCTCGATAAGTACCCGGGCAAGATGAGCGAGGCCGAGGCGCGCGCGTGGATCTGGCAGCCGGGTATCCCGAAGGATGCGCCGCTGCCCACGTCGGCGCGCTTCGACAGCATCGACAAGGAACGCACGGATTTCCTCGCCGGCAAGCTCGATGCGGCGAAGCTGGATGCGAAGACCTGGAACACCCAGGAATGGATGTACTTCCTGGATCGCATGCCGGACGTGGCTCCGCTCGACAAGATGAAGGCGCTCGACGCGGCGTGGCACCTCACCGGCACGCCCAACGCGGAGATCGGCATGCGCTGGTACGTCCACGCCATTGCCGCAGGCGATAAGGACGTGTGGACCGCCGCGGCGGAACACATGACCCGCATCGGCCGCCTGTACCTCACCACGCCGGTGTATCGCGCGTTCGCGCGCACGCCGGAAGGCCTGGCTTTCGCGAAGGCCACCTATGCGAAAGCAAAGGCTGGCTACCACCCGATGACCCAGCAGGCGGTGGAGAACATCCTCGCCGGCAAGTCGAAGAAGAAGTGAGATGGCAAGGACTTCTGCTCCCCTCGATACCGCATCCACCCGCCCGCTCTGGCAGCGCCTGCTGCTGCGCCGGCTGAAATTCCTGGTGGTCGTAGCGCTGGTGCTGGGCGCCGGCGCCGGCCTGGTCTACCTGTTCGCGCCGCAACTGCTGGTCAAGGCAGACGCGGCACGCATGGCGATGCAGGCCCACGTTGAGAAGAAGAGCGTGGTCGCCGGCGATACCACGTGGTCGTACTACGAAGGTGGCCAGGGCCCGACGATCGTGCTGCTGCACGGCTTCGCCGCCAACAAGGAAACCTGGCTGAAGATGGCCGGCGGCCTCACCGATCACTTCCATGTCGTGATCCCTGACCTGCCGGGCTGGGGTGAGTCGTCGCGCACGACGGGCGGCGACTACGGCGTGCCGGCGCAGGCCGCGCGGCTCGATGCGTTCGCCGCCGCCACGGGCCTTCCGCGCTTCCTGCTCGTCGGTCAGTCGATGGGCGGCGCCATTGCAGGTGTCTACGCAGCCGACCACCCGGACCGGGTGGCGGCGCTCACGCTGATGAGTTCAGCCGGGCTGACGTTCAAGGAAAACGACTTTGTCCGCGATGTGAAGGCCGGCAAGGATCCGTTCCTGTTCAACGACCGCGAAGGCCTCGAGGCACTGCTTGCACGCATCTTCACCGTGCCGCCGCACCTGCCGGGTCGCATCGAGGACGCGCTGGTCCGCCGCAACGTGAAGGATCGTGCGTTCATCGAGAGCACGTTCGCGGAGCTGAAGAAGCCCGAGCAGGCCTACGTACTGGACCCGCTCCTCGGCAAGCTGACGATGCCCGTGCTTGGCGTCTGGTGCCACGACGACAAGATCATCGACGTGTCGGCGCTGGACACCCTGCGCAATGGCCTGAAGAACACGCCGTCCATCGGCGCGACCGTGCTCAACGGTTGCAACCACATGCCGATGCTGGAGAAGCCCGACGAGACCGCACGGATCATCACCGGATTCGCGCTGGCGCATTGAACGCATCGCGTAGGAGCCCACCCTGTGGGCGACGCCGTTCGCGGAAGAGCTACAGGTCCTGTGGCGTCATCGCGAACGATGTCGCCCACAGGGTGGGCTCCTACGCGATCATTACGCCTCAGTCCGCAACATCCGCAATCAAACGATCCAGCTGCGCCTTCAGCGCACTGCCATGCGCACGCAACCACGTGCGCTGCTCCCGGTGCTCAGGCAGGATGCTCTCCACCCAGCTCCAGAAGCGCGGCGAATGGTTGCGCACCTTGAGGTGGCAGAGTTCGTGCACCAGCACGTAGCGCAACGCCGCAGGCGGCGCCAGCGCGAGCGCAAGATCGAGATTGATGCGGTCGCGCGTATCCAGGCTGCCCCACAGGCTCTTCAGCGGGCGGATACGCAATGCCGTGGGTGCCGCGTTGATCTGCGGGATATAACCCGGCAGCCAGCGTGACACATCGCGGCGAATTTGCGCTTCGAAGAACGTAGCGAGCAGCCCGCGCGCGACCAGCAGTTCACGATGGTGCGGGCCCGGGATCACCAGGGTGATGCCGCTCTCGTCGTGCTGCACGCGCGGGTACGGACCCTCGGCCCAGTCGAGCCGGACTTCCTCGCCACGGAACGGGAACGTGGTCGGCACGCCCACGCGCAACGCCGGCAAAGGCTCGGCATCCATGTGGAACTCGCCGAGCTTCTGTTCCAGCCAGTCGGCGTGGTGGCGCAGGAACGCGGTCATCTGCGCCACGTGCGTGCCGTTGGGATAGGTGAGGCGCGCGCCCTTGGGCGTCACCGTCAGGCGGAGCCGGCGCGCACGCGGGTGCGCCGACTTCAGCACGCGGATCGTGCCCCCGGTCGGGGTGGAAAGTTCCAGCCACTCGCCTTGTTCTGATGCCATGTTGCCAGTCCCGAACCGATCCCGACAAACATCCCATCCCGGTGTATCAGCCACTGCGACCGGCCCGGCGGATCACTCCGGGCGCGGCAGCTTGAACCACTCTTCCATCTTCCCCAGGAGACGCTCGTATTCGAGCGCCATCAGGGCGAAGGTGGCGTCCATTTCCGCGGCGGCGTTCTCGTGGCTGTCGGCCTGTTCGTCCAGCACCACGTCCGTGAACTTGATTTTACGCAGGATGAGGTCCTCGCCAAGCACGAAAGAGATGCGGTCATCGAAGACCAAACCAAGCTGGAACACCTGTTTTCCCGTGCGCAGGTGCTCCCGAATCTCATCGGTGTCGAGATCCTGCCTGCGGCAACGGGCAATCGCGCCCGAGGCCGTGGCCGGATCGCGCAGCTCGCACTCGTCGCCCAGCGCCAGGCCACCCGGCAGCTCGCCCGTCGCCACCCAGTGGGTCATGAGGATCCGCGGCGACTCCTCCGGTGCCAGGGGCACGGCGGGGAAGCTGCCCAGGGCCTCGCGGACCTGGCTCAAGGTGTTCTCGGCGGACTTGCGACTGGAGGTATCCAGGACGAACCAGCCGTTCTTCTTGTCGGCGTAGGCCTTCATGCGCGAGCTGCGCACGAAGGCGCGCGGCACGAGCTCGTTCAGCACGTCATCCTTGATCTTCTTGCGTTCACGCCCGCCGACCTTGCGGCCTTCTTCCTCGGCGATCTTCTGCACACGGTTGGCCACCTCATCGTTGATGACGGAGGACGGCAGGAGCTTATCTTCGCTGCCCACGGTGACCATGGTGTTGCGGGCCACGTTATGGGTCAGGCCTTCTTCGTTGCGGCCCAGCGGCGAGACGAAACCCCGCGCGGAAAGCTCCATGGGGCCCACCGGACGCAGGCGGTGTTCCGGCAGGGCTTCGTCCAGGCGATCGAGGTCGGCGGCAACGGATTCAGAAAAACGGAACAGCGTCAGGTTGCGAAAGAACATGTATCGGTGATTCTCATGCAAAGGGTTGGCCGTGGCGGGCGCAGTGCGCCCGCCGGCGAATGAGTGTGGCGGTGGCTCAGACCACCTTCGCGATCGCCTCGGCGACGCGGTCGATATTCCTGTCGTTCAGCGCGGCGACGCAGATGCGGCCCGTGCCCACGGCGTAGATGCCGAACTCTTCGCGCAGGCGATCGACCTGTGCGCTGCTGAGGCCGGAGTACGAGAACATGCCGCGCTGCTGTTGAATGAAGCTGAAATCGCCGGCCTTCGCGAGGCGCTCGACGAGGCCGCGACGCATTGCACGGATCCGTTCGCGCATCTCGCCCAGTTCCGTTTCCCACGTCGCGCGCAGGTCATCGTGGTTGAGCACGGCGGAGACGATGGCGGCACCGTGGGTCGGCGGGTTCGAATAGTTCGTGCGAATGATCCGCTTCAGCTGCGACTGCACGCGCACCGCTTCGTCGTGCGAACCAGTGACGATCGACAGCGCGCCGACGCGTTCGCCATACAGCGAGAACGACTTCGAGAACGAGCTGGCGACGAAGAACGGCACCTCGGCCTGGGCGAACAGGCGTACCGCCACGGCGTCGGCTTCGATGCCATCGCCGAAGCCCTGGTAGGCGATGTCGAGGAACGGCACGAGACCCTGCGTGCGCACGGTATCGATCACCCGCTTCCAGTCGCCTTCGGTCAGGTCAACACCGGTCGGGTTGTGGCAGCAGGCGTGCAGCACAACGACGGCGCCCTTCGGCAGCTTCGCCAGGCCAGCGAGCATGCCGTCGACATCCACGCCGTGGGTGGCCGCGTCGTAGTAAGGGTAATCGACGACCTTGAAGCCGGCGTTCTCGAACAGTGCCCGGTGGTTCTCCCAGCTCGGGTTGCTGATGGCGACCGGGACATCGGGGTTCAGGCGCTTGAGGAAATCGGCGCCGACCTTGAGCGCGCCGGTGCCGCCGAGCGCCTGCGCGGTGACCACGCGGCGATCGGCCAGCAGCGGCGACGAGGCGCCGAACAGCAGCTTCTGCACCGCGCTGTCGTAGAGCGCGATGCCGTCGATCGGTAGGTAGCCGCGCGGCAGCTGGGCTTCCACCCGCGCCTTTTCCGCTTCGCGCACGGCGCGCAGCAGCGGAACGTGGCCATTGGCATCGTAGTAGACGCCCACGCCAAGGTTCACCTTGTCGGCGCGCGTATCGGCGCCAAAGGCTTCGTTGAGGCCGAGGATCGGATCGCGCGGCGCGAGTTCGACAGCGGAGAACAGGGTCATGATCGGAAGGCCTTGAAGCGGTGGAAGGGGTTGTCAGTCGTTGTCGCCGGCGGCGTCACTGCCGCCAAGCCAGGCATGGGTATCGGCGCGCACCGCGCCTTCGCGGGCGCCCAGGCCCGCGAAGTCGAACAGGTTGCGATCCATCAGTTGCGAAGGGGCGATGTTGCCCAGCGCGCGGAACATCGTTTCACTGCGGCCCGGATGGCTCTTTTCCCAATCCGCGAGCATGCGCTTCACGACCTTGCGCTGCATGTTCTCCTGCGACCCGCAAAGGTTGCAGGGGATGATCGGGAAGGCCCTGGCCTCCGCGTACTCGGCGATATCGTCCTCGCGGCAATACGCGAGCGGGCGGATGACCACGTGCTTTCCATCGTCGGACTGCAGCTTGGGCGGCATCGCCTTCAGGCTGCCCTGGTAGAACATGTTCAGGAAGAAGGTGCCGAGGATGTCGTCGCGGTGGTGGCCGAGCGCGATCTTGGTGACTCCGTTGTCGGCGGCCCACTGGTAGAGCGCGCCGCGGCGCATGCGCGAGCACAGGCTGCACATCGTCTTGCCCTGCGGAATCACGCGGGTGACGACGCTGTAGGTGTCCTGCTCGATGATGTGGAACGGGATGCCGCGCTCGCTGAGGTATTCCGGGAGGATGTGCTCCGGGAAATCGGGCTGCTTCTGGTCGAGGTTCACCGCGATGATCTCGAACCGCACCGGTGCCTTGGCCTGCAGCGAGAGCAGGATATCTAGCATCGTGTAGGAGTCCTTGCCACCGGACAGGCACACCATGACCTTGTCGCCATCCTCGATCATCGCGTAGTCGGCGATCGCCTGGCCGACCTGGCGGCGCAGGCGCTTGGCCAGCTTGCCGGCTTCGTAGCTCTGCTTACGGGTGGCGTCGGGGTTCGCGGACATGTCGCTGGGTGCTTCGGAGGGGACGAGCCTCCTATTGTAGCTGCTGCGGCGCGGCACGCCGGGGGGTAAACTTCCCGCTTCCCCCAAAGCCGCCGGCCGCCGCCATGCAGGTTCAGGATCCGACCCAGCTATCCCAGCGTCTCGCGGAGCTCAAGGTGGAGCACCGGGACCTCGACGCCGCCATCGAGCACCTTGCCCAGGCCATCAGCCGGGACGAGCTCCAGCTCACCCGCCTCAAGAAGCGCAAACTGCTGCTAAAAGACGCGATCGCCCGGATCGAGAGCAGCCTCATCCCCGACCTGGACGCCTGAGAGGAGCCCTACGCATGGCCGACCGCCTGGAAAACGCCTGGGTCATCCTGGAGCCCATGACCCTCGAGCACGTCCCCGCGCTGGAAGAGGCCGCGGCCGATGGCGAGCTCTGGGACCTCTGGTTCACCACGGTCCCCCGCCCGGGCGAGATGACCGCCTACGTGGAAAAGGCCCTGCGCGGCCAGGTCGAGGGCCGCATGGCCCCCTGGGTGGTCCGCGAGCGCTCGAGCGGCGACATCGTCGGCACCAGCCGCTACTACGACATCACGCCCGACCCGTACCGGCTGGCCATCGGCTACACCTGGTACGCGAAGCGCTGGCAGCGCAGCCACCTGAACACGGCCTGCAAGCACCTGCTGCTGGATAACGCCTTCCAGAACCTTGGCGTGGTCGCGGTCGAGTTCCACACCGACGCTTACAACCAGGATTCCCAAAAAGCCATCGAGCGGCTTGGCGCGCGCAAGGAAGGCGTGCTGCGCGCCCACAAGCGCCGCGAGGACGGTTCCCTCCGCGACACCGTCTGCTACAGCATCCTCGCCACCGAATGGGCTGACGTGGACAAGTGGCTTCAGCTGCGGCTCAAGCGCCTCGCCCCGTAGGAGCCCACCCTGTGGGCGACGCCGTTCGCGGGAGAGTCACAGGGCCCTGCGGCGTCATCGCGAAAGATGTCGCCCACAGGGTGGGCTCCTACGAATAGACGTTAGCGAACGGCAACCTGCTCGGCTTGCGACGGATGCACCACCAGCGTCGCCGTCATGCCGGCCGCCAGCACCGTACCCTGCGGCAGGTGGGTCGCATCTATGCGCACGCGCACCGGCACGCGCTGGGCCAGGCGCACCCAGTTGAAGGTCGGGTTCACGTCGGCCAGCATGTCGCTGCCGGTCGGGTTATCCGCATCGGTGATACCGCGGGCGATGCTCTCGACCTTGCCCTGCAGGCGCACGCCACCGCTCATGAGGCGGATGTCGACCGGATCGCCGATGCGCAGGCCAGGCAGCTTGGTTTCTTCGAAATAGCCGTAGATCCAGTACGAGTGGCTGTCGATCAGCGCAAGGCGCGCCGTGCCGGCACTGGCGTAATCGCCGACGCGGACATCCAGGTTGGTGACATAGCCATCCACCGGCGCGCGTACGTCGGTGCGATCGAGGTTGAGCTGCGCGGCGGCCACTTCCACCTCGGCCTGGGCGACGGCGGCGAGCGCCTGCTCCTGCGCGGCCGAGGCCTGCTTCGTGCTCGCCTGTGCAGCCTGCCAGCCCGCCTTGGCGGCATTCGCCGCGGCAAGCGCATTGGCCTTGTCTTCCGCCGAGATAACGTTGTTGATCAGCTTCTGCCGGCGATCGGACTGCGCGGCATACATCTCGAAGTTCGAGCGACTCTGCTGCGCGCTCGCAGCGGCCGCGTTGATGTTGGCGCCCGACGCGCGTGCGGCAGCCTCGGCCGCGTGGAGGTTGGCCTTCGCCTGGTTCAGCGCGTTGATGTAACGCGCCTTGTCCACGACGAACAGCAGGTCACCCTTCTTCACCGTCTGGTTGTCGATGACCTGCACATCGGTGACCAGGCCCGCCACGTCGGGGGCGATGCGCACGATTTCCGCGCGCACGCGGCCATCGCGGGTCCAGGGCGAATACATGTAGTGCTTCCACAACGCGTGCCCGACGAACGCCGCGACGACGATGACGGCGGCGGTGATGGCGAAGCGGAGGATCGTGGTGAGTTTCATGACGGCATCACTCAGATAAGGAACAGCGCAAACGCGCCGAAGACACAGACGAACACGCCAAGGCGGAACAGCGGCGGGTGCCACACAAGGCGGTAGAGGCCGAAGCGGCCCGCCAGCGAATCCAGGATCCACAGGGCCAGCAGGGCCAGGACGAAAAGGACGAGCAACCCCGGTACGAGGGCGTCGCCGAGCGCAATCTCACGAGGCATGGACGATTTCCTTGGCAAGCGGAGCGGAAGGCATGTACGCGGCGAGGACGGATTCGCCATCGAGCAGCGCCATGCGGACAAGGTGCAGGTGTTCGAGCAGGTGGGCCTGCCCGTCGTGTTCGCCGACGCTTGCGATGGCCGTGGCCACGGCGTCGCGCGCCAGCAGGTAGCCCGCCGGGTCCGGCTTCTCATAGAAGCGCGCCAGCGCGCGCAGGGCTTCCTGCAGATAGGGCAGCAGCGTCGAGGGTATGTCGCGCCGGGCCATGTCGTGGCGCAACTCGATGAGCGCACGGCCGGTTTCGTGTACCGCCAGTGCCCACGCCACCAGCGCACGGGAATCCGCGCTACCGGGCTGCGTCTGCGCGACGACCTGGCTGAAGAGATCGTGGTTCACGCTCTCGAAGCGGTGGCGCAGACCCGGCAACGGTGCCTCGGCGGCCAGCGCCACCTGCCCGCGCAACCGCGTCAGCTGGCGGCGGCGCAGCCACGCACTGCCGATCGCCGGCGGGATCACCACGAACGAGACGGCCGCGGCGCCAAGCCCGACGACCTGGGCGATGGCATCGTTGATGAAATGCGCCGGGTCGTAGGTCTGCACATTTTTCAGCGCAAGGATGTAGGCCAGGCCCATCGACCAGCCGAGACCGAACGACCCCAGCTTCCGGCTCATCATCATGACCAGTCCCACCGCAAGGAACGGGGCGATGCCGGCGACGAGCAGCGGATAGCCATCCACCTGGGTAAGCACGAAGAACTCGCAGATGAAGCCCATGGCCATGCCGCTGAGGTAGCCGAGCATGACGATCCACGTGACGCGGGTGGGATTGGGTGTCGTCGCAAAGAGACCGGCGAAGATGGTGGCCAGGAGCATCGCGCTCGACCCCATCGGCCACGCGCTCGCGATCCAGAACAGGCCGAGCACCAGCATGGTCAGCGTGGTGCGGAACGTGGCCAGCCCTGCGCCGAGCCAGTCATTGCCGCGATCGAAGCGCACGCGCTCGGCCGTGCCACCGACGATGCGGGGTGCCTGGAGCGAGGCAGCCGCGTCGACGTAGGCATGTAGCTCGTCGGCAAAGCGCATCAGCAGCGAGGCACCGGTATCGTAGTCGCGGATGTCCTGGACGTCGCTGAGCGAGGCACGAAGCAGCGGGCGCTGCGTACGCATGGCCGTACGCGCATCGGCCAGGCGGGGCAACAGAACGCGCGCCGCCATGCCCGCTTCGATGGGCACATGCAGGGCATCACCGATCGGCGCGTACAAGCGGACCAGCGTATCGGCGGCGAGATCGCGCTTCGCACGCTTCAACCGGTTCACGAGGTGGTGCAACGACTGGAAGCTGGTGGAAGCCGCCATGAAGCGCTGGTTGAACAGGCGCAGGTGGTTGCTGCGCGCACGCGCTTCCGCGTCCTCGAAAATCACGGAGCTGCGCAGGTCTTCCAGCGTCACCGCATCGCGCACGAAGCGAAGGTGCGCGTTTTCCATGGCTTCGCGCGGGATCGACCCTTCCGTGGCGCCGCGGACGAAGTTGAGGAAGTGTGCGAACTGTTCGCGCGCCGAGCGGCGCAGCACGTCGCGCATGCGGCTCGGGAAGACCACGTCGTTCACCACGCCGCTGACCAGCAGCCCGAGCAGCACTTCGGAGAGGCGCGCCACGGCGGAGTCGAACACGCCCGGCGGGTTGTCGATGACGGGGATGGCGACGATGGCCGCGGTGTAGCCGCCCAGCACGAAGGCATAGGATTTGAAGTTGCGGTAAAGCGTGGCGCCACCGGCGCAGACACCGATCCACATCGAGAGCGCGACGAGGAACAGATCCCGCTGTTGGGGGAACGACGCGACGATCGCGATAGCCGCCGTCGCGCCGCCCACCGTGCCGATCGCACGGTAGAAGCTCTTCGCCAGCACCATGCCCGACTGCCGGTTGGCCACGATGATCGTGGT
Organism: Luteibacter sp.; assembly: GCF_051958795.1. Taxonomy (GTDB): domain Bacteria; phylum Pseudomonadota; class Gammaproteobacteria; order Xanthomonadales; family Rhodanobacteraceae; genus Luteibacter. The sequence continues at coordinate 44,602 of NZ_JBQCFT010000249.1, read as the reverse complement.
CAGCATCGCGGTGGATGGCGCCGGCAGGTCGAAGCGCATGGCCAGCCAGCCCGCGGCGAAGAACGCGACCAGCGTCTTCACCACGAAGAGCCAGATCGAGGCCTCCTCGCGCAGGGTCTCCACCACGACCTGGCGAGTGGCCGGCGTGGTAGCGGTGGCGGTGGGATTCACGGCAGACATGGCGGCGCCCGCTTACTCCCCGAACCCGGCAAGCATCTTCTTCAGCAGGCCCTCGAGGAGGTTCTGCTCGTCACGGCTAAGGTTGCGCGTCTGCCGGTGTAGCAGCGTGACGATGTCGGGCAGGAAGCTCTCGATAAGGTCCACGCCGGCCGGGGTGAGCGTGAGCTCGATCTTGCGGCGGTCATCCTCGCTGGCGGCACGGGCGATGTAGCCCATGTCGCACAGGCGCGTCGTCAGGCGGGTGACGTTCGCCAGCTTCTCGCCGGCCGCATCAGCCAGCTGCGAAGGATTGAGCGCGTTGCCCGCCGCCCCGTACAGCATCATCAGGATGTTGTACTCGGGGTGATTCAGGCCGTACGGCTTCATCACACCATTGGCCTCGTCGTGCACCTCCTTATAGAGGTGCTTCACCAGGCGAACGAGCACCGCCGGCTCCCGGGGGAAGGCGGGGTACTTCTTGATGGTGTTGTGGATCCGCGCTTCGGTGGGGGCGAAGTCACTCATGGGAACGGCCTGTGGCGTGGTTACAACATAAGTATATAGTTCATTTCTGTATTATCAATATGCAGAATTTTCCAGAGTTCAGGTTTCCGGGTGCGGAGCCACTTGCAGAGCCTCGATCGGCGGCATACAGTGAACCATATGGTTCAGTATCAAGCTCGCCTCGATGCCACGTTCGCCGCCCTGTCCGATGTCACCCGGCGGGGCGTCCTGGAACAGCTCGGGGATTCACACGCGTCGATCAGCGATCTCGCCCAGCGGTTCCGGATGACGATCACGGGCATGAAAAAGCACGTGAGCGTCCTGGAGCAGGCGGGGCTGGTCACCACGGAGAAGGTGGGGCGCGTCCGTACCTGCAAGCTCGGGCCACGTCGGCTGGAAGAGGAAGCCGGCTGGATCGAGCAGCACCGCCAGCTTTGGAGCGCTCGTTTCGATGCGCTCGACCAGATCGTTGACCAGCTGAAACGCGAGGAGAGGGCAGATGAGCGTGATGAATGAAGGTGGCCGCGCCACGAACCGCACCGATGTCCAACGCAGGGGCGACCGCGAGATGCTCGTGACGCGGACGTTCGATGCGCCGGTGCACATCGTGTTCGAGGCATGGAGTACGCCCGACCTGTTCAAGACGTGGTGGGTGCCGAAGTCGGTGGGTATGTCGCTTGAGTCATGCGACATGGACATCCGCACGGGTGGCAAGTATCGCCTTACATTCCGCCACCCCAACTTCGACCAGCCGATGACGTTCTTCGGCACATACAGCGACGTGACGCCGAACAAGCGTATGGTCTGGACGAACGAAGAAAGCCCCGACGGCGCTGTGACCACGGTGACGTTCGAAGCCCAGGGCGACAAGACGCTGGTCACCCTGCACGAGCTTTACCCCACCACGGCAGCGCTTGAAGAAGCCCTCGCCGGTTCGGCGGAAGGCCTGCCCGAGCAGTTCGCGCAGCTGGATGCGTTGCTCGCTTCACGCCACTAGTCACACCGCTGCCGCGGCATAGGGAAGGGACAACGAAGCCATGCTGAGACGTGATTTCATGAAGACTGCCGCGGCGACCGCTGTGTTGGCTGCCGTTCTCCCCGTCCGCGCTACGACGGCTCCTGCCGTTGCGGGCGGCGAGCACTTTGCCGACGTCAATGGCCAGCATCTTTTTTACAGCGTGCATGGCATCGGCAAGCCGCTCATCCTGCTGCACGGCGGTATCGACCCGGGCAGTTTCGGAAGCAACCTGGACGAGCTGGCCAGGCATCGCCAGGTCATCGCCGTCCATCTCCAGGGACACGGGCGTACGCCGGATACGGACCGGCCGCTGCGCAGCGAAACGATGGCTGATGACATCGCGGCGCTCATCCGTCAGCTGAAGCTCGGCAAGGCCGACGTGATGGGCTATTCGCTCGGCGGCTCCGTCGCCCTACAGACCGCCATCCGCCATCCTGACGTCGTTGACCGGCTGGTGCTGGTGTCGGTGACGATGAGCCAGGACGGCTTTTATCCGGAAGCCGTGGCGGCGTTCAAACAGATGGAAGGCAATGCCGCCACGATCGGCCCCGGCGTCAAGGCCTCGCCTTTAGGCAAGGCGTATCCCGACGTCGACTGGACCCGGCTGTTCATGAAGGTCGGTGACATGACCAGCCGCCCCTTCGACTGGAGCGCGGACGTCGCAAAGCTTCGGATGCGCACACTCCTGGTGTATGCCGACGCCGACGCGATCCGCCCGGAACACATGGTCGCATTCTGGAAGGCCCTGGGAGGCGGCCAGCGCGATGCCGGCCTCGATGGATCGAAGCGACCTGCCAATGCGCTCGCTATCCTGCCCGATACGACGCATTACACGCTCGCTGTCGACCCGATGCTGCCCGAGGTCGTCGGGCGCTTCCTCGACCCCGCGGTGAAGCCCGCGGGGTAAACGCGCATAGGCGGGCTTCAGTCGCGCGCCAGCACCACGTGCATCGCGCGCGCCGTTGGCACGTGCTCGATGGTCTTGTAGCCCATGGCACGCAGGTCGAGGCCAGCAAACAGCGCCTCGCCCTGCCCCATGACGACGGGTGCGATGGCGAGGTGCATTTCGTCGACGTGGCCGGCTTCGATGTACTGCCTGGCGGTGGACACGCCGCCGCCAATCTTGATGTCCTTGCTGCCTGCCGCCTCACGCGCGCGCCGCAAGGCTTCCTCGATACCACCCGTGATGAAATGGAAGGTCGTGCCGCCTTCCATTTCGATCGACTCGCGCGGATAGCGGGTGAGGATAAAGGTCGGCGCGTGGTACGGCGGGTTATCGCCCCACCAGCCTTTCCACTCGTCGTCCGGCCATTCACCACGGATCGGACCGAACATATTGCGGCCCAGGATGAACGCGCCGAAGCCGTCCATCGCGCGATATGCGAAATCGTTGTCCGGCCCGGCTTCGCCGCCATCCTTTCCGATCATTTCGCTGAACATGCGGGTCGGGAAAAACCACTGGAAGATGTCCGGGCCGTTTACGCCCAGCGGATTTTCGAGGCTCTGGTTCGGTCCGGCCGAATAGCCATCCATCGAAACATTGAACCCTGCGATGCGCACCTTCGACATGGAATCTCCCTGATGGCCGCGAGAGTGCAACCGTGCCACGAGTATAGACGCCCACGCACATACGCGTGCGTCGTGCCATACACGATAGGAATCGCCTAACCCAGGCTCCGCAGGCTCGTTACACGCCACGTCCATACGTTGGTATGTGTCGATACCAAGGTGCAATCGCCTACCTTCATGGGGTCTGCTGTGATCCGTGCTTCATCATTCATGGAGAACACCGATGCGTGCAGCCACCCTCGCGCTGGGCCTTGCCCTGCTGGGAGCCTCCGGGCTATCCCATGCCCAGGACACCCGCGCGTCCGCCACGGACGACACCTCGATCCGCCCTTACCACGCGCACGTGCCTGACAAGGCGCTGGCCGACCTGAAGCGGCGCATCGCCGATACGCGTTGGCCCGACAAGGAGACGGTGGACGATGATTCCCAGGGTACCCAGCTTGCGAAGGTGCAGGCGCTGGTGCAGTACTGGGGCAAGGGCTATGACTGGCGCAAGTTCGAGGCCCAGCTCAACAAGCTCCCGCAATTCGTTACGACGATCGACGGCGTGGACATTTATTTCATCCATGTCCGCTCGAAGAACCCGAATGCACTCCCGCTGATCCTCACCCACGGCTGGCCCGGGTCGCCGATCGAATTCCTGAAGACCATCGATCCGCTCGTAAATCCCACGGCACACGGCGGCAAGGCGGAAGATGCGTTTGACGTGGTGATTCCCGCGATCCCGGGTTATGGGTTCTCCGGCAAGCCGAAGGGAACCGGCTGGGGTCCGGATCGTGTCGCGAAGGCATGGGACACGCTGATGCATCGCCTGGGCTATACGCGTTACGTCTCGCAGGGCGGCGACCATGGCTCGGTGATCTCCGATGCGCTCGCCCGCCAGGCGCCTGCCGGCCTGCTCGGCATCCACCTGAACATGCCGGCCACGATTCCGCCGGAACTGGTGAAGCCGATCTTTGGTGGCGACCCGGCACCGGCCGGCCTGGCACCGGACGAGAAGCGCGCCTTCGATTCACTCAGCATGTTCTTCGGGCGCAACGCTGCGTATGGCGCGATGATGGTGACGCGTCCGCAGACCATCGGTTACCCGCTTGCCGATTCACCCGCGGGCGAGGCGGCATGGATGTACGAGAAGTTCGTGCAGTGGGCCGATAACCGCGGCCACCCCGATGGCGTGCTCAGCCGCGATGAAATGCTCGACGACATCAGCCTCTACTGGCTGACCAATACGAGCGCATCGGCCTCGCGCTTCTACTGGGAAAACAATAACAACAACTTCAGTTCCGAGGCGCAGAAGACCCGCGAGATCAAGGTACCGGTCGCGATCACCGTCTTCCCCTACGAGATCTACCGCGCGCCGAAGAGCTGGGCACAGCGCGCCTACCCGTCGCTCTATTACTTCCATGAAGCCGACAAGGGCGGCCATTTCGCCGCGTGGGAACAGCCCCAGCTCTTCGTCGAAGAGCTCCGCGCCGCCTTCAAGTCACTGCGTTAACGGAGAATCACCATGTCTTCAGAACATACCTTTTCCCGCCGCCGGTTCCTCGGCGTAAGCGCGATGGCCATGGCCGCCGGCCCGTTGGGCTTTGCCGCCCTCGCCGACGCTACGCCCTCGTCGCCCGCCATCGGTGGTGGTGGTGCCGCGACCGGCATGGGCGCTGCGCAGCCATCTGGCGGCACCAACAGCTTCCCGCCCCTAAAGCAGATCCGCGCCGGAGCGCTCGATGTCGGTTACGTTGACATGGGCCCGGCGAAGGGCCCGGTCGCGATCCTTCTGCATGGCTGGCCGTACGACATCTATAGCTTCGTCGACGTGGCGCCGGTCCTCGTCGCGAAAGGCTATCGCGTCATCATCCCGTACCTGCGTGGTTACGGCAGCACGCACATCATCGACGCTTCCACCCCGCGCAATGCGCAGCCGGCGGCGCTCGCCACGGACATCATCGACCTGATGGACGCGTTGAAGATCAAGAAGGCAACGATCGCCGGCTTTGACTGGGGCGCACGCACCGCCGATATCGTCGCCGCGCTGTGGCCCGAGCGGGTCAAGGCGCTGGTCTCGGTCAGCGGCTATCTCATCGGCAGCCAGGAAGCCGGCAAGAAGCCGCTGCCGCCGAAGGCCGAGCTGCAGTGGTGGTACCAGTTCTATTTCGCGACCGAGCGTGGTCGCGAGGGTTACGACAAGAACCGCCACGATTTCAACAAGCTGATCTGGAAGCTTGCCTCGCCGAAATGGGATTTCGATGACGCGACGTACGACCGCAGCGCGGCCGCGTTCGATAACCCGGACCATGTCGCGCTCGTGATCCACAACTACCGCTGGCGCATGGGCCTGGCCGAGGGCGAGGCGAAGTACGACGCGCTGGAGGCCAAGCTCGCGCAGGGGCCGACCATCGGTGTGCCCACCATCACCATGGAAGGCGATGCGAATGGCGCACCGCATCCGGAACCGGCCCAGTACGCGGCGAAGTTCACCGGCAAGTATGCGCACCGCACGATCACTGGCGGCATTGGCCACAACCTGCCGCAGGAAGCTCCGCAGGCCTTTGCCCAGGCGATCATCGACGTGGACAAGCTCTCGTGACGCGTTCGCTCGTCGCGCTGTTCGCCATCGCCGCCGGCTCCTTCGCGACGGCGGTGACGCTGGCGGCTACGGCGGATACGCCGGCGAAATCACCGCTCTATGGGGTGACCGTCCCTGAGGGCTACCGGCACTGGGAGTTCATCGCGCCCGCGCATGAAACCCCGCCACTGGATGAGCTGCGCGTCGTGGTCGGCAACGACATTGCCATCAAGGCGTATCGCGAGGGGACGCTGCCGTTCCCCGATGGTTCGATCCTGGTGAAGCTGGCCTGGAAGCACGTGCAGTCGAAGGAGTTTGCCCCGGCCTTCGTGCCCGGGGCGGCGACGACGGTGCAGGTGATGGTGAAGGACTCGAAGAAGTACGCCGCGTCGGGCGGCTGGGGCTTTGGCCGCTTCGTCGATGGCAAGCCGGTCGACCTGGCCCAGCACCAGACCTGTCTTGGGTGCCACAAGGCCAATGTGAAAGACCACGACCTGGTGTTTACGCGTTACGCGCCGTAAGCCTGGGGAGCGTGTTGTGGGAGCTTGTTGTGGGAGCGTGGTTGCACCCGATTGGGGGGTGCGGGGGACCCCATCGCCCGCCAACCCGCGCCCACAACCAACCCCCGGAACTCACCCCACCGGCGTCAGCAACTCATCAATGCCCGCGCGGTAGAACAACTCGCGGCGCACGCGGTCGGCCACGCCGTTGACGATTTCCGCGCCATCCTGCGAGGGATCCACATGCACGCGGAACGGACGCTTGCCGAACGGCATGTCGACCACTTCCACGATCTTCGTGGCAACCACGCCAGCGTCCGCATCGGCGGGTTCGAGCGAAGCCAGGCCCTTGAGGATGCGATCGGGCATGCCGGCGTACGGGCCATCCATGTACTCCGCTTCAATCGCGGTATCGGAAGGCTTGCCCGAATGGGCGAAGTGGTTGGTGCCCTTGGTGAAGGCGCCGGGCACCATGATTGAGGTTTCGATGCCCCACTTCGTGAGTTCGCCGGCATAGCTGACCGCGAGCGAATCCATGGCCGCCTTCGCCGCGAAATATGGCGCGAGGAACGGCGGGGTACCACCGCGCGTGCTGCTGGACGACACCCAGAGCAGCAGGCCCTTGCCCTGCTTGCGCATCACGGGCAGCGCCGCGCGGTTCACCCGCTGCGTGCCGAGTACGTTCACGTCGTAGAGCTGGGCGTACTGTTCGGCGGTGAAGGCTTCGGCCGGGCCGAAGACCATGTGGCCGGCATTGTGCACGAGGACATCGAGGCGGCCGGCTTCCTGCACGACGGTCGCGATGGCGGCCTTCGCCGAGTCGTCGGAGGTCACGTCCAGCTCGACGACGCGGAGGTCGACCTTGCGCTCGCGCGCTTCGGCGAGCACGGCCTCGGCCTGCGCGTGGTTGCGGCCGGTGATGTCACGCATGCTTGCGTAGACGGTGTGGCCGGCATCGGCGAGGGCGCGCGCGGTGAGCAGGCCGAAGCCACTGGAAGCGCCCGTGATGAGGATGATCTGCTTCATGGGGAGGTCTCCTGGTCGCGGCGCGGGTCAGATGATGCCGCCGTTGGAACGCAGCACCTGGCCATTGATCCAGGCACCGTCGGGACCGGCGAGGAAGGCGACCGCTGCAGCGATGTCTTCGGGCGTGCCGAGGCGCTCGAGCGGCGAGAGCTTCGCGAGGTGGCTCACCAGCTCGTCGGACTTCCCGTTGAGGAACAGCTCCGTCGCGGTCGGGCCAGGGGCGACGGCGTTCACCGTGATCTCGCGGCCGCGCAGCTCACGCGCCAGCACCATCGTCGTGGCTTCGATCGCGGCCTTGGTGGCCGCATAAGGGCCGTAGGTCGGCTGGAGCAGGCCGACGACGCTGGATGAGAAGTTGATGGTGCGGCCACCGCGGCGCAGGCGCTTCGCGGCCTGGCGCATCGTGTTGTAGCTGCCCTTCACGTTGATGTCGAAGAGGCGATCGAAATCTTCGTCCTTCAGTTCGGCGATCGGGGCCAGGCTCATCACGCCGGCGTTGTTCACCAGCACGTCGACACCGCCGTAGACCTCTTCAGTCCGATCGAACAGGCGCTTCGTATCCGCCGCGTTCGCCACGTCGGCCTGGGCGCTGATGGCATTGCCACCGGCAGCGACGATCTCGTTCACCACGGCTTCGGCCGCCTGCGCGCTGCCGGCGTAGTTCACGACGACCGTGAATCCATCTGCCGCCAGGCGCTTCGCCACCGCTGCACCGATACCCCGCGAGGCGCCCGTGACGATGGCAACCTTGTTGTTCGCTTGCTCGTTCATCTCGATCTCCGGATCCGGCGTGATTGCCGGGCAGGGAAAGGATGCGCGTTGGCGGCCTGCGGATAATCAGGTTAAATTGGGCATCACTATTCCACACGGTGGAACAAACCATGAGCATGGACCGGTTCGACACCATGCGGCTGTTCGTCCGGATCGTGGAGCGGCGGAGCTTCACCGCGGCCGCCGCCGACCTGGACCTGCCCCGGTCCACGGTAACCCAGGCGATCAAGCGGCTGGAGGCCCGCCTCGGCGTGCGTCTGCTCCAGCGCACCACCCGCCAGGTCAGTCCCACGCTGGATGGGGAGGCCTACCATCGGCGCTGTGTCGCGATCCTTGCCGACGTCGAAGACGCCGAGGCCGCGTTCACCGACGCACGCCCGACCGGGCTGCTCAGGGTCGACATGCACGGCATCCTGGCGCGGACGTTCGTGCTGCCCGCCCTGCCGGAATTCCTGGCGCGTTACCCGGGGCTCCGGGTGCATGTCGGCGAGGGCGACCGCTGGGTCGACCTGGTGCGGGAAGGCGTGGACTGCGTGCTACGCGCTGGCGACCTCGCCGACAGCAGCATGGCCGGCCGCCGGATCGCGATGCTGCGCGAGGTGACGCTCGCCAGCCCGGAGTACCTGGAACGGCACGGCATGCCACGCACGCCCGACGACCTCGAGGGCCACACGGCGATCGGCTTCTTCTCGACGGCGACGAGCGGCACGCTGCCGCTGGAGTTCGTGGTGGAGGGCCAGGTGCGCACGGTGCACCTGCCCTCGGTGGTCACCGTGACGGGGGCCGAGACGAACAAGACGCTGGCCCGGCTGGGCCTGGGCCTGATCCAGGTCCCCTACTACAACGTTGCGGCGGACATCGCCGAAGGTCGGCTGGTCGAGGTCTTACCCGAGTACCCGCCGACCGAAACCCCGGTATCGCTGCTCTACCCGCACAACCGGCAACTTTCGCCGCGCGTGCGTGTGTTCATCGATTGGGTGGCCACGACCTTCGCCGCGCGTGCGGGCGAAGGCGTGCGCATGCTTTGAATCAGTTCTTCAGCGGGACAGTTTCGAAGCCGCCCTGCTGCGGCGCGCTGTTCTGCGCGGGCGGAGGCGGCGCGCTGTTGCCCTGCGGGCCGACCACGCGGCTACCGCAGGTGTAGGCGCCCCAGTCCTGCGAGCCATCGCGCGGCTCGCCAATCGGCTTCACGGTATCGGCGCCGAGCTTCGCGGCTTCGTTGCGGGCAAGGACTTCGAGTTCGTCGCGCACCTTCAGGTCGCTGCGGTCGACAGGGCCGACGCGGCTGGTGACGGAAACGCTGACCTTGCCCTGCTCCTTGCACTGGCTGACATCGCCGTTCCACGCGGTGCGCACGTTGCGCGCCTTGTCATCGAGCTTGATGCCCCAGTCACACGCGCTCAGCGCGAGCGTGGCAAGGGGGATGAGGATAAGGACGGCTTTACGCATGGGTGGCTCCGGTGGCATGTCGCGTTCGGGGGCAATGCTAGCCCGATGGAAGCGAAGGCGCGATGAGAATTCTCCCCGCGCCTTCGCCATCAGTCACTTGCCAGCCGGTTTCGCGGCCTTGACCGGGTTGCCGTCGGCATCGATGACGTGGACCTCGCCAAGGTTCAGGGCACGCACGGGCGCCTCGATTTTGCGCAGGTCGCCGATGATCACCCAGGTGAACGCATCCGGCTTCAATACCGCCTTGAGGGCGGTCTCCGCGGAGCCCTGGTTGACCGCATCGACACGTGACTTCAACGTCTGCACGTAATCATCCGGGCGGTCGTAGATCAGGATGCCGTTCATCGCGCCGAGCACGGCCGAGGTCGTCTCGAAGCTGCCCGGGAGGGCACGCACGCGCTGCGAGCGGATCTTGGCGATTTCGTCAGCCGTCAGCGGCTTTGCCCCGATGACGTCGCGCGACTCCCTGAGGATTTCCGCAGCCGACTCCGCGGTCTTGTCGGTCTGCACCGGCGCGTAGAACAGCACCGGACGCTGGCCCTGCGCATCGAGGAGGAAGCTGCCGGCGCCGTAGGCCCAGCGCTTGTCCTCGCGCAGGTTCATGTTCAGGCGCGAGGTGAAGCTGCCGCCGAAGGCACCGTTGGCGATGCCGAGGTCAAGCGCGTCCTTCGCCTTCGTCGACGGCGCGATAAGCCCGGCGAGGATCAGCGACTGCGGCGCGTCCGTGCGATTCACCAGGTACACGCGCGGCTTCGGCTGCACGGCGACTTCGCCGACGTTCCGCTTCGGCACCGGCGTGGCCGGCGGGGTCCAGTCACCGAACACTGCGTCGAGCTGCGGCAGGATCTCGGCCAGGGTGGTGTCGCCCGCGACGAGGATGCGTGCGTTATCCGGGCGCAGGTAGTCGCGCTGGAAGTTCGCCAGGTCCGCGGCGGTGAGCGAGGCGATCGCCTTTTCCGTGCCGCTGCCGGTGAACGGGATGCCGTAGGCGTGGTCCTTGCCGAACAGCAGCGGCGGGAGCGTGCGCAGCGCCAGGCCCTCCGGCTCGGTCTTCTCCTGCGCGATGCCAGCGATCCACTGGCCGCGCACGCGCTCGATGTCTTCCGCCTTGAATGCGGGATTCCGCGCGACATCCGCGAACAGCTCCAGCGACGGGCGCAGGTCGGAATTCAGCGCGTTGAGCGAGATGCTGCAGGTATCCAGCGAGCACCCGGAAGCGACGATCGCACCCAGCCGCTGCTTACGACGCGCGACCTCGACCGAGTCCAGTGACTTCGTGCTTTCTTCGAGCAGCTGCGAGGTGAAGCTCGCGGTACCGAGCTTGCGGCCCTGGTCGGCAGCGTAGCCGCCACTGAAGAGCAACTGCACCTGGGTCACCGGGATGGTGTGGCGTTCGGCCAGCACGACTTCGATACCGTTCTTGAGCTTCCCGCGCTGGAGCTTCGGGAACGTGAGATCAGGGAACGTCGTGACCGACGGTACGCCGGTCGCGCGATCCACGGCCGACTTTTCGACCGCGTACGTTTTCTCAGGCGGCATCACCGCGGCAGGACGGCCCGCGGCATCGCCCAGGCCCTTTACTGCCTTGTCTTCCGCCGCCGGATCGAAGCCGGGTGCGGCCGGAAGCACGGTCAGCGTGTAGCTGCCCTTGCCCAGCCATGCCTTGGACGCGGCGAGCACGGATGCCGGCGTGGCCGCCTCCGCACGCTCGAGGTCCTTCTTGTAGGCGCCCGGATCGTTCCGATACACCTGGCCTTCGGCGAGGATGGTGGCCTTGCCGCCCCCACGGCCGCCGACCTTTTCCAGCCCGCGCACGAAACCGGCCCGGATGATGGTCTTCGCCCGCTCGAGCTCGTCATCCGTCGGACCCTTGGCAAGGAATTCCTTCAGTACATCGGCGACCGCGGCCTCGACCTTCTTCTGGTCGACGCCCTTCTTCACGTCGACCGAGAGCTGGACCTGGCTCGCGAGCGCAAACGGGGAGATGCCGATGCTGACATCGTCAGCCAGCTTGTCCTGGTAGACGAGGCGCTGGTAAAGACGCGAGGTCTTGCCGCCGCCGAGGACGGTGGTGGCGAGATCGAGGCCGATGGCATCGTCGCTGCCCAGCTGCGGCGCGATCCACGTGCGCAGGATGCGCGGCTGCGCCACCTGGTCGTGCTGGATGCCGCGGGTGTCCTTGTCGAGCGGGGTGATCCACGCCTGCTGGCGCGGTACCGGCGGCCCGGACGGGATGTCACCGAAGTACTTCGCGGCCTTCTCCTTCGCCTGGGCGACGGTGATGTCGCCGGCGAGCACGAGCGTCGTGTTGGCCGCGCCGTAGTAATCGTGGAACCACTTCTTCACGTCCGCCAGCGACGCTGCATCCAGGTCGGCCATGGAGCCGATGGTGTCGTGGTGATAGGCGTGGTTGGCCGGATACGTGTTGACCAGGATGTTCTCGTCCACGCGGCCGTAGGGCTGGTTCTCACCCTGGCGCTTTTCGTTCTGGACGACGCCACGCTGGGTATCCAGCTCCTTCTGGCCGATGGCACCGAGCAGGTGGCCCATGCGGTCGGATTCCATCCACAGCGCCATGTCGACGGCAGTGGTGGGCACCGTTTCAAAGTAATTGGTGCGGTCGAACCACGTGGTGCCGTTCATGTCGGTCGCACCAGCCAGCTCGAACGGCTGGAAGTACGTGCCCTTGTGATTCTCCGAGCCGGAGAACATCAGGTGCTCGAAAAGGTGCGCGAAACCGGTCTTGCCGGCCGGCTCATCCGCCGAACCCACGTGGTACCAGATGCTGACTGCAACGACAGGCGCCTTGTGGTCCTCGTGGACGACCACCGTCAGGCCATTCGGCAGCTGGAAGCGGGTGAAGGGGATATCGGGAATGGTGTCGGCGGTGGGAGCGGCCGCGGCGGCGGCACCCACGACGGTCATCATGCCTGCGGCCAGCAGGGCGAGACGTTTCTTCATGCACGGCTCCTCCAGGCCTCCGTGGCCCGTTTCTCCCCTGAGGCTAGCCGTTGCGGTCCATGTCGCGCAATCGGTCGCACGGCACGTACGCGGACGGTGTCCGCCTGGCTGCCGGTCGTGTCCGCGGACACCGTCGCGATTTCCCACGACCTGACAAACCTCATGCGAATCAGTTGATTGCCGACTCTAAAGGGCTGGCACGGCGTTTGCGTTACTAAGCACGCCCCGGGACTTCCACCCGGCCCACCGAATCCTTCGAGGAGAACGCCATGAAGTACGAACTGCCGATGCTCGCCGCCCTGCTCGCCACGACGATGCTGATCTGCGCCCTCACCCTGGCCGGCATGGCCTGACCCCTCATCCGCTCATCAAGGGAACCGATGTCATGAAACACGAACTACTCGTCCTCCGTGGCCTGCTGGTCGCCTCGCTGCTGGTCTGCGGCCTGATCCTGGGCAACATGCTCACTTACCAGGGTGCCCCGGTGCAGCTGGCCAAGGCGGCGAAGCCAGCGCCTGGCGCCATCAGCATGCTGACGGCACCGAGCTGCGCCCTTCCCCCGGATGGCATCGTTTGCCCGCGCGTGGCGTCATAATGGGGGCATGCCCCACGTCATCCTGTTCCGACCCGAGATTCCGCCCAACACGGGCAATGTGATCCGCCTCTGCGCCAACACCGGCGCGAGCCTTCACCTGATCCGCCCGCTGGGCTTCGAACTGGACGACACCCGGCTGCGCCGCGCGGGCCTGGACTACCACGAGTTCGCCCCGGTCAGCGTGCACGATGATCTCGCCAGCTGCCTCGCGGTCCTTGGCCAGCCACGTGTCTTTGCCTTCTCCACGCGCGGAAGGCACCTGCACACCGACGTGACGTACGCGGAAGACGACGCCCTGCTGTTCGGTTGCGAAACCGCGGGCCTGCCCGATGACGTACTGGACGCGATCCCCGAGCCGCAACGCATCCGCCTGCCGATGCGTCCAGGCAACCGCAGCCTCAACCTCTCCAATGCCGTCGCGGTAGCGGTGTTCGAGGCGTGGCGCCAGGCCGGGTTCGACGGCGCGGGCTGACCGCGACATCGTGGATACGTCGTCCACGGGGCCACGGGCTACAATCGCGGCATGACCCCTGATCGCTCCCCGGCCGACGCTGGCCCGAATCGCTTCCTGCCCCGCCCCCTGCGTGCCCTGGCCGGCCGCGCCATGGAGGCCGCGCTCAACCGCGCAGTCGACCTGGATCCGGATACCCGCGCGCGCCTCGATGCACTCGATGGCCGCAGCGTGCAGGTGCACCTGAGCGGTCCGGAGCTGGCACTGCGCATCTCGGTCGAGAAGGGCCGCCTGCGCGTCGGCCCGCCGGAAGACGGCGGCAGCCTGCGCGTCACGGCCTCGCCGGGCAGCCTGTTGGCGATGGCGTTGCGCGGCGACGATGATGGCGTCGCACCGGGCAAGGTGGATATCGCCGGTGACGCCGAGCTCGCGCGTCGCCTGGAACGGCTGGCCCGCCAGTACGCGCCGGATGTCGAAGAAGCCTTCGCCAAGACCTTCGGCGACACGCTGGGCGTGGCCCTGGCGAAGGCGCTGCGCGAAGGCCTCGCCCACGCGCGCGAATCCGGCAGGCACCTCGTTGAGGACGGTGCCGATTGGCTGCGTGACGAGGGTCGTGTCGCCGTGGCACCGGGCGAAGCCGAAGCCTTCCTCGACGGCGTGGATGCACTGCGCGAACGCACCGAACGCCTGGAAGCGCGACTGGCCCGGCTGGAACGGGCACGCAAGGGGAGCGGCGCATGACGCCGCTGCGCCTTGCACCGCGCCTGCTGCGCGTCGCCGCCATCCTGTTGAAGTACCATCTCGACGAACTCGTCGATGGTGCGCATCTTTTCCGTCCGCTGAAGCTGGTCCGGCCGTTCTTCCCGAAGCTTCCGGCGGATGCGCGTGGCCTGCCCCGCGGGGCCCGGCTGCGCCTGGCGATGACCGAGCTCGGCCCGATCTTCGTCAAGGCCGGCCAGGTGCTGTCGACACGGCGCGACCTCGTGCCGGCCGATGTCGCCGACGAGCTCGCCCTGTTGCAGGACCAGGTACCTCCCTTCCCGGGGGGCGAGGCACGCGCGATCATCGAGCGCGAGCTCAAGGCGCCGGTCACCACGCTGTTCGGTTCGTTCGATGAAGTGCCGCTCGCCTCCGCGTCCATCGCGCAGGTGCACGCGGCCACGCTGCACGATGGCCGCGAGGTCGTGGTGAAGGTGCTGCGCCCGGGTATCGACAAGCGGATCGCACGCGATATCGACCTGCTGCACTCGCTGGGCGAGCTCGCCCAGCGCTGGCACCCGAATGCCGACAAGATCCGCCCGCTGGAAGTCGTGGCGGAAGTGGAAAAGATGCTCGACAACGAGCTGGACCTGCAGCGCGAAGGCGCGAGCGCCAGCCTGCTCCGCCGGAATTTCGCCAGCGGCATCGACCTCTACGTGCCCGAGGTGATCTGGGAGCTCAGCACCGAGCGTGCACTGACCCTGGAACGCGTGCGTGGCGTGAGCGCCGACGACATCGCGGCGATCGACGCCGCCGGCCTCGATCGCAAGCATCTTGCCGAAAAGGGCGTGCGGCTGTTCTACGAACAGGTGTTCCGCGATAACTTCTTCCACGCCGACGCGCACCCCGGAAACATCTGGGTAGACACCGCACGGATCGACGAGCCGCGCTTCATCGCGCTGGATTTCGGCATCATGGGTTCGCTGCCGGAAGCCGACCAGTACTGGCTGGCCGAGAACTTCATCGCGCTGTTCGAGCGGGACTATGCGCGTATCGCGCAACTGCATGTCGCCGCTGGCTGGATGCCTTCCACGATCCGCCTGGACGAGCTCGAGGCCGCCGTCCGCACGGTGTGCGAGCCGTACTTCACGCGCCCGCTGTCGCAGATCTCCATTGCCGAGCTGGTGGTGAAGCTGTTCCAGACCGCGCGCCGCTTCGAACTCACCTTGCAGCCTCAGCTGATCCTGTTGCAGAAGACGCTGCTCAATATCGAAGGCGTCGGCCGCATGCTCGACCCCGAGATCGATATCTGGGCGGTGGCCCATCCGGTACTGCGCCGGATCCTGCGCGAGCGCTACAGCGTGCGCGCCACGCTGCGCGATGTACGCCGACGCCTGCCCGAGTGGATCCACACCGCGCCGCGCGTGCCGGAGCTGGTGCGCGATGCGTTGCGCCAGGTGGCCAGCGGCGAGCGACGCGAGGTGGCGGATCCGCGCGCCCTGCTGCTGGCGCAGGACGAGGCGCGACGTACGCGGCGCCTGCTCGCCTTCGGCATGCTTGGCTCGTCGCTGTTCATCTGCGCTGCGCTGGTCGGCACGCTCGCGCCGCGCGGCATGTGGCCGGCGGTGGTCGCCGCCGTGCTGGGCGTGGTGTCCTTCAGCGCGGGCTGGCCGCGTCGCAACGCCTGAGCGCTGCCGTGCTAGAGATCCTGTACCAGGACGACGAGATCGTCGCCGTCAACAAGCCCGCCAACCTGGCGGTGCACCGCTCCAAGTTCGTCGGGCCGGATGATGCCTTCCTGATCGACCTGCTCCGCGAGCAGGTCGAAGGACGCCTGCACCTGGCCCACCGGCTCGACCGGGCCACCTCGGGCGTGCTGCTCGTCGCCCGTTCGCCCGAGATGGCGAGCGCGCTGGGCGAGCAGTTCATGGGCCGCACCGTGAGCAAGCGCTACCTCGCCGTCGTACGCGGCTGGCCCGAGCCCGCCGAGGGAACGGTCGATTACCCGTTGCCCGGTTCCCGCGATACCGGACCGCGCCGCGAAGCCACCACCGACTATCGCCGCCTGGCGACCGTGGAGGTGGATATCCCGCTGGGCCGCTACGACAAGCAGCGCTACGCACTGGTCGTGGCCGAGCCACGGACGGGCCGCTTCCGCCAGATCCGCAAGCACTTCGCCCACATCCACCACCCGATCGTCGGCGACAGCCAGCACGGCAGGGGCGACCACAACCGGCTGTTCAAGCAGCACTTCAGTTCCCACCGGCTGTTGCTGCATGCCGAGCGGCTGACGTTCGAACACCCGGCGACGGGCGCGCCCTTGTCGATCGAGGCCGGGCTGGACGGTACGTGGCAGTCCCTGGGCATCCGCTTCGGATGGGAAGACGCTCTTCGGTTGCGGCACGGCTGAGGTGCTACGAGCGCACCCACTGTCGACGCGCGTGGGTGATTGCCGTCACCCGGACGCAATCCGCCTCGGCAATGTACCGATAGGTAATTCGATGTGCCAATCGAGGAACGATGCTGTGGCGCCTGCCGGCAGAATCCTCGGGGAAAGCAAGTGGGTGCGCTGCGATCAACTCAATCTGATTAAAGATCACGAGAGCAATATTGCGTGACGCCGATGTTGCGCGATGCTGCGCGAGATAGGACAGCAGAGCATCCAGGTCACGCTCGGCGGACTGGGTGAGAAGCCAAGACGCCATGCAGCGCCTCAGCCTTTCTCGCCACCCTTTTCGTGTAATGCAAGTCTCTCCTGGACGCGTGCCCAAGCCTCTTCCGGCGTGTACAACGGCTCCGTCCCGGCTTCAAGGCGCGCATCCACCGCATCAAGCTTGGCCTTGAGCCACGCCTCGTACTCGGATTGTTGCTTGAGGACCGCGGCACGATCGGGCCTCGGCGCGCGCAACGTCCCCGATTCGTATTCGTCCGCTACGAAATGGAAGCGCGTGACGCCCAGCCGGATCAATTGATGGACCGCGCTGTCTGCCGTGGTGAATACGCGCACGGCGCCATTGGCCGCCGCAAGCACCGGTGGAACCTGATCGCCCGTATGCACGCGAACGACCCAACCGCCCCGCCGACCGACGACATCAACATCGCCGATGAGATCAGCAGCGATGAGTCGCCGCAGCTTGGGGAGCTTGATAGTGTCTTCCATGTCGAACCCGATGGCAGGCGCAAGGACCAGCGCAGCGGCAAGTTTAACGTTAAACATGTGCGAGACTCCATCGACTCGGGAAGGATCGCTATGCTCGGATATCGCCCGCCGGGAGCTCTGTCAGGGAACGGCTCGCCAGCCTGTAGTCCTCGCTTGCGGGATCGCGCCGCATCATGACCTGCGGCGCCGCGCTGCTAGAATTCGCCACGTCATGCTTATCGTCACGCCATCCATCTCGATTCCCGACTCCGAGCTCATCGAGCGCTTCACGCGCGCGGATGGCCCGGGTGGGCAGCACGTCAACCGCACGGAAAGCGCCGTGGAACTGCGATTCGATGTCGCCAGTTCACCGTCGCTGCCTGAGGAAGTGCGCGAACGGCTTATGGCGCGCCGCGATCGCCGCATGACCGACGCGGGCGTCCTGGTCATCCAGGCGCGCCGATTCCGCGACCAGGCCCGGAACCGCGACGATGCACGCGAACGGCTTGCCGAAATCATCCACGCCGCGACGATCGTCGCCAAGAAGCGCGTGGCGACCCGCCCGACGCGTGCCTCGAAGGAGCGCCGCCTCGCTGGCAAGGCCCAGCGCGGTGAAACCAAGCGCACGCGATCGCGTGACTGGAGCCGCGATTGAACGGCGGCGTCCCGAGCGACATGGCGCCCAACGTTCCGCGCCTGCGCGACGTGTGGTTCAGGCGGCTCTGCCGTTGGGCCATCAAGCGGACCGGCTGGCGCATCGTAGGCACCATGCCGAATGAGAAGAAGCTGGTGCTGATTGGCGCCCCGCATTCATCGTACTGGGATGGCGTCTACGGGCTGCTGATGTTGCAGGCCATCCGCCTCGACCTGCGCGTGATGATCAAGCGCGAAGCGTTCGACGGCCCCTTCGGGCCCATCCTTCGCCGGATGCCGCTCGTCCCGATCGATCGCAAGGCCGCGACGAATGTCGTTGAGCAGATGCTTGGGCAGTTCGCTGCCAACGACAAGCTCTGGCTTGGCATCGCGCCCGAAGGGACGCGCAAACCGGTGAAGCAGTGGAAATCCGGGTTCCTGCGCATTGCGCGCGCGGCAGGCGTGCCGATCCAGCCCGTCTTCATCGATTACCCGACGAAGACCTTCACGCTGGGCCCGCTCGTACACACGACCGATGATCCCGATGCTGACATGGCGCGCATCCGCGCCATGTTCGTGGGGTACCACGGTAAGCATCGGGACGCATAAGCCTCCCAGATCACCCGCCGGACAAGCGAAAGCGAACGTTGTACATAGCGGGAGCCGTCGTGACATTTACCACCACGAGCCGATAGCTACGCGGCCCAAGCTGATGTGCGGATGACACGTTCGGTCGGAAACGGATGACAGACTTTTGCTGGCGAGGTCAGGCAACGTGCACGCCTCCCTGGAGGAAAGCATGGAAATTCGACCAAAGCCCCTGCCTTCGCTGCGACTCGATCAACTCGGAGCCTCTCGCGGCACGGATGATCAAGTAAAACGGACGCGACAGGGCATGTCCGGAGGTGCGGCGCAGGCGCTCGCACAGCTTGACCTTACGAAAGTCCGGCCCAGTCAGCTGGATCCCCTTGCCGTGCAGCTCATGGAGGAAGGCAAGTTGACCGAAGAGGTGGCGTCGGAACTGATTCTCTTCAGGAACTCTGGCGCGCGAAACCTGGCTGACGATCGTCCGTTCAACTTGATAGAGGCAGCCGAGCGCGCTGCCAGGGTAGTGGGTTCGATGTCGCCGATGCATTCCGCCGCGAAATATCGCAGCGCCTACGACGGAGCCCTCTACGGCGCGAAGGGAATGTTGACGCTGATCAAGGCGCTGCGAACCGGCAACGCCGTCGACGTGCGCGCGTAGTCACCGCTCCGAATGCCCCGACTCATCGTAATCCCGGTGCGTAAGCAACCCCGGCTTGATCAGGTCGATGAACGCGCGCGCTTCCGGGCTGAGGAACTTACCCTTCCGCATCACCACGCCGTAGCTTCGTTGCGGGAAGTACTGTCGAAGGTTGCGCACGACGAGCCGCTCACGGTCGGCATCGGTAATGCAGATACCAGTAACGATCGAAATACCCAGCCCCATCGCCACGTATTGCTTGATGACGTCCCAACCACCCACTTCGATCGCGACGGTGTACGGCACGCGCCTCTGCTGGAACACCATGTCGACCAGGCGGAAGGTCGTGAGCCGTTGTGGAGGAAGGATCAGCCCGTACGGCGAAAGGTCTTCGAGACGAATGGTGTCCTGCGATGCCAGCGGGTGATCCGGCGGCATGATCAACATCGGGTCGTAGTGGTAGACCGGAGCCCAGGCGATGTCGTTGGGCACGTCGAGCATCGAACCGATGGCGATGTCCGCCTCGTCGGCGCGTAGCAATGCCATGCCGTCCTTCCCGGTCACGTTGGCGAGTTGCAGGTGCACATCGGGGTAGCGCTCGCGGTAAGCCTTCACCAGGTCGGGGAGCAGGTACTGGATGGTCGAGGCGCCGGCCGCCACGACTAGGCGGCCGGACTGCTTGCCGCGCGTCTTCGCGATGAACTCCCGGTCGAGGTTCTCGAAACCCTCGACGAGGGGGCGGGCCATTTCGTAGAGCGCCTCACCCGCGTCGGTCAGCGTGACGCGGCGGCGGGTGCGCTCGACCAGCGGCATCCCCAGCTCCCGCTCCAGCGCTTGCAGCTGCAGGCTCACTGATGGCTGAGACAGGAAGAGCGCCTCCGCCGCACGGCTGAGGGTGCCGAGCCGCGTTATGTACACGAACGCGCGAAGTTGTTTCAGCCGGTTGCCCTTGTAGTAGAAACGGCCGGCTGCGTCGGCGGCGGCCGGGGCAGAATCGGACGCTTTACGCCGCGCGCGGCGTTTCGCAGTCGCGCTCTTAGCTGGATTCAGCTTTCCGGCCATGCGAATTTCTCACTCCAACCAATAAGTTAGATCGTACATTAAGCCTGTTAATGCTATAGATTGAAACATATGCTTTGTCAACGGCGTGGGCGGCGCCGTAGCGTGACCTCCAGACCCGAGTCCGGAGGCAGCGACCATGGCAGTACCCAAGAGCGTGATGAATCCCCTGGAAGGTGTCAGCCTGCACGGCACCGACGAGGCCTTCGCTGACATCCTCACCCACGCCGCGCTGGCCTTCGTGGCGGACCTTCACCGCCGCTTCGACAGCCGCCGGCTCGCCCTCCTGGCCGAACGTACCGCCCGTCAGCAGCGCTATGACGCCGGGGACCTTCCCGATTTCCGCCCTGACACGGCCGCCATCCGCGCGGGCGACTGGACCGTGGCGACGACCCCCTCTGCCCTGCAGGACCGCCGCGTCGAAATCACCGGCCCGGTCGAACGCAAGATGATCATCAACGCGCTCAACTCGGGGGCGAAGGTCTTCATGGCCGACTTCGAGGATTCCAGCGCACCAACGTGGGCCAACCAGATGGAGGGCCAGCGCAACCTGCGCGATGCGGTCGAGGGCACCATCGAATTCACCAGCCCGGAAGGGAAGCGCTACACCGTCATCGACAGTCCCGCCGTCCTGGTCGTACGTCCGCGCGGCTGGCACCTCCCGGAGCGGCATGTCGAGATCGATGGCGACGTCCTCTCCGGCGCCCTGCTCGATTTCGGCCTGTTCGCCTTCCACAACGCCGCGGCATTGCGCGCACAGGATCGCGGCCCGTACTTCTACCTGCCGAAGCTCCAGTCGATGGAAGAAGCCGCGCTCTGGGATGACGTGATGGCCCACGCGGAGGACGTGCTCGCGCTGCCTCCTGGCTGCATGAAGGCCACCGTGCTCATCGAGACGCTGCCTGCGGTGTTCCAGATGGACGAGATCCTGCACGCCTTGCGTACGCGTGTCGTCGGCCTGAACTGCGGGCGCTGGGACTACATCTTTTCCTACCTCAAGACCTTCCGCGCACACGCCGATCGCCTGCTTCCCGAACGCGGCCAGGTGGTGATGACCGTGCCGTTCCTGAAGGCGTATTCGGAACTGCTTATCAAGACCTGCCACCGCCGCGGCGCCTTCGCGATGGGCGGCATGGCTGCACAGATCCCGATCAAGGGCGATGCGGAGGCGAACGATGCCGCCATGGCCAAGGTGCGCGCGGACAAGCTGCGCGAAGTCACGGCGGGCCACGACGGCACCTGGGTGGCTCACCCCGCGCTCGTCCCCGTGGCGATGGAAATCTTCGACGCCCACATGCCCACGCCCAACCAGTTGCACGTTACCCGCGATGACGTCGTGGCGAATCGCGATGCATTGATTGCGCCTGCCATCGGCACCGTCACCCGCACCGGCTTCGACAACAACGTGGAGGTCTGCCTCCGCTACACCGCGGCGTGGCTCGAGGGACAAGGCTGCGTGCCGATCCACAACCTCATGGAAGATGCCGCGACGGCTGAAATCGCGCGCGCGCAGCTGTGGCAGTGGCTGCATCACGGCCCCGTGGAGTTCAGCGACCACGCACCCATCACCCTGCCCCTTTTCGACCAGGCGCTCGCAGCACATACCCACCGCCTTCGCGAATCGAAGCTGCCCGGTGCGGCGCGCGCCGACGAAGCGGCTGCACTGATCAGTGCCCTTACCCATTCAAACGAACTGCGCGACTTCCTCACCCTGCCCGCCTACGAACGACTGGCCTGATACCTCTCCAAGGAGTACGACGATGAAGACGCACACTGCCGAACAGATCACGCTCGACTGGAAGAACAACGAACGCTGGAACAGCGTCGAACGCCCCTACACCGCCGAGGACGTGGTGCGCCTGCGTGGCACCGTGCAGGTGGAATACACCCTGGCCCGACGTGGCGCCGATCGCCTGTGGCGCTCCATGCAGGAACGGCCTTACGTGAACGCGCTCGGCGCGCTCACCGGCAACCAGGCCATGCAACAGGTGAAGGCCGGCCTGCAGGCCATCTATCTCTCGGGCTGGCAGGTCGCGGCCGATGCGAATACCGCGGGCACCATGTACCCCGACCAGTCGCTGTACCCGGTCGACTCCGTGCCCAACGTCGTGCGCAAGATCAACAAGACATTGCTGCGCGCCGACCAGATCCACCACGCCGAAGGCAAGGATGGCCTCGACTGGCTGGTGCCGATCGTCGCCGACGCGGAAGCCGGGTTCGGCGGCGTGCTCAACGCCTACGAGCTCATGATGCACATGATCGAAGCGGGCGCCGCCGGCGTGCACTTCGAGGACCAGCTCGCCAGCGCCAAGAAATGCGGACACATGGGCGGCAAGGTCCTCGTGCCGACGCAGGAGGCCGTGCAGAAGCTGGTGGCCGCGCGCCTTGCCGCCGACGTCGCCGGCGTTCCCACGCTGATCGTCGCGCGTACCGACGCGATGGGCGCGGGGCTCGTCACCTCCGATATCGACGAGAACGACAAGGCCTTCCTCACGGGCAAACGCACCGTGGAGGGCTTCTATGAAACACGGCAGGGCATCGAACAGGCGATCAGCCGCGGCCTCGCCTACGCCCCCTATGCCGACCTGATCTGGTGCGAGACATCCACGCCCGACATGGATGAGGCACGCCGCTTCGCCGAGGCGATCCATGCAGAGTTCCCCGGGAAGAAGCTGGCCTACAACTGCTCGCCGAGCTTCAACTGGAAGAAGAACCTGGATGAGAAAACGATCGCCAGCTTCCAGAACGACCTGGGCAAGCTCGGGTACGCGTTCCAGTTCATCACGCTCGCGGGCTTCCACGCCCTGAACTACTCCATGTTCCAGTTGGCCCGCGGTTACCGTGACCACCAGATGGAGGCGTACGTCGCGTTGCAAGAGGCTGAGTTCGCCGCCGAGAAGGATGGCTACACGGCTGCGAAGCACCAGCGCGAGGTCGGCACGGGATACTTCGATCGCGTGAACCAGGTGATCTCGGGCTCGCTGAGCTCGCTGTCGGCGCTGTCCGGCTCCACGGAGGAAAGCCAGTTCCACCCTGCCTCGGCAGCCTGATCCCCAGGGAGAACGCGCAAAAAAAATCGGCCATCACCAAAGGGGTGGGCCGACCTAAAAACGTGTATCGAAGGGGATGTAAAGGCCGGTCCCGGTGCTGGCGCGGGGGGAGGGAGGGTATCCAGCACCGGGACGGGGCAGGCAGTCATTATCAAACCGCCTAGTACAGAATTCTCCGCCTCCATCCACCCATTTGTCAACTAGGCAGTACATGAAATAAGTATTAACTCTGACGGGGGATGGCCCGTGGACAGCCGAGAGCACACTCTTCGCTCGATTGGTTACTGCAGTCGTCGCGGGTGCCGGCATGAGCGTTGCAGCAAATCACGACTACCTGTTCGATTGGCTTCGTCGACTTGGCGCGACGCAGCGCACGTCGTATCCGAGCGAATGGTTCGGTGTGTTTTCACAACAGCACCGATTCGTTACGCTGAATTTGAAAGATGGCTCACGCTTGAGCGGATGGCCGAGTGTCTGGCCGGAAAGCTCGGAAAAAGGTCACTTTTTCGTTACTGAAAGCGCCTGGGACGATGACGATGCCTCACCGACAACGACTACGTCTAAGGACATTCTCATCAACGTCACCGATGTGGCACGAGTTGAATTCAATTCTCGATCACGCTCATGAAAACAAAAAAGAAAGACCCGCCCATCCCTCGCGCTTATCGATACCTGAACTACAACCCGCCACCTGACTTCCCACCGCCTGACTGGATGCTGGACAGGTGCGAAGACCTCGCGCGCAAGTGGCGCTCACCGCCCGAGACCACCAAGGAACCGGAGGATCAGTGACGCGATGTCATCCACCTTCTCGTCCAGCGCAAAATGCCCTGCATCGAGTTGGTGGATTTCCGCTTTCGGGAGATCACGCGCCCTAGAACCGCCGGTAGTGCATCGCCTCGGCGAGATGCACCTGCTCGACACAGCCACTGCCGCCTTCGATATCGGCGATCGTTCGCGCAACGCGGAGGATGCGGTGATAAGCGCGGGCCGATGCGCCGAGCTTGTCGAGGGCACTCTCCAGCCAGTCACGCTCGGCGGAAGGCAGCGCGCAATCGCGCTCGAGGTTCACGACGCTGAGTTCCGCGTTCGGCTGGCCTGCGCGCAGCAGGGCCTTCTCTCGTGCGGCGATGACGCGCTTGCGCACCGTCGCGGTGTCATCGTCGTGGGGACCACGTACAGCGGATAGCTCCGCGATCGATACGCGCGGCACCTCGACGCAGAGATCGATGCGATCGAGCAGCGGCCCGGAAATCTTCGCTTTGTAGCGCGCGACCTGGTCAGGCGTGCAACGGCACTCGTGATGCGGATCGCCCTGGTAACCACAGGGACACGGGTTCATGGCGGCGACGAGCTGGAACTCCGCCGGGAACGTGGACTGGCGGGCAGCGCGTGAGATGACGATCTGCCCCGATTCCAGCGGCTCGCGGAGTACCTCGAGTACATGCCGGCTGAACTCAGGCAGCTCGTCGAGAAACAGCACGCCGTTGTGCGCGAGCGAAATCTCTCCAGGGCGCGGCGACGATCCACCGCCGACAAGAGCCGGGCCGGACGCCGTGTGATGAGGAGCGCGGAACGGCCGGCGCCGCCAGGCGGTCGGATCGATGCCCTCGCCCGCCAGCGAACGGATGGCGCAGCTCTCGAGCGCTTCCGACTCGGTCATGGCCGGCAGGATGCCTGGCAGCCGCTCGGCGAGCATGGTCTTGCCGGTGCCGGGCGGACCGATGAGGAGTAGATGGTGTCCACCCGCCGCGGCGATCTCGAGCGCACGGCGCGCCTGGTGCTGGCCGCGCACGTCGCGCATGTCGGGCCCGCCGGCCAGGATGTCGTCGAAATCCGGCGACGCGGGCGTGGCCAGTTCGCCACTGCCGCGCAACCACGCACAGAC
Organism: Luteibacter sp.; assembly: GCF_051958795.1. Lineage (GTDB taxonomy): Bacteria > Pseudomonadota > Gammaproteobacteria > Xanthomonadales > Rhodanobacteraceae > Luteibacter. Next base: position 19,343 of record NZ_JBQCFT010000249.1, on the reverse strand, counting down.
TTCGGCAAGGCTATCGGCCAGGAGGATGTCGCCCTCGCCGATCAACGCGGCCTCGGCGGCGTTGGCCCGGGGCACCACGATGCGCCTGCCGCAACGGCGGGCGCGGATCAGTGCCGGGAGGATGCCCGGGACCGGGCGCAGTTCGCCCGAGAGCGCGAGCTCACCGAGGAATTCACACACGTCCAGGCGCTCGCGCGGCACCTGCGAGCCCGCCGCGAGGATGCCCAGGGCAATCGCGAGATCGAAGCGCCCGCCGTCTTTCGGGAGTTCCGCCGGGGCGAGGTTCACCGTCACCCGGCGGTTCGGGTATTCGAAAGCCGTGTTCTGTATGGCCACGCGGACGCGATCACGCGCCTCACGTACGGCCGCCTCGGGCAAGCCGACGATGGACGTGGATGGCAGGCCGCCGGAAAGGTGGACCTCGACGACCACCTGGGGCGCCGCGACACCCTCCTGCGCGCGCGAAAGCGTGACAGCGAGGCTCATGAGGCGGGGAATCGTAACCGCTTACGCATAGGAAGCGGCAGCGAACGGCTGTGATCCATGCCGGACCGGGTTCGCATATCGCACACTCCTTTGCGCGGGATGGGGAAATAACCGCCCCCGACCGCTCTCGGGGTGAGGGTGACGGATCGGGGGCGGTCCCGGGACCTTGCGGCCGTCCTTGTTTACTGGCCGCCAGGCGTGGCGCCGGCCTCGAGGCTGGCGACCCGCTTTTCCAAGCTTTCGAGCCTTTCGCGGGTCCGTGCGAGTACCTGGCTCTGAACGTCGAATTCCTCTCGAGTTACGAGATCGAGGCGGCGTAATCCATTCGCCAGGACATCTTTAAAGTTGGCGTGCAGATCCTCACGCGCTTGCGCCAACCCTGGCGGAACCAACGATGCCAACCGCTGAGCGAGTTGGTCGATACCCTGCACATCCATCCTGCTACCCCGACGTCGTGGAATAAATTCTAGGTGAATGGTTTGTAGGCGCTATCAGCCTTCACCCCTACGTAGTGTAGGGTTTTTCCTACAAACCACCCAAGGCGGTCGGGGCGGAGGCCTATGGCACAATGGTCGTCCGCGTGCCGCAGCCGGTGCGCCCCAAGGAGTTCTACATGAAGCTGGTGGTCGCCATCATCAAGCCGTTCAAGCTGGACGACGTCCGCGAAGCCCTCGCCGATGTAGGCGTCCAGGGGGTGACCGTGACGGAGGTGAAGGGCTTCGGCCGGCAGAAGGGCCACACCGAGCTATACCGCGGCGCCGAGTATGTGGTTGATTTCCTTCCGAAGATCAAACTCGAGGTGGCCGTGGCCGACGATCAGCTCGAGCGGGTGGTCGAGGCGATCCAGCAGGCGGCCCGGACAGGGAAGATCGGTGACGGCAAGATTTTCGTCAGCGCGCTCGACCAGGTCGTGCGCATCCGTACCGGCGAACTCGACAACGACGCCCTTTAAGAAGGGGCTCAGGCGGCCTGGCCCAGCGCCTGCCGTTTGAACCGGCGGTGGTGGATCAGGATCCCCGCGTAGTAAGCCAGGTAGTAACCCAGCGTCAGGCCGACAATGGCCATGGTAAGCGGGCTGTCGCCCGGCGCCGGGCCATGGGCGGGCGCCGCGCCGGTATGCAGGGCGGTACCTACGATCGCGAACCGGTAGACCATGCGGCCGACCAGCAACGCCGTGAGGGCGGCGCCGAGCCATGGGTTCGGTGTATAGCCATCGGCCCGGTCGGTACCGATCTCGAACCGGGTGAGCTTCAGGCCCAGCATGGCGAGCGCACCGCCGATGACCAGGCCTGCCAGTGCCCCTTCGGCCAGCTTCAGGCTGACAAAACCACTCGTCATCAGCAAGCAGGCGACCACGGCGAAGATGCCGACGCGCACCGCCATCTTCCGCGTATGGATGACCTGGCGCCCGAAATTACGGCGCACGCGGCGGTAGACGACCCAGCACATCAGGGCGGCCATGGCGACCGGGACGTAGGCGGAGGCGGGCTGGGCGGCGACCTGGGCAAGCATGGCGGGCTCTCGTGTTGGCGGGTGTGGGACTACGTTAGCGGTGCGGGTTCGGAAGCCACAGATGCAGTCGCCATCCTTTCCGGGTGACGGTTGTCAGGGAGGGCATCGCGCGCAAGCGCGCTCCCACAAAGGAGGACCCGGATCCGCGCGGCGCGCCAGGCGCGCGCCGCGGGATGCCTGCGTCAGGCCTTCGCCTTGCCCTGGTTGGCCACGGCGGCCATCTTGGCGGCGATTTCGTCGGCATCGCCCAGGTAGTAGCTCTTCGTCGGCTTCAGGTCCTTGTCGAACTCATAGACGAGCGGAATGCCATTGGGGATGTTGAGTTCGGCGATGTCGTCGTCCGAGATGTTGTCGAAGAACTTGACCAGTGCGCGCATGGAATTGCCGTGGGCGGCCATGAGCACGTTGTTGCCGGCCTTGATGGCGGGGGCCAGCACCTCATGCCAGTACGGCAGCACGCGCGCCACGGTGTCCTTAAGGCACTCCGTCAGGGGGACCTCGGCGATGCCGTCGTAGCGGGCGTCGCCAGCGAACGACATCTCGCCCGGCTTGAGCGCCGGGGGCGGCGTGTCGTAGCTGCGGCGCCAGACCTTGACCTGGTCATCACCGTACTTCGCCGCCGTCTCCGCCTTGTTCAGGCCGGTGAGGGCGCCGTAGTGGCGCTCGTTGAGGCGCCAGTCGGTGACGACCGGGATCCACATCAGGTCCATTTCGTCCTGGACGTGCCACAGGGTGCGGACGGCGCGCTTCAGGTAGGAGGTGTGGGCCACGTTGAAGGTGAAACCGGCTTCCTTGAGCAGGCGGCCGGCCTCGCGGGCCTCGGCGACGCCCTGTTCGCTGAGGTCGACATCGGCCCAGCCGCTGAAGCGGTTCTCGAGGTTCCAGGCCGACTGGCCGTGGCGGATCATGACGAGCTTGTACATGGCATCCAACGATGGGAGGGGAAAATCCCATGGTGGAACGGCGGGTGGAGGGCGTCAACTACGCCCCCCTGCCGCAAGTCACGCTAAACCTTGCGCGGCGTTGGCGCATCCTACGAGTCCAGTCCACCCGTGGAGCACCACACCATGCGCGTCACCCTGCTGTCGGCCGTTATCGCTCTCTCCCTCTCCGCCACCGCCTTTGCCGCTGACGACGTCAGCAAGGTCAACGGCACTGCCAGCGTCGAAGCCGGCGCCCACGCGGGCGATGTCAGCTCGGTCAACGGCTCCGTCCGCATCGGCGACAAGGCCGTGATCGAAACGGCCAGCACCGTGAACGGCTCCGTCGACCTCGGTGATGGCGCCTCAGCCGAGGCAGTGAAGACGGTGAATGGCGCACTCACGCTTGGCGAGCGCGCGCAGGTCAAGGGCGAGGTCGAGAACGTCAACGGTCGGGTCGAGCTGAAGAACGGCGCCGATGTGAAGGGCCACCTCAGCAACGTCAACGGCACCATCCTGATGGATCACGCCCATGTGGGCGGTGGCATCGAAACGGTCAACGCCAGCATCACCGTCGGCGAGGGCTCGAAGGTGGATGGCGGCATCCTGGTCAAGAAGCCGAACTGGGGCTGGCATAGCGAGAACAACCGCCCGCCGACCATCATCATCGGGCCGCACGCGGTCGTCAGCGGCACGATGACCTTCGAGCGCGAAGTAAAGCTTTACGTCAGCGACTCGGCCACCGTCGGCAAGATCGAAGGCGCCACCCCGCAGAAATTCAGCGGCAGCGCCCCATCAGGGAACCGTGGGACCTAGAGCCAATCCCGCGGCTTCAGGTACTCCACAAGCTTAGCCTCGGCGCTCTCCGGCGCCGGGGCATACCCATATTCAAACCGCACCCGCGGCGGCAGGCTCATCAGGATCGATTCCGTACGCCCGCCCGATTGCAGGCCGAACAGCGTGCCACGGTCGTAAACCAGGTTGAACTCCACGTAGCGGCCGCGCCGGTACAGCTGGAATTCCGTCTCGCGCTCACCGTACGGCGTATCCCTGCGCCGCCCGACGATGGGTAGGAACGCGTCGAGGAAACCCTGGCCGACATCACGTGTGAAGTTCATGCAGCGCTCGAACCCGCCCTCGTTCAGGTCGTCGTAGAACAGGCCGCCGACGCCACGCGTCTCGCCGCGATGCTTCAGGTAGAAGTACTCATCGCACCACTTCTTGTAGCGGTCGTAAACATCGTCGCCATACGGCGCGCAGAGGTCCCGCGCCACCGTGTGCCAGTGGCGCACATCCTCATCGAACGGGTAATACGGGGTGAGGTCGAAGCCGCCACCGAACCACCACACCGGCTCCGCGCCCTCCCGCGAGGCTTCGAAGTAGCGGACGTTCGCATGCGTGGTTGGGATGTACGGGTTGCGCGGATGGATGACCAGCGACACGCCCGTGGCGATGAAGCTGCCACCGACAAGATCAGGCCGGTGGGCCGTGGCGCTGGGCGGCAAGGGCGAGCCCGCGACGCGCGAGAAGTTCACGCCGGCCTGTTCGAACACCGCGCCCTCACGAAGCACCCGGGTGCGGCCACCGCCACCTGCCGGCCGGGTCCATGCGTCTTCTACGAATCGCGCTTCGCCGTCGGCTTCTTCGAGGGCGGCGCAGATACGATCCTGCAGCCCGCGCAGGAACGATTCGGCGATATCGGCTTGTTCGGACATGGGGCGCGCAGCCTCGTTTAGGGATGGCACAAGCTTACCAAGCGCGCCAGCGCAGCCCGCTGCGGCAAGCGGCCGCGTGGGGCTGATGCTCAGGAAAGACGCTCGACCACCCGCTGGTTGCCCGTGAGGCGGGCCCAGCGAAAGCCCATGTCGATCCACATGAGGTAGCCGGCCTCCAGGGCCATGCGCCGGATATAACGGGCGCCGCCGGGGAATGCCGGTTCCGCCGCGACCGGCGTGGCTTCGAACGCCAGCCGCCGGGCGAGGTACAGGCAACGCGCGAGGTGGTAGCGGCTGGTCACCAGGGCGACGGAAGGAAGGCCTGCATCGCAACGCAGGATTTCGCGCGCATGGCGAAGGTTCTCCAGCGAATCGATCGACTCCTGTTCCAGCGTGAGCGGCACTTCAGCGGGCCACCCGCCATCCTGCAGCCAGCGACGTCCTGCTTCGGCTTCGCTGATGGGACCACCATCGCTGCGGCCACCCAACAGGAGCACATGCGGTGCCAGGCCATCGCGCGCCTGGACGCGGGCGCGGTCCAGCCGGCTGATGAAATCGGCCTCAAGCTGGCCGCCGACGAGCTTTCGACCGAACACCAGCAACGTTTGCGGTGCCCGCGACCGGACCGGGCTCAGGGTGGCGACGCGCCAGACGCGCACGAAGTGCGCCACGTACAGCAGCCCGAGGCTCCCCACGAGCGCGAGCAGCGTGATACCTGCGGCGACGAGGATGTCGCCGTCGCCCAGGTAACGCCAGGGTCCACGACGCATGGTTTTGGGTAACCCGTTCATCGCATGCGGCTTCCTTGGGGCGGCCAGTCTTGCGGATCGGGCGCGGTGGCGCAATCGCCTGGCCCGCTGACATGCCGTTCACGAGACGCTAGGGCTCAAAAAGGATAGGCTCCCGGAATGCCTCATCCCATGCCTCCTTTAGCGATCACCGCGTACACGGCCACGTCGGCCCTTGGACGCGGCAATGAAGCCCACGCGCGCGCCATCGCCGACTCGGTCGGCGGCCTTGCACCCAACGATTTCTCCACCGCGCCCCTGCCCTGCTGGATCGGCCGGGTAGCGGGCCTGGAAGACGAACCGCTGCCACGCGAGCAGGCGCAGTGGGAGTGCCGGAACAACCGTCTCGCCTGGCTCGCGCTGCGGCAGGATGGCTTTATCGATGCCGTGACCGCGGCGCGCCAGCGCTATGGCGCATCGCGCGTCGCCGTCCTGCTCGGCACCTCCACCGCCAGCATCGGCGCGACCGAGGAGGGCTACCGCCGGCTCGAGAACGGCGCGATGCCGGCCGACCTGCTCCGCCCCGCCATCCATACGCCGCATTCGCTGGCCGGGTTCGTCGCCCGCACGTTCGACCTCGAAGGGCCTTGCCTCACCGTGGCGACCGCGTGCTCTTCCAGCGCCAAGGTCTTCGCCAACGCGGAACGCATGATCCGCCTTGGCCTCATCGATGCCGCGGTGGTCGGTGGCGTCGATACGCTGTGCGACAGCGTGCTGTTCGGCTTCAACTCGCTCGAGCTCGTGTCCAGCGAACCGTGCCGGCCGTTCGATGCGAACCGCAACGGCATCTCGCTCGGCGAGGCCGGTGGTTTTGCGTTGATCGAACGTGCTACCGAAGAAGGTTCCGCACCGCTCTTCATCGGCTACGGCGAGGCCAGCGACGCCCACCACATGTCGACGCCACACCCGGAAGGGCTCGGCGCCGAACTCGCGTTGCGCGACACGCTGGCGCGCGCCGGGATCGAACCGGGCGATGTCGACTACATCAACCTGCATGGCACCTCCAGCCAGAAGAACGACGAAGTCGAGGCCGCACTCGTGGCGCGCAGCTTCCCTGCGACCACCCGTGCCAGTTCGACCAAGGGCTTCACCGGCCACACGCTTGGCGCGGCGGGCATCGTCGAGGCCGTGCTCACGCTGCTGGCGATGCGCGACGGCACCGTCCCCGCGAACCTCGGCGCCACCACGCCCGATCCGCTCTGTGGCCCGCAGATGGCATGGCAGTCGGAGAAGGCCGACCTGCATATCGCCCTGAGTAATTCGTTCGGCTTCGGCGGTAACAACGCCTGCCTGGCCTTCGCCCGCCCGGGAGCCGCCGCATGAGCGCCGCGCTGAGCGTATGGGTGAAGGGTATCGGCCTGTGGGCACCGGGCACGCCGACGTGGCACGCGTTCCGCGAAGTCGCCACGGGCGATGCGGTGCCGGGCGCGACCGAACGCCCGGTGGCCGAGGTACTGCCGCCGAATGAACGGCGTCGCGCGCCGGAGAGCGTGTTGCTGGCCGCCGCCGCGGCGGGCCAGGCGGTGGCGATGAGCGGGCTCGACGCGGCCAGCCTGCCCTGCGTCTTCGCCTCGACCCATGGCGACCAGGTCATCACCGACTACATGTGCGAAACGCTGGCCACCGCGCCGGCCGAACTCTCGCCGACCAAGTTCCACAACTCCGTGCATAACGCACCCGCGGGCTACTGGACCATCGCCACGCATTGCCACGCGGCATCGAGCGCGGTGTCGGGCGGTGAGGAAAGTTTCGGCGCCGGCTTGCTCGAGGCCGCGACCCAAGCGGTGGCCGATGACCGCGACGTGCTGCTCGCCAGTTACGACATCGCCGGCACCGGCCCGCTCGGTGGGATGACCAGCACCACGGGCCCGTTTGCCTCGGCGCTGGTGCTGTCACCGCGCGCCGACGGCGCCGCGATCCGCCTGGATATCACGCCGGAGCCCGGCAACAGCGGGCGCGAAGCAAGTGGCGATGCGTGGATGGATGGCATCACCGAGAGCAACCCGTCCGCGCATGCCGTGCCGTTTTTCCGCGTGCTCGCCGCGGCGCGCTCCGCAGCGCTTCGCGTCTCCGCAGCGCGCGGGCTCGACCTGCATATCGACATCACCACCACGGCATGAACGTCGCCGGCCACCGTTACTGCGTGCTGATTCCCTGCCTCAATGAAGAGCAGGCTATCGCAGGCGTGGTCGGTGACGCGATGTCGCTGGGCATGCCGGTCATCGTGGTCGATGACGGATCGGATGACCGGACGCCTTCCATCGTGGCGTCGATGGGCGTGACCCTGCTCCGCCATGACACGCGGCGCGGCAAGGGTGAGGCACTGCGCACCGGCTTCCGCGAAGCCATGCGCCACGGTTTCGATGGTGTCTTCACGATGGATGGCGACGGGCAACACCTCGCCGCCGACATCCCTGCCATGCTCGAAGCGAGCCGCCAGCATCCGGGGGCCATCGTCATCGGCGCCCGCCTGCTGGAGAAGGAACAGCAGCCGCCTGGCCGGCGCCGCGCGAACGCGGTCGCCGACTGGGGTATCTCATGGGCCTGCGGGCGGCCGATCGCCGACACGCAGAGCGGCCAGCGCTTTTATCCGCGCGCGGCGCTCGATCTCGTCGACCTGCCCGCCGAGAATTTCGTCTTCGAAGCCGCGGTGCTGATCACCGCATGCCGCGAGCGCGGGATAGGCGTCGTTTCCGTACCCATCGCGTCGCGTTATGAAGGCGCGTTCCGCATCAGTCATTTCAGCCCGGTGCGCGATGTCACGCGCATCACGACCTACACGATCGGCCGCGTGTTCCACTATGGCCATATCGTCGACAGCTACCGGCGTTCGCGCGCAACACCGACCATTATCAGCGACGCCACGACAACACATTGAAACGCAACCAAAGGGTGGAAGGGATGGACCACAAGATGCACGACGCAGTGATCCTCGGGGGAGGACTCGCAGGACTTTCGCTGGCGATGCAGTTGAAGCGCGCTTATCCGGACATGGATATCGTGGTGCTGGAGCGGCACACCCGCCCCCTGCCCGAAGCCGCCTTCAAGGTCGGCGAATCCACCGTCGAAATCGCCGCGCACTACTTCGCCGACACGCTCGGCCTGCTCGACCACCTCGAGACCGAGCAGATCCGCAAGTTCGGCTTCCGATTCTTCTTCTCCGATGGCAAGGATGACCTGGCCGACGTGACCGAGCTTGGCGTCAGCGCCGTGCTGCCTACGCCGAGCTACCAGATCGATCGCGGCATCCTGGAAAACTTCATGGGCGAGGAAGCGGCGCGTCGTGGCATCGATTTCCGCGAAGGCGTCACCGTCCGGGGCTTCGACATCGGCAGCGGCGATGCACCCCACACCATTCGCGTGAAGAGTGAAGCCGGCGAATCGGAACTGCAGGCCCGCTGGCTGCTCGATGCCAGTGGCCGCGCCGGGCTCATGCGCCGCAAGCTCGACCTGACGCGCGACAACGGACACCACGCGAACGCCGTGTGGTTCCGCATCGACGACCGCCTGGCGATCGATGACTGGTGCGGCGATGCCGAATGGAAGGATCGCTGCCACCCGCCCGAGCGCTGGCGCTCGACCAACCATATGGTCGGCCCAGGCTATTGGGTGTGGCTGATCCCGCTCGCATCCGGGGCGCATTCGGTCGGCATCGTGGCCGATGCGAAGATCCAGCCGCTGGAATCGATGAACACCTTCGACAAGGCCCTGGCATGGCTTTGGGAGCACCAGCCCGTGCTGGCGAAGCAGGTCGAGGCGCGCAAGGAAAAACTGCTCGACTTCGCCTTCTTCCGCAACTACTCGTACGGTTGCTCGCGCATGTTCTCCCCGGATCGCTGGGCGCTGACGGGCGAGGCCGGCGCGTTCCTCGATCCGTTCTACTCGCCGGGCAGCGACTTCATCGCCATCACCAATACCTACATCACCCAGCTGGTTGGCATCGATCGCCGCGGCGAGGCACTGGCGTCGCGGGCCCGCCTGTTCGAGCGCCTGTTCTTCTCGTTCTACGACAGCACGCTGCGCATGTATCGCGGGCAATACAACCTGTTCGGTGACCCGGAAGTACTCCCGACCAAGGTGATCTGGGATTACGCGTACTACTGGGGCGTGCTCTGCCAGATCGTGTTCCAGGACCGGCTCGGTGATGCCGACTTCATCACGCACATGGCACCCGAGCTGACCGGCAGCGCCGAGCTCAACATCGAGATGCAGGGGTTCTTCCAGCGCTGGCACGCGGTATCGCACAAGCGCAACCACCGGCACATGATGGACCAGCGCGACCTGACCTGGTTCGCCGACATGAACCGCACGCTGCACGATGTGCTCGACGATGAATCACTGGCCGAGCGCCTGCGTAACAACGTGCGGATGATGCGCTTGCTCGCAGCCAACGCCATCGAGCAGGCGGCCGCGGAGCATCCCTTGTTGCTCGAGGGCTACGAGCATCTCGTCGATATCGAAGGCGTGCGGACGAAGCTGTTCGATCGCGTCGCCTGAGGCAGCCTCAGGCCGGGTGGATCACCGCCGCCCGGCCGCTGGCGATCTCGCGGCCTTCGTGCTCGATGCGGAAGGTGTATTGCGCGCCGGACTCGTCGGCAAGCAGGCATTCGGCGAACACATCGAGGCGACCCGGCAGGTCGTCGATCCGCTCCACCGCCAGCTTCACGCCGCGCAGGCTCACCAGCATGCCCGGACGGGGCTGCGTCGCGCCCGCCGCTTTGGCCCGCAGTGCGCCGTGTACCGCCGTGGCCTGCGCACCGTATTCGGCGAGATGCACCGCGTGGAGTCCGTCTTCACCGCGCAACGGGTGCGTTGGTGCGACATGGTCCGTGCTCACCGCGTGGATCGTGTCGGCGTCGAACGCCACCACGCCATCGAGCAGGCACATGTCGCCCGCGTGCGGCACGAGGTAGGCGAAGTCCGCCCTGGTGAGCGTCGGTTGTGGCTGTCCGTCAGGCATCGGCGTGCTGTACCGGCTGGGGAACAACGGCTGCGGTTGCACCGTCGGCCTCCTGCCAGAAATCGTAGAAGTTGAACCAGTTGAACGGGTACAGGCGGCAATAGTGCTCGAGCCGCGAGGCGAAGCGGGCCATGATCGCCTCGAGTGCTTCGGCGCGGGACGCACGCGGGATGTCGATACCTTCGGAGAAGGTTTCGAACACCAGCCGGTAGCGATTACCGCCGAGATAGATGCCGAAGCACAGCACCACGGGAATCTTCAGCGCCGACGCTAGCAACCAGGGGCCGACCGGGAACGATGCGGGGGTACCGAGGAACGGCACGACGCGCGAGGCTTCGTGCGGATTGCCACGGTCGGCGAGCAGGGCCACCATGCCGCCTTTCGCGGCGCCCTCGGCCATGGCGAGGGCGACCGACGTGCCGCCGAGCGAGGCGTCGATCACGGCGGCACCCACGTCCGGGGCGAGCGCTTCCAGCAAGGCCGTCAGCGCAGGGGTCTTCTGCTTGTCGAGGACGACGCGCAGCGGTACGTCCGGGCGGCGCTGGCCGAGCGCGCGCAATGCCTCGAAGCTACCCTGGTGCGACCCCAGGAGGAGAACGCCCTTGCCTTCATCGAGGCAGGCATCCAGCTCGGCGACGCCTTCGGCCTCGACGATGAAGTCGCGCTCGCCGCGCGCCAGGAAGAACATGCGATCAAGCAGCGTCGCCGAGAACATGTGGATGTGGTGGAACACATCCGCATGGGTCACGGGGCGGTTCAGCACGCGCGCGAGGTACAGGCGCGAGGCCAGCCGCTCCGCGGGGCGGCGCAGGAAAAAGTAGAGCGCGATCGGCCATAACAGCAGGCGCGCGACGCGGCGGCCCAGGCGAAGCCCGATCGTGCGGATAAGCCAGATGGCGAAGAACCCACCACCTTCGCGCTGCTGCCAGTGGCTCATGCGCTGCCCTCCAGCGTGCCGCGCAGGAGGGTCGCGTCCCCGCGACGCACCACCACGCGGTAACGGCGCTCACCGGCTTCGCTCAGCTCCAGCACGGCCTCTTCGTCGGGCAGGAGCGGCGCGATGAACTTCGCATCGACGACCTGGCGCACCGACGCATCGCGCCATGCCCTGAGCGCCCGCGCGGCATGCTCGAGGATCAGCACGCCGGCCACGATGGGCCGCCCGGGGAAATGCCCGGCGAAGCTGGGGTGGCCCGCCGCGAAGCGGAAGGCATGTGTGTAGCAGGCGGCGGTGTCGGTCATGGTCGTATGCCGTGTTCGCGCAGAGCAAACCACGGCACGAGGCAGCGTGACCTGAACGGGCCGTCAGGCGGCCGCGCGGTGCTGTTCGATGTGCTCGGACAGGGTGCGCAGGCTCGTGAAGATGGTGCGGTTGTCGGGGTTATCCGACTTCAGCTGGAAGCCGTAACGCTTGGACACCGCGAGGGCGATTTCCAGCGCGTCGATGGAATCCAGCCCGAGGTCGCCACCGAACAGAGGCGCTTCCGGGTCGATATCGGCCGGCTTCACGCTCTCCAGGTTCAGGCTGGTGACGATCAGTTCTGCGAGTTCTTTCTGTGCTTCGGTCTGCGTTGCCATTGGTGTTTCCAGGTCCCCGGATCATGCCTGCCTCCCCCCGGATGGCAGCGGCGGCGGAGTGTAACACAGGGCTTTTCATGCCCTGGCGAGCCTACATTCAGCCACGTGAAGACGCGGCCACGAACGCGTGGCCGGTCGCAGGATATGATGGGGCCCAGCGTTTACATGGAAGCCTCGATGCGCCCAGCCAGCGACATGCGCGAGCGAGCCCCGCTCGCCGCCCGCCCTTCACCGACCGTCACCTACCGCGAGCCGCCGGCTGGCCCGCTGCCGTCGCGCACCCTGGCCGCGTTTGGCTTCGGCCGCGCGGCTCGCGCGATCGACGATCCGCGCTGGCTCGGCGTCGCGCTGGAGCCGCTGGGCGAGGCGCCCGTCGAAGTCTGGACCGTGGATGCGGACGTTACCTACGGCCGTGACGGCGACCTGCGCTGGTCGCGCGGCGGCGGCTGGCTGTATGCCGCCGTGGAGTGCGACGAGGCGGACCACGGCGGTCCGGAAGGCGCGGCAGCGCATGCCTATCGCCAGTTGTCCGCTTTCGTCTCACGCGGGCCGGAATGCCACGTGCAGCGCATCTGGAATTACCTCGGCGCGATCAATGCGGGCGCCGGGGACGATGAGCGCTACAAGTTGTTCTGCAACGGCCGCATCGCCGGCATGGGCGAGGCGTTTGCCCAGGGCTTTCCGGCCGCCTCGGCGATCGGACACCACGCGAGTGAAGGCCTGCTCCAGGTTTACCTGCTGGCAACCGACCGCCCGGGCACCCGCGTCGAGAACCCGCGCCAGGTGAGCGCCTGGCAGTATCCCCGCCAGTACGGCCGCACGCCGCCCAGCTTCGCCCGCGGCACGCTGCTGCCCGCGGACGACCTGCTTGCCATCTCGGGTACCGCCGCGGTCGTCGGACATGCCTCCGCGCACGCCGGCGATCTCGCCGCGCAGCTGGCTGAGACGCGCCGGAACCGCGATGCGCTGCTGGCAAACGGCGGCATTCCCGAAGGATTCGACGCGCGCGCGCCGCTCAAGGCGTATGTGCGCCATCCTGCGGATGCGGCAGAAGTGAAGGCCTTTGCCGACGCCCACTGGCCGGATGCGCCCCTGGTCGTGGTCCACGGCGACATCTGCCGCGAAGAACTGCTCGTCGAGATCGACGGCTGGCGTTACCGCTGACGCGAAACCTGTGTCCGGCAAGCTGTGGGAGTGAGCTTGCGAACGACGGGATCGCGGTAGAGCATCGCTCGCAAGCTCACTCCCACAAGATTCTGCTCGCAGGATGGGCTGGTTATTTCTTGGTCGGACGGTGCCAGCCGGCAATGGTGGTCTGGCGTGCGCGGGCGAGCGTGAGTTCGCCGGCGGGGGCGTCGCGGGTAACCACCGTGCCGGCGCCGATGGTCGAGCCGGCCCCCAGGGTGACGGGCGCAACGAGCGAACTGTTGGAGCCCACGAACACGCCATCCTCGATGGTCGTGCGGCTCTTGTTCACGCCATCGTAGTTGCAGGTAATGGTGCCGGCGCCGATGTTCACCTTGCTGCCGATCACCGTGTCGCCCAGGTACGAGAGGTGGTTAGCCTTCGAGCCCGCCGCGATCACCGCGTTCTTGGTTTCGACGAAGTTGCCGATGTGCACGCCCTCCGCCAGATCAGTACCCGGGCGCAGGCGCGCGAAGGGTCCGATCGTGCAGGGGCCGTGCGTCACCACGCCATCCAGATCGCAATGCGCGAGCACCACCGTGCCGGCGGCTAGCGTCGCGTTACGCACGCGCGTGAACGGCCCGATGCGCACGTCGTTACCGAGCTCCACGTCACCCTCGAGGATGACGTTCACATCGATCTCCACATCGGTACCCGTGGTGACCTTGCCGCGGATATCGATCCGCGACGGATCCGCGATGCGTACCCCGGCGACAGCCAGCCGCCGGGCCATGCGCTCGCGGTACATCGCCTCCCGGCCAGCCAGCTGCCACGGATCGTTGGCACCCGAGGCATCGACGGGGTCGCAGTCGACGCAGGCGGCCGGCGCGCCCTCGGCGGCGGCCATCTCGAAGATATCGGTGAGGTAATACTCGCCCTGCGCGTTGCTGTTGCCGAGACGCTGCGTCCAGTCGAGCAGGCGCTCCGCGTCGCCCGCCACGATGCCGGTGTTCACCACATCGATGGCGCGCTGCGCCGCGCTCGCGTCCTTCTCTTCGACGATGTGGCGCACCTTGCCCTGGGCGTCCAGCACGACGCGGCCATAGCCCGCCGGATTCGGCAGACGCGTGGCGAGCATCGCGAGTCCCGCGTCACCCGCCACGAGGGCAGAGAGGACTTCGCTGCGGATGAGCGGCACGTCGCCGTAGAGCACGAGCACGCGGCCCTCGAGCTTGCCGTCGGCCTGCAGGGCTTCGAGCGCCGTGCGCACGGCGTGGCCGGTGCCCAGCCGCTCGCGTTGTTCGATCCAGCCCAGCGCGGTATCCGCGGCGAAGGCGCGGCGCACCTGCTCGCCATTGTGGCCGTAGACCACATGGACGCCCGCCGGGCCCAGTGCGCGTGCAGCCTCGATGACATGGGCAAGAAGCGGCCTGCCAGCGAGCGGCATCAACACCTTGGCGGATGCGGACTTCATGCGCTTGCCCTCGCCGGCGGCGAGGATCAGGACGTGCAGCGGTGGGGTCATGGGCTTGCCTGCCAGTTTGCCAGGGGCGCACTGTCGCGCGTTTCGGGGCGCCCTGCCAAGTCCGCCGTCCGCACTAACCGGTTGCAGGTCAGTCCTTGTCGTCCTTCGGACGCTCGGTGAGATGCTCGAGATTCGGCTTGTACGCTTCCACGAACGCGTTGTGCAGGATGCCGACAATGGCCTGGCCGACGGACATGTTGCGGCTGTCGATCGTGCCGGAGATGGGCACTCGCGTCGCGAACTGGTCCTTCGACTGGTTCTTGAAGACCTTGGTGACGCCCTCGGCCACGGCCTCGTAAGCGAGCTTCAGCGGGTTCTTCTTCTCCTGCACGACATCCTGCTTCCAGCTGAAGATCTTGAGGTCGTGGAACAGGGGCTTGGCGTAGCCGTTGAGCTTGCGATCCTTCGCCTGGAGTTCCATCACGAAGTCGCCTTCGCCGCCGGCGAAATCCAGGCCGGAATAGGCGCGCACAAGATCGTTGGTGCGCACCAGCTTGATGTTGCGCACGGTGAGCTCGTAGCTGAAGTCGCCCGCTTCCGTGAGCGGGTCGAACTCCGCCTTCGTCTGCAACGGGGCATCGCCGAGGATCCGCGCCGTCGCGTCGAGATGGGCGACGCGCGAGCCACCTTTCCGTTCCACATTGGTGAGGTTGGTGACCGTACCGTTCACCGCGGTCATCTTCAGATCGACCTTTGGGCTCGATACGAAGTTGTGGAACGTGACCGTGCCATCGACGACCCGGAGCTCGTCGATCCGCGTGGGCACGATCGCGCGCAGCTGGGCGCGCCAGTCGACGCCCTTACCGGTCTGGGTATCGCCCTCGCCCTTGCCGTCGACGAAGTTCAGGGTGGGCTCGATGAACTCGACCTTGCCGCGCAGGTGGCCACGGGTCAGGGCCACCCAGCTTAGCGAGATGTCGGTGCGGCGGGCGTCGTAAAGCGGCACGGGGATTTTCCCGTCCACCTTGGTGATGCGCAGGCTGTCGAGGGAGTAGGCACCCCGCCACAAATGGATATCGATATCCTCGATATGCCCGGCGTACGAACCCATCCGCGCCAGTCGCGCATTCAGCTGGTTGAGCACGATGTAAGGCAACGCGATCCGCGCCACGACCAGGACGATCGCGACGGCGAGGAGTACCCACAGGCTGCGGCGGTAGCGAACATGCATATCCGGCAGTGTGAAATGGGCAAGGTCATCGCGGGATGAAGGCCGGGCACAAAAAAACCCCGCCGGCTGGCGGGGTTTCTTTCGAAGCGGTGCGGGCGACGCTTAGTGCTTAAGCGTCTTGCGCAGGCGCTCCAGCGCCTGGAGCTGCGCCAGGGCCTCGGCCAGCTTGGCCTGGGCCTCGGCCACGTCGAGCTGCTCGCCACGGTTGGCCAGGGCGGCCTCCGCCTCTTCCTTCGCCTTCAGGGCTGCGGCCTCGTCGAGGTCGGCCGCGCGGGCAGCCGTATCGGCGAGGATCGTGACGACCTGCGGCTGCACCTCGAGGATGCCGCCGGAGACGTAGAACTGCTGGCGCTCGCCGTTGGTGCCGACCACGTCCACGTGGCCCGGCTTCAGGCGGGTGATGAGCGGTGCGTGGCGCGGCGCGATACCCAGCTCGCCAAGCTCACCGGTGGCGACCACGAGCGTGGCTTCGCCGGAGTAGATCTCGGCTTCGGCGCTGACGATGTCGACGCGGATGGTATGGGTCATGGGCTTCTATTCCGTGCTTGGTTGAGGGGGACGAAGGAGGCGCTTACGCGGCCTTCTTCGCACCCATCTCCTCGCCCTTCTTGATGGCTTCGTCGATGCCGCCAACCATGTAGAAGGCCTGCTCCGGCAGGTGGTCGACGTCGCCGTCCACGATCATCTTGAAGCCGCGGATGGTTTCCTTGAGCGGGACGTACTTGCCCGGCGAGCCCGTGAACACTTCGGCCACGTGGAACGGCTGCGAGAAGAAACGCTCGATCTTGCGGGCGCGCGACACGGCTTCCTTGTCTTCCTGCGACAGCTCGTCCATGCCGAGGATGGCGATGATGTCCTTCAGCTCCTTGTAGCGCTGCAGGGTCTGCTGGACGCGGCGGGCCGTGTTGTAGTGCTCTTCGCCGACGACGCTGGCATCGAGCTGGCGGCTGGTCGAGTCGAGCGGATCCACGGCCGGGTAGATACCCAGCGAGGCGATCGAGCGGCTCAGGGTCACGGTCGCGTCAAGATGCGCGAAGGTGGTGGCCGGCGACGGATCGGTAAGGTCATCCGCGGGCACGTAGACGGCCTGGATCGAGGTGATCGAGCCCGACTTGGTCGAGGTGATGCGCTCCTGCAGGACGCCCATTTCCTCGGCGAGGGTCGGCTGGTAACCCACGGCCGACGGCATACGGCCAAGCAGCGCGGACACTTCGGTACCGGCCAGCGTGTAGCGGTAGATGTTGTCGACGAACAGCAGCACGTCCTTGCCCTTGCCCGACTCATCCTTCTCGTCGCGGAAGTACTCGGCCATGGTCAGGCCGGTCAGTGCGACGCGGAGGCGGTTGCCCGGCGGCTCGTTCATCTGGCCGTACACCATCGCGACCTTGTCGAGAACGTTGGAGTCCTTCATCTCGTGGTAGAAGTCGTTGCCCTCGCGGGTACGCTCACCCACGCCGGCGAACACGGAAAGACCCGAGTGCGCCTTCGCGATGTTGTTGATGAGCTCCATCATGTTGACGGTCTTGCCGACGCCGGCGCCGCCGAACAGGCCGACCTTGCCGCCCTTGGCGAACGGGCACATCAGGTCGATGACCTTGATGCCGGTTTCGAGCAGCTCGCTGGCCGCGGCCTGGTCGTCGTACGACGGGGCTTCGCGGTGGATTTCCCACGCGTCCTGCGCGCCGATCGGGCCGGCTTCGTCGATGGGGTTGCCGAGCACGTCCATGATGCGGCCGAGGGTGGCCTTGCCGACCGGCACCTTGATGCCGGCGCCGGTGTTCACGGCGACGAGGTTGCGGCGCAGGCCATCGGTGGAACCGAGGGCGATGCAACGGACGATGCCGTCGCCGAGCTGCTGCTGCACTTCGAGGGTGATCTCGGTGCCTTCGACCTTCAGTGCGTCGTAGATCTCGGGGACCTGGTCACGCGGGAATTCGACGTCGACGACCGCGCCGATGATCTGGACAACTTTACCCTGGCTCATGGATGTGCTCCGGATGAATCTTTAAGTAGGTTCTGTAGCGGCGCCGCGGAACGCGTCGCCATGGCGTGTTGGGTTAGACCGCGGCGGCGCCGCCCACGATTTCCGAGATTTCCTGGGTAATCGCGGCCTGGCGGGCCTTGTTGTAGCTGAGCGTGAGCTCGCCGATGACCTTGGTGGCGTTGTCGGACGCGGCCTTCATGGCGACCATGCGCGCGGCATGCTCGGAGGCCAGGTTTTCCAGCGCCGCCTGGTACACCACGGACTCGATGTAACGCGTCATCAGGTGCTCGAGCACCGTGCGCGCATCCGGTTCGTAGATGTAATCCCAGTCGTGGGTCTGCTCGACCTTCACGCCTTCCGCAGCCGCACCCTTGGCGTCTTCCAGTTCCTTCGCGACGAGCGAGACCGGCAGCAGCGCCTCGATGACCGGCTTCTGCACGATCGTGTTCACGAAATCGTTGTAGGTCAGGAAAACGCGATCGAGCTTGTTGTCGGTGTAGGCATCGAGGACGACCTTGATGACGCCGATGAGGTCTTCGAGCTTCGGCTTTTCACCGAGGTGCGTGGCCGAACCGATCAGGTTCACGCCCTTGATGCGGCGGAAGAACTGCACGGCCTTCTGGCCCACGGCCACCACATCGACCTCGACACCCTTGCCCTGCCACTCACGGATGGCCGTGAGCATGCGGCGGAACAGGTTGGAGTTGAGGCCACCGGCCAGGCCGCGATCGGTCGAGACGACGATGAACGCGACGCGCGCGACGTTCTCGCGCTCGGTGAGGAACGGATGGGTGAAATCCGTGCTGGCCTGGGCGACGTGGGCGATGACCTTGCGCATCAGGCGCGCATACGGGCGCGAGGCCTTCATCAGGTCCTGCGCCTTGCGGATCTTCGACGCCGAGACCATTTCGAGCGCACGCGTCACCTTGCGCATGTTCTGCGTGCTCTTGATCTTGGTTTTGATTTCGCGGCCGCTTGCCATGGCTTACTCGTCTTTAAGGGGTGACGCAGCGGGGCGGCGGAACCGCCCCGCGTGGGTATCGCTTACCAGCTACCGGTCTTCTTGAACTCGTCGGTGCCCGCCTTGAAGGTGGCCTCGATGTCCTTGTCCCAGTCGCCGGTCTCGTCGATCTTCTTCATCAGATCGGCGTTGTTCTGGCGGAAGAACGCGTGCAGGCCCTTCTCGAACGCCAGCACCTTGTTGACCGGCAGGTCATCGAGGTAGCCCTTCTCGGCAGCGTAGACCGACAGGCCCAGCTCGCCGATGGAGAGCGGCGCGTACTGCGGCTGCTTCATCAGTTCCGTGACGCGCTGGCCACGGTCCAGCTGCGCGCGGGTGGCGGCATCGAGATCGGAAGCGAACTGCGCGAACGCAGCCAGCTCGCGGTACTGCGCGAGCGCGAGCTTCACGCCGCCGGAGAGCTTCTTGATGATCTTGGTCTGGGCGGCACCACCGACGCGCGACACCGAGATACCGGCGTTGACGGGCGGACGGATACCGGCGTTGAACAGATCGGTTTCAAGGAAGATCTGGCCGTCGGTGATCGAGATGACGTTGGTCGGCACGAAGGCCGAGACG
>NZ_JBQCFT010000248.1:0-10377 GCF_051958795.1 Luteibacter sp. | reverse complement strand
CGACCAGCTCGGTTGTTTTCCGCTGCTGGCCGCGGGCGGGATCATCGTGGCATCGCTCTATTCGGGGAAGAGCACGAGCAGGGCGTTGATCGCCAAGCGCGTACTGGGCTTCCCGCCGTTTGTCTGCCTCATCATCGGTGTCATCGCTGGCGTGTTCGGCGGCTGGCCGGTTGCCGTGGACAAGCTCTTGCTGCAGATCGGCCAGACCCTGACGCCGCTGGCGCTGTTCTCGGTCGGCCTGCAGTTCAAGCTGCACCTGCAGCGTGACCAGGTCGGCGCCCTTGCCGCGGGCCTGGGCTGGAAGCTGGTGCTTGCCCCATTGATCGCGCTGGGCGTGGGCCTGGCGGCCGGCGTCGGTGGTGTGATCCTTACCGTAGGCGTGCTGCAGGCGGCCATGGCGCCGATGATCTCGGCGGCGATCCTGGCCGACCAGCACGGCCTGGAGCCGCGCCTGGCGAACACCGTGCTGGGGGCGGGCATCCTGCTCTCGCTGGCGACCATCCCGCTGGGCAACCTGTTCCGGCCGGCCTGAGGCTTGGGTTTGCCGCGCGGCGGCCGCACACTTCTCCCATGACCGAAACTTCCATGACCGCTGGCGTCCGCGCCGACGTGTGGCTCTGGGCCGCGCGCTTCTTCAAGACCCGCAGCCTGGCCAAGCAGGCCATCGACGGCGGCAAGGTGGAACTCAATGGCGCCGCCTGCAAGCCGGCCAAGACGGTGCACGTAGGCGACCAGCTGCGGATCACCCGCGGCGAGGAGCGGCTCATCTGCCTCGTGGCCGGGCTGGCCGAGAAGCGTGGCCCCGCGCCCGACGCGCAGAAGCTCTACCAGGAGACCGAGGAAAGCGTCGCCGAGCGCGCCCGCATGCGCGAAGACCGCCGGCTCACCGGTGGCGCGCTGTTCCGGCCGGATGCCCGTCCTGACAAGCGCGACCGCCGTCTTATCCAGGACCTGAAGAAAACCCTCTGACACGCGATGTCGCACCGCGGACGATCTGTGGGAGCGCGCTTGCGCGCGATAGGTCTTGCCGCTAGCACCCATCGCGCGCAAGCGCGCTCCCACAGGCAGTGGGCATGAAACCTGTTTTCATCCGGCGTGAGATTTTGTAGCCTCGCGGCATCCCGGTGACGTCCCCACACCGGCGGAGGGATTCGCATGGTTCCAGCGTCAGGCATCGCACCGGGCCGGCTTGTCAGCCGGCATGGGCGGACGCGATCGCACGCCGTCCTGCTCGCGACGTCTGCGCTGCTGCTTCTCGCGGGTGTTGCCACACCGCTGCTCGTCGCCGCCGGCGGCTCACTCGCCGCACACCCCGTCGCCACGGTGATCGCCGCTTTGCTTTGCCTGGGCGGGCTTGGTCTTGCCGTCGCCTGGAAGGCGCTGGAGCCGGCCACCGTGCTGTCCTTGCACGAGCGCGGCGTGGTTATCCAGCACACGCGCACGAAGACCAACGACTTTGTGCCGTTCGCGCACATGGCGGACCTTTATCTCTACCGGACAGGGCAGCAGGGCGGGCTCGTCAATGCGCTGGCATTCCGCCGCGATGCGCAATCGCCCTGGATCGATGTCCTCGACAATCTCGGTGATGCATTTCGCCTGCGTGGCGCGATCATCGAAGGGCAGTTGCGCGAGCGTGGTCCGCTGACCTTGCGCGCACTCGAAGCCGGTGAAGGCGTCGTCTTCCACACGGTAACGGACGAAGACCGCCACGCGCGGCGGCAGGGACGCGGCGCGCAGGATACTAAGGCAAGCGCGTTCTACCTGAGCCCGCTCGGCGTGGAGTTCGAAGGCATGACGATTCCGCTCGCGGACATCGCCTCCGTGGACGAAGGCACGACGTCCGGCTCGTTGCGGTTGCTCGATGAACGCGGCAACACCCTATGGGGCGTGCACTACCTGTCGCTGTTCAGCGCCGACTTGTTCATAGTGCTGATGCGCACGCTGATCGAATCCCGCCATTACGGCCTTGGCGGCGTGACGAGCAACAAGAGCTACTAGAAGAACGCCTCCCGCCCCGGCCACCGGGCTGCTGAATTCTCAGGGCGGGGCGGAAGGCATCACGGCACCGATGGATGGAGAGTCGATAGGGGCCGTGATGGGGTGACTATAGGAGCGCCCAAACCGCGAGGGAATTCGATTGTTTGGATGGCGCCGATAGGGCGGCCCTATCGTCGAAACGTCCCGGATGCCCGCCGTAGGAGCCCACCCTGTGGGCGACGCCGTTCGCGAAAGCGCTACCGGCCATGCCGTGTCATCGCGAAAGATGTCGCCCACAGGGTGGGCTCCTACGGGGGACTAGCGGAGCATCTTGCGTAGTTTGTACAGCTGCTCCAGCGCCTCACGCGGGCTGAGATCATCCGGGTCCACGGCACGCAGGGCTTCTTCCACCGGCGACGGTAGCGGCGGCGCGAACAGCCCCATCTGCGGCGCAGCCGTCTCCGGGGCCGCGACCGCGGCGGTGACTTCGTGGCCTTGCTCCAGCGCCGAGAGGTAGCGCCGCGCATCAGCGATCACCGTCTTCGGCAGGCCGGCCAGCGCCGCGACCTGCAGGCCGAAGCTACGGTTGGCCGGGCCTTCCTTCACCGTGTGCATGAAGACCAGCTGGTCGCCGTATTCCACGGCATCCAGGTGCACGTTGGCGATGGTGCGGTATTCGCCAGCGAGTTCGGTCAGCTCGAAGTAGTGCGTGGCGAACAGCGTGTACGCACAGCTGGTCGCGGCGAGATGCACCGCGGCGGCGCGGGCGAGCGAGAGGCCGTCGTAGGTACTCGTGCCACGGCCCACCTCGTCCATGAGCACCAGGCTGCACTCGGTGGCGTTGTGCAGGATGTTCGCCGTCTCGCTCATCTCCACCATGAAGGTGGACTGGCCGCGTGACAGGTCGTCGCCCGAACCGATGCGGGTGAAGATGCGATCGATCGGGCCGATGATGGCGGCCGACGCCGGCACATAGCTGCCGACATGAGCGAGCAGCACGATCAGCGCGTTCTGGCGCATGTAGGTCGACTTACCGCCCATGTTCGGGCCGGTGATCATCAACATGCGCCGCGACTTGTCGAGGCTCAGGTCGTTCGGTTCGAAGGGCTCGTCGCGCACCTTCTCGACCACCGGGTGGCGGCCGCGCTCGATGCGGATGCCAGGTACGTCGGTGAGGACCGGCGCCGCCCAGTCGAGGGCCTCCGCGCGCTCGGCCAGGTTGGCCAGTACGTCGAGCTCGGCCATGGCCGACGCGGCGATCTTGAGCGTGCCGAGCTGTTCGATCAGCTTGTCGAGCAGCAGTTCGTACAGCGCACGCTCGCGCATCAGCGAGCGCTCCTTCGCTGAGAGCACCTTGTCCTCGAACTGCTTCAGTTCCTCGGTGATGTAGCGCTCGGCGTTCTTCGTGGTCTGCCGGCGCGTGTAATGCGTCGGCGCCTTCTCCGCCTGCGCCTTGGTGATCTCGATGTAATAGCCGTGCACGCGGTTGTAGCCGACCTTGAGCGTCGGGATACCGCTGCTGGCCTTTTCGCGTTCTTCCATGTCGACCAGGAACTGGTCGGCGTTGGTGGACAGGCGGCGCAGTTCGTCGAGTTCGTCGTCGTAACCATCGGCGAGGACACCGCCATCGCGCAGCAGCACGGGCGGCTGTTCGATGATGGCGCGGGCGAGCAGGGCGGCGGTTTCGGCGTGGTCACCGATGCGCTGCACCAGGTCGTGCAGCAGCGGGCTGTCGACGCCTTCGATCTCCTCGCGCAGGCGCGGTGCGGCGGCGAGGCCATCGCGCAGCGTGGAAAGATCGCGCGGGCGTGCCGAGCGCAGGGCCACGCGGGCGAGGATGCGTTCCAGGTCGCCGACGCCGCGCAGCTTCTCACGCAGCGTGCCGTGGCGGCGCGTATCGATCAGCGCGCCGATCGCCTGGTGGCGGCCGCGCAGCAGCGTGCGATCGCGCAGTGGGCGGTTCAGCCAGCGGCGGAGCAGGCGAGCACCCATCGGCGTCACGCTTTCGTCGAGCACGCCGAGCAGGGTGTTTTCGACGTTGCCGCTCTGGTGCGTGTCGATCTCCAGGTTGCGCCGGGTTGCGGCATCCATGGCGATCGTTTCGCTGGCGTTCTCGACGGCCATGCCGGTGAGGTGCGGCAACGCGCTCTTCTGGGTTTCCTCGACGTAGCCGAGCAGGCAACCGGCCGCCGCGACGGCGAGCGGCAAGCCATCCACGCCGAACCCGCGCAGGTCGCGGGTCTTGAAGAAGCGGCACAGCTCGCGGGTCGCCGCATCGCCATCGAAGTGCCAGGGCTGGCGCTTGCGCACGCCGGGCAGGGAGGTGACGAGCTTCGGCCACGCCACGTCTTCGCTGACCAAGGTTTCGGCCGGCTGCAGGCGGGCGAGTTCACCGGCAAGGCCTTCGGCGGTGGCGGTTTCGGTGAGCAGGAAGCGGCCAGTGGAAAGATCCACCCAGGCCATGCCGTAACCCTTCGGGCCCGCGGCGATCGAAAGCAGCAGGTTGTCGCGGCGCTCTTCCATCAGCGCCGCATCGGTGACCGTACCCGGGGTGACGATGCGCACGACCTCGCGCTTCACCGGCCCCTTGGAGGTGGCCGGATCGCCGATCTGCTCGCACAGGGCGACGGATTCGCCGAGCTTCACCAGGCGGGCCAGGTAACCCTCCACCGCGTGGTAGGGCACGCCTGCCATGGGGATCGGCGCACCGGCCGACTGGCCGCGCTGGGTCAACGTGATATCGAGCAGGCGCGCCGCCTTGCGGGCGTCGTCGTAGAACAGCTCGTAGAAGTCACCCATCCGGAAAAACAGCAGGATATCCGGGTGTTCCGCCTTCGCCGCCAGGTACTGGCGCATGAACGGCGTATGCCCGGCCGCCGAGGCGATGTCTTCTGCTAAAGCCATGATTTTGCTTGGTTCCATGCCGAAGGCGTGCCACCCATGGCACGCCGGTCGTACATGATACCGCCCCGGCGCTGGAACAGCCCCGGTGGCGATCGGCACGAGCTACGTCAGGGCCGGATGCTTCGGCTCCCCAACGGCGCACGCCGTGGCTGTTGCAGGCGAGCGAGCTGGGCGGTGATGGCGGCGAGCGTCCGCGGGCCGACGAGGCCATCCGCGCCAAGCTTGTGCAGGCGCTGGAACGCCCGGACGGCCTCGGCGGTCCCGGGGCCGAACACGCCATTGATCTCCAGGGGGCGCCCTTTGCCATCGGTGAAGCACAGGCGCATCAGGTTCGTCTGCAGGGCGCGTACATCCAGGCCCCACATGCCCTCCCTGAGCAGGCGTGGTGGCTGCTCAACCACCGGCAGCAGGCCGAGCCCGGCGGAAAGATCCTGCATGGTGAAGGGCGACAGCCGGGCCTCCCATGCATCGAAACGCGCCTGGCGATCGTCCAGGCCATTGAAGCCGCCGTTGATCGCGAGCGTCGCGGCCCTGACGTCCTGCAGTGCCGAGATCGGCACGCGCGTCTGCCAGAACCAGATCGCGATGTGCGAGGCCGTCTCGGGCTCCGCGGCAAGACCCGGAATGCCGAGCAGATCGATGCGCAACTCGTCGGCAGCCGCGCGGTAGTTGTCCTTCCCGGTGAGCTGGATGTAACCGCGGCCGCGGTACCGCCAGCCATCGCCCGGCGCGTCGTTGCCAAGCCGCCCTCCGTACATGAGCTCGGCCAGCGATTCTGGCTTGCCCTGCAGGGCGAGTTTCTGCGCGGCCTCGAGCGCCTCACGGCCCTCGCGCCACGCCGAGCGTACTGGGATGTGCTCGATCCCGCGGCTATAGCGAAAGCTCTCCTCGAGCACGCTCAGCCCGTTCGATTCATGGCACACCTGCGCCATGAAGTTCGCCAGTTCCAGTGGATGGATGATGCCGGCCGCGTAGGCCAGTGTCGCCAGTTGTGATTCGCGGTTCATGGTGATGCGTCGTCCCTTGCCTTGCGGTTCCGTGGGCCCACTCCGTGAGCCGGGTGCACGGTAACGCGCGGCGGACTACAGCGTCCGGCGGGTATGCCTGTGAGTTGTGTAGGCGAATGGTGACGCTGGGGGTCGGGGATTTCCCTATGGGCGCAGCGTTTTGACCACGTGGCACGCTAGTATTCGGCCCATGCCCACGGGAAAGGAAACCATCAGGATGCGACGCTTGGCTATTGGAAAAGCACTGTTCGCGATCGCGGGCCTGCTAGCGATCAGCAGCGGGGCTTCTGCGGCGTCATCCGGTGCCGAAGAGAAGGTCTTCCGGCCATCAACGTTGGACAAGGGCATTGCAGGCGCGGGTATCGCCCAAACCGCGAGCGACCGAGCCGCCCTTGTGGGCGAGTGGGGCTACCGGACTGACTGCAACCTCGGCCACGACGTGGAGGTCACTATTCACGAGGGGTCGCCGGCGTTCGAAGGAACCTGGTCAGACGGAACCCGGACGACCGGTAGCCAGGGCCGCCTCCAGGGCGCATGGCATGACGGCACCCTTGCCGTTCGCTTCTGCACGGACGATGACGAGCGCGGCGGGTACCCAGCCTGTCCCGCCTACAGCGAAGTCGCGGCCTACATGACAGCGGAGGCCGGGAAGCTGGCGTGGTACCGCGCCAACGGTGCGGCGCGAGGGAAGGGGAAACAGTACGTTGTTCTTGATCGCAAGCCGAAGGGCGGCGACGTGCCTAAGGATACGAAGTGCAAGGGTGGCGGTTAGCCAGGCGCGAACCGGAAAGGTTACGCGCCTGAAGCGGGGCGCTGATCAAGGCCCGTGAGGCCGCATCGAAGCCTGTTGTACCTGGTTCTGGGCCTGCGTTGCCTGCTGGGTCTGTGCCTCTTGCTGATGAGCGGCGGCCGCCGCGGTCCAGCGCTGAGAACTCTGCTCCAGTGGCGTGCTGATCGCTTGATGCGTGCTCACTTCGACGTACTTCTTGTGCGGGGAATTCAACTCCCCCTGAACCGCGTACGCCTTGCTGCCATCGTCATTCAGCACCACATGGTTGATCTGCTTCAGACCGTCCCTCGCCGCAGCGACGGCGAGTGCTCCTGCGAGCTTTTGCGTGTTCTCATCAGGCTTGCGTCCCAGATCCTTGTCGACGGCCGACGCGCCCCGGTAAGCCTGTGTAAAAAGTTCATGGCCCGGGTGGTCCGCTCTCCGGATGTCCGAATCATTGCTCGGTGGGGTTGGAATCGGCGCTCCGTAGGTGGCGGTGCCCAGCGCATTCGCCGTGGCCGGATCCGAAAAACGCTCCGACACACGGTGCATGGCAGCCCGCGTGGCGTCGAGCAGGCTATTGCCGGCGTCTCGCGCCATCTGCGCGCCGTGGATGGCCTCGCCGGCGGTGTAGAGAGCTTGGCCGGCCATCGTCGTAGCCATTGCCTCCGCCGAGCCGCGCATGGCGCGAGCGCCAATCAGCGCCGGCTCCGTCAGGTTTGAGGTCAATGTAGTTCGGTGCGCAAGGATATCTCCCCTGAATGCATCGACGAGTTCCTTGTTGTTTTCGTATCGCTTCGCGGCCACATCATTGACGATGCTAGGATTGTCGGGAGCTTTATCGAAATTCGCCATGTAGTGGGCTCCGATGTCGGCCCCTGCGAGCATCCGACCGACACCATGTGCTCCCGGAGCGCCATACCCGGCCGCTTTAAGCGCTTCGATGTCCGGGGTCGTCGCGTAGACCCGCACCTCGCCGAAGTGCTCGCTCGCGGCACTCACAACGTCGGTCGCCCGGACATGGTTGATCATCTGACCGCCGCCCGACTTTTCGTGCCCTATCAGCCCAACGATGCCATAGGCATTAAAGGTCTCTCCGTGGAGACCGAACTTTTCAGCATTCAACTGCGCAAGACCACCGCCGAGTGAATGGCCGGTCACGGTTACTACGTCCCCGGCATCAAGACTTGTGCCGCGTGGCACGGCACGTCTAAGCGTATTCGCGGTGTATATCTCGGATTCGATCGCCTGAAGATTGACGCGTTGCCCGACCATGATTCCATCGACAACGCTATCAAATGGGTCGTCAGTGCCGCGAAACGCGATAACCATGTCCTGGCCGTCCTTCTCACGGAACGTCGTCGCTGAGAACCCAGTTATGAGGCTTGCGGCTGAGTCAACAACTACAAAGTGTCGCCCACTCGTTTGCACATCGTCGCCGATGCGTAAGTCTTCGCGATACGAGGCCGCGGACAGGTTGGCATATTCATCGGTACGTTGATTCACGTGTTGCCTCCTTGGCAGTTAGCTCAATTTGAAATGCTTTGTCGGGGTGAGTGATCTTGGACTTGTCACGAAGCCCCGTGTCGATCAATCGATCCGCTGAATCTTCGTACGATTCGATAGAAAAATAGGGTGCTGTGGAACTGACTTCGTGTGCCTGGGGCGGGACGATGGAGGCATGAAAACCCCGGCGCTTCCTGATGAATGAAACGGCGACTGACGTAAGGCGCCAATGGCAGACACCTTGTCCGAAGTAATCTCCATCCATCAGCGCATCGGCAGCGAATCGGGCCCGATACGCAATTCCTGCAGGCGTCACAGGTAAATCAATGGTGTAGTGAGGCGTGTCACGCACCCCGGACACCTTGCGTAGCGGCGCGCACTTCGTGTTCTCGACCTCATAGAACGCCTTTGCTTCGACCCGGTCGAAGTCACCGGGCGGGTTCTTGACTACGGCGGAAAGCTCGAAGAATCTGACCGGGCTCGGATTGAGTTTGACGTCCGGATGAGCGCTTCCGCTGCTGCACGCAGCGATCATGACGATCGCTAGCGCGCATAAGCAACGTCGGAGGGTCGGAGCTGGTGGCCTGCTCATTAATTCTCCTAAATTGGTGCGGTATTACACCGCCAACACCGGCACATCCGTCTTCTTCAACAGCCGCGACGTGAAGTACTTATCCTGGTAGTACTTGATCTTGTCGCACATCACCGGGTGCGGTATACCTTCGAAGAAGAACACTTCCTTGTCAGTGCCCATGGCCTTGAGTTCCTGCGGGAGCATGAGCGCACGCTTCTCTTCGGTCTTGCTCTTGCTGTCACCGCCCTTGCTCTTGGTGACGTTGGTCTTGGTGACCGTTGTGTAGCCGAGCATCTCGGAGTAGTCGTTCGCGTCCTGCTGTTCGCGAGGTGCATAGACGATCTGCAGCGCGTGGTTGGTGATGACCGTGCGCGAGACATCCTTGCCGTATACGGCATCGAGCTGGGCCATGCTCTGGATGATGGGTAGCAGGCGGATGTTGTAGCCGGCCATGTACGACACGGCCGAAGCGATGATTTCGACCTTGCCGATCGAGGTGAATTCGTCCATCAGCAGCAGGCACTGGTGCTTCAGTTCCGGATTGGTCTGCGGCAGCTCCTTCGTATTGAGGTTGATGAGCTGGCTGAAGAACAGGTTTACGATAAGGCGGCTTTCGGCCAGCTTGTTCGGTTGGATGCCGATGTAGATGGTCATGCGCTTCTTGCGCACATCGGTGAGCAGGAAGTCGTCGTGGCTGGTGGCGGCGTCGAGCACCGGGTTAAGCCACGCGTTGAGCGGTTCCTTGAAGGTGCCGAGGATCGAGGCGAACGTCTCCGCAGCCTGCGAGAGCAGGTTGGCGAAGGCCGACTTGGCGTTGGCGCTGAGGAAGGGCTTTTGCGACAGGGCGCCGTACAGCTCGCGAAGGTCGGTACCGTCGCCCGACGAGAGGCGGTAGATCATGCCCAGCGTCGGCTTGTCGCGGAGCATCTCGGGCAGATTGTTCTTCTCGTCGTAGTCCCACTTCTCGCAGAGGTAGAGCGAGAAGGCCATGAACGCGTTGCGGGCCTGGCTGACCCAGAATTTCTGGTCGTCCGAGCCGTCGGGGTAGAGCATCGAGGCGATGCTCATCAGGTCCGAGACACGGAACGCCGGGTCTTTCGAGACGTAGTTCAACGGGTTCCAGCGGTGCGTGCGGCGATCTTCCGCAAACGGATTGAACAGGTAGATCTCCTGGCCCTGGCTGGCGCGCCAGCCGCTGGTCAGGTCGAAGTTTTCCTGCTTGATGTCGAGCACGACCACCGATTCCTGGTAATCCAGCAGGTTCGGGATGACCACACCCACGCCCTTGCCTGAGCGGGTGGGCGCGGCCAGGATCACGAACTGCTGGCCGGGCAAGCGGACCAGATCGCCCTTGAAGCGGCCGACGAGGACACCATTCGGGGCGGGGTCGAGCATCTTTTGCTTGCGCAGGTCGGCCGCTTTGGCGAAGCGCGCATCGCCGTGCATCGATTGCTTCTTCTTTTTCAGGATGAAGAAGAGCGACACCGCCCAAAGCAGCTGGGGAATCAGGAAGCCAATGATGCCGGCCGTCTTGATCTTCCAGACGTAAGGCTGGACCTGGGGGAGATCCAGCGCCTTGACGTAGTTGATGAACGTCATGAATCCGAGCGGTACCTGGCCAAGGCCGAGGAACCACAACG
>NZ_JBQCFT010000247.1:0-8356 GCF_051958795.1 Luteibacter sp. | reverse complement strand
CGCTTGGGAGGTGAGGTACTGCTGTTCGGAGATCTGGTGCTCGGTGCGGAGGAATAGGAGGAGGCTACGCTCTGGTAGCGCAAGGCTACTCGAGTCACGTAAAAAGATGTCGAGTACAAGACCGGCTATTAATCGGCGAGTAAGTACAACTTGTGGGAGCTTGAGAGGGATGCGGCGCTAGTCAAGGAGGGTTGGGGCATCCAGTGGGTATGCAGGGACGATGTCTCGGCGCCACTGAAGTCGGCGCTCGATAGAGCTGGAATCAAGTATCAGACAAAAGAGGCAGCGAAATAGTTGGAAAACAAAGACGATCAGTTTCAGTACTGGCTGATGGACATGCACGACGCAATCAATCGGTTCAAGGACGGTGCGGAGCCGGTGTGCCTCGAATCGTTAGACATGAGTCACGCGTCTCTGCTTCGGCTTGAGGAAATGTTGCTCGCACGTTACTCATCTCCTGCTGCGGCGCGGTCAAACGAGAATGCGGCTTATATCGATGGTGCTGCCAGATATCTCGGAGAGACGCTTCGCAAGCGACTGGGGGGGAAATGGTTCATCGACAATGTCGACAAAAAGAATGTCTTCTTTGGTCTTCCGCAACTAAAGGGACTTGCCGGACAGCGGACTCAGCTGTGCCCGTTAACCTTGGTAACGGCGACACTCGACCGTCGAAAAGGAGACTACCTTTTCACTATTATGAATAGCCTGATCGAAAGCGAGCATTACTCGAAGCGGGGTCTGTGAGCCCGGCGCAATTGCCAAGGCGCGGACTGGTTTGGCCCTTAGCGACGAGATTCGTAGGGGCGGCAGGCATGCGATGCTTAACATCGATCTCTTTCCCACAGTCGCAGGCCGTATGCTTAACTCTATGCGCGAGAACATGAGTCGTCCTGATGTCAGAGAGCTTTTTGAGAATGCACGATTTCACCGCGTCATCCGTCGATGGACGGGGAGAGGGGGGCAGTGAACAACTCAAGGATCCAGTTTGCAGATGAGCTTGAAGCGCTCCTTGGTGTGAATGGTCGACCAAGTGAGCATATCGATGAAATCGCGACCTGGGCATACAGGTGGCGACTAACACATCAGGATGAGGTCGATGACGAAGTCGATGCCTGGTTGCTTGATCTCGGCTTCATGAGCATGGGTCAGGAGTTTGAGCTTGGCGATGTTGAGCTTCGCCAAATGATCGTCAGTGCAAGGTGTTCAATCTGATTGAAATTGCCGCGGTGGCTACGCTGGGAAGGTCGTTGATGACGGATAAGTCAGATGAGGAACGGAGGCTCGCCGTAGAGGCCGCTATCGCGAGGCTCGCGCCTGAGGTATCGCGATTTCGCCCAGTCAGTCAGTTTCTGTATCCGTATGCACTTGAGGTCGCGAACCTCTACTCCGATCTGTCGGTGCACGACAGGCAGTGTGTATCGACGAACCTCAAGAGTGGCACCAGGAAGAAGCTCCTCTCAGCTTGCGGTTGGCTGGCAGAGGAGGCGATGAATTATCGGGATTGGCGACGGGTCCAGATCGCGTTCGTGCTCAACGTCATCGAAGGCTTCAAACTCGATGACCGTGAAAGCATCCGATACATGGCGCTCATGCGGCACGCAGCCAGGCACATTGGGGTCGGCTTGCTGGAGGTCGTGGAGTTCGCGATGACGTTGGCCTCTGGAGAGTCGAAGCGCCAGTTGGAAAATTTCGTAAACAGGGACGACTCGCAGAACAAGCTCGAGAGCTTCGAGGTAGGTGTTGAAAAGGTTGAGGGGCGCTGGCGATTCGTTCCCGCGGGCCGTTAGGTCGGCGACGTTGGATCGGGCACTCGGAGTTTTCGCGGGTACAAGGGAATTCGCAATGGATAAGGCCTAATGAGCAACATGAGAATCCGATTCGCGCGGGAACTCGACGCTTTGCTGGGCTTGAACAATGACGACGGCAAACGAATCGAGCGCATCGCTAACTGGGCTTTCAGTTTGCGATTTGCGAATCAAAGGGAGGTGGACGTTGAATTGGATACCTGGTTGGTTCATTTGGGTGCAATGACCATGGGTGAGGAGTTTGAGTTCACTGATGAAGAGATGCGCCGAATGGTCGCTAGTTCAGCCGCGTTGATCTGAAACGGCTTTCGCTGAACGCCGAATGGACTGGGAACTCATAGCATTGCCTGTGCAAGTCCCGGCTATTTCCAACAAGCCCAAGAAATACCGGCAGGTAATGGTCCGCATGGAATCCCACTCCAGGAGCATCGGGCCGTGAACACCAGCATGACCATCAAGACAGCCGCCGGCGACTTTTCCGCGTACGTCGCCTACCCGGAAGCCGACAAGGCACCAGCGGTAGTCGTCCTCCACGAAGTCTTTGGCGTCAACGAGGACATCCGCCTCACCTGTCGGGCCCTGGCGGCGCAAGGCTTCATCGCCATCGCGCCCGATCTGTTCTGGCGGCAGGAGCCCGGTGTCGATCTGAGCGTCACGTCGGAATCCGACTGGAAGAAGGGGCTGGCGCTCTATATGGCTTATGACCGCGATGCCGGCGTCTCCGATGTCGCGGCTACTATCGCTGCCGCGCGGGCATTGCCTCGATGCACCGGCCATGTCGCCGTGATGGGTTATTGCCTTGGTGGCCTGATGGCGTTCCTCACCGCGGCGCGCGGCAAGGTCGATGCAGTCGTGGCGTTCCATGGGGGCGATACCGAGAAGTATCTCGATGAGGCCGCGTCGGTCAGTGCGCCCTTCCTGATGCACCTGGCCGGGGCCGATGAGTTCATCAGCACGGCGGCCCAGGCGCAGATCAAGGCGGCGTTCGCGGGTATGCCGAACGTTACGATTTATACGTACGACGGCTGCAACCACGCCTTCTCGCGCCACGGGGGTGCGCACTACGATGCGGCGGCCGCCAAGTTGGCCAATGACCGTACCTGGGCGTTCCTGAAGGAAAAGCTCGGGTAGGGGCGGAAGGCTTGGCTCACTGCGCGCGAGAAGGATAGGCACCTACCCATGCCTTCCGGCACAGGTGTGTTGGTGACGTAACACACCAATATAGGCCCCGCGGCGAGCCTGCCGTTTCCCAGGGCCCAAACCATGCCATGCGAGCTGTCCGTCCAGGACGTCCATTACCGCTACCCCAATAAGCACCAGGCCGTGGCCGGGCTGGATTTCCGCATGGCTGCTGGGGTGTTGGGCCTTCTGGGCCCCAATGGAGCGGGGAAATCCACCCTGATGCGGATCCTTTCCACGCTGACCAAGGCCGGTGCGGGGAAGGTGTTGTGGAATGGCCAGGACATCGCCCGCTCGCCCGATGCGCTCCGTGCCGAGCTCGGCTATCTCCCCCAGGATTTCGGGGTGTACCCGACGCTCACGGCCCGGGAGTTCCTGGCTTACCTGGCGGCGGTGAAAGGCCTGCCGGTGGCGTTGGCTCGCACCCGCGTCGAGGCCTGCCTCGCCATGGTTGGCCTGGAACAGGCTGCCGATCGCCGGCTGGGTGACTTCTCCGGGGGCATGCGTCAGCGGGTGGGCATCGCCCAGGCGCTGTTGAACGACCCGCGGCTGCTGATCGTCGATGAGCCGACCGTGGGCCTGGATCCCGAGGAGCGCCTGCGCTTCCGCCACCTCATCACCGACCTGGCCGCGGATCGCCTGATCATCCTTTCCACGCACATCGTGTCGGATGTGGAGGCGAGTGCGACGGCGCTGGCTGTGATGTCGAAGGGGCGGTTGCCGTTCTTCGGCTCGCAGGACGACCTGGTCGCCCAGGCGGAAGGTAAGGTGTGGGAATGGCTGGTGCCGGAGCATGCGCTGGCGTCGGCGCGGGCTTCCTTCACCGTGAGCAGTTCCCTGCGCCGCCCGGACGGCGTGCGCCTGCGGATCGTTGCGGACGCAGCGCCTTCGGCCGATGCGGTGTCGTGCAAGCCGGCCCTCGAGGATGCCTACCTGTGGTTGCTGGCCCGCGCGGGGGCGCGCTGAACATGGAGGCGCTGCGTCGTTTCATGGCGATCGTGGTGGCCGACCTGCGCGAGCGTAGCCGGACTCCGCGTTTCTGGATCGTGCTGGGGCTCGTGGCGTGGGCTACGTGGGGCTGCTTCCCGTCGCTGCAGAGCGGGATGGTCTCGGTGAGCTTCGGCGATAACGCGCGGGGTGCGTATTCCAGTGCGTGGATCGGGATGACGGTGGGGCTGATCCAGGCGACGCTGCTTTCGCTGGTGGGCTTCTATCTCGTGCGCGGGACGCTGGTGCGCGACTTCGATACGCGGGTGTGGCAGTTGCTGGTGGCGACGCCGATGACGCGTTCCGCTTACCTGCTTGCGAAGTGGGCGAGCCACATGGCGGTGTTCTCCCTGCTGCTGTTCGCGAGCGTGGCGGTGGGCCTGGTCGCGCAACGGGTACGGGCTGAGGATCGCGCCATCGATCTCGTTGAGCTGTGCAAGCCCGCCGTGCTGCTGGCGTTGCCATCGCTGGCCTTCACCGCGTTCCTGGCGGTGCTGTTCGACCTCATTCCGTGGACACGCCGCACCCTCGGCAATGTCCTGTACTTCTTCGTGTGGACAGCCGTGCTGGCGGTGAGCGCGAACCTGCTGGAGAAGAACGGTGTCCCGAACGCCAGCCCGTGGCTGAGCGACCCGGGCGGCATGATCATGGCCGGCCGCGATCTGATCCACGGGCTCGCCAGCACGGCGCCGTGGGTGGATACGCACTCGTTGAGCGTCACTATCCCCATGGGCGAACCGGTGAGGGTGCGGCTGTTCGCGTGGACGCATTGGACACCGAATACCGAAGCTGCACTCGGCCGGGTGCTGTGGGTGGTGTTGCCGATGCTGGGTGTCGCCGCACTGGCGCCGCTGCTTGATCGTGCGGCGGCGCGGACGCAGGCGGCAAAGGCGCGTGCAAACAGCGGGAGGCGGTTGCGCTGGCTCGATAAGGTGCTCGGCTTTCTTGATCACAGCGCTACGGGCCGGCTTGTCTCGGCTGAGCTCAAGGGCGTGCTGCGTGCGCGGGTTGGGTGGTGGTGGCTGGCCCTGGCGATCTCGTGGGGAGTGCAGGCCGCGGGGTCGAAGGATGCAATGACCATTGCGGTAATCGTTGCGTGGCTTGCGAGTACCGATGTGTTCTCACGAGCGATATTGCGTGAGCGCAGTGCGGGTACTGGGGCGCTCGTGTTCACGGCGGTGGGGGCGGCGAAGCGGTTGCTTGTGGCGCGGGTTAGTGTGTCGTTGGTGCTGGCTCTATTCGCTGCATTGCCGGCGTTGGTTCGGTTAGGTGTGGGGCATGACGCGGCTGCTGTCGTGTTGTTGCTCGTGGCCGTGCAGGTGGCGCTGTTCGGGTTGGCGTTTGGTGTGGTGTTTAGAAGCCCGCGGCCGTTTGAGCTTGGGCTTGTGGTGGTGGGGTATATGGGGGTGCAGGGGCAGGGGCCTTTGGCGTTTGCTGTTGGTTCGCCCGGCGTTTATTCGTATCTGGTGATGATTGCGGCGGCCGTAGTGGCGCTGGTGATTGGCTGGCAGTGGTGGTATGGCGAGGGTTCGCTGAAGGGCCTGCTATTGAGGAGTCGCGACGGGGTCTGACGCTTTGGCTTCGGCAAGGGCGTCCTGGAGGTACATGTCCATCGCATCCATGCGGCTCTTCGTTAGCGACGACGTCCAGGTTAGCCAGTAGAAAAGGAGTAGAGCGAAGCCAAAGAACCAATCGATCCAGGTAATGGAATGACCTTCGAGGATCTGGCGACCTTGGAAATACACCGCAACGAGCACGGGGATGATCCCCAGCGTCGAGATCCCTCCGGCTAGAAGTGGCAGCCTCTGCGTGAACCGTTCCCTGCGGTACTTGGGCATGGCGGCATGCTTCTCGAGCGTGTCTCTCGGTTGCCCGGCCAACCAGTCGCGTATCTCGAAGTGATAGGGGTAGTCGTGGTCGAGTTGCCGAGCGTAATCCTCGAAGGGGCGGATCAGACTGATGAACTCACCACGGGAGAACCAAAAGCTTGCCGCGACGCCGGTTATCTCGATCGTCAGCAGGAGCAGCATGAGCACGACATGGGCTTTTTCATCAAGCGGCAGACGAGCGACCCCCAACGTCGCCACGTAGGCGACCAAAGATACGAACTGGCATACGCGTGGCCACTTACGCGCGTTGGGCGCTGGGGCATCGTAATCAGGTATAGCGCTTAGTCGACGGTTTAGCTCGGCAAAGCTGAGCGACGCAGCATTCGGTACTGCATGGTCCTCTGCCGCGGTCGTGGTGGAGGCGTCGGCCTGCGTCCGTCGATTCACTTTCTCAGTCATCATTCCTTGCCGGATTTGACTAGCAGCCCCCTGACTGCCCTCTCGGCGGGGAATATAGCCGGCTCGCTGCACATCTTATGTAGGCGCATTCCTACACCGGACGCTTCTGTGAAATCCGGCTGCATTTTCAGAATTTTCCCGTATGCCGAGGGTGAAGAGGTCGATAGACTTGTCACTCCAGAATGGCTGACCTAGCGACGTTCTAAGGAGGCGAAGATGCGAAGCAGGAAAACAAAGATTGCCGAGATGCTGCTAGTGGCCGCATGTTTTCTCCCTCTGGCTATCCGAGCCCAGGAGTTGCCTGACGACCCCGGCGAACTCGAGGATCATTCGGCGTTCTTGAAGCTGCGACCTGGATATCAGGATTGCCTCGACGCTGCGGGAGGCGTCGTCCCAACCATGATCAGGTGCAATAGTGCGGAGTACACCTATCAGGACAAGCGGCTGAACATGGTGTACGGAAAGATCATTCGCAAAGTTGGGGCGGAGGATCGGAGGATTCTAGTTGACGAAGAGCGCAAGTGGATTGCGAAGAAAGAGAAGGACTGTGCGCTACCGGGAGGTGCAGGGCAGGGAGACATCCTGGATGCATCCAACTGCCTGGTGTTGTACACCGCCCGGAGGGCGACAGCATTGGAACGCCGCTTGGGAGACTAGCGGCTCGATTGCAAGGATTGAGTGATGGTAGGAAAGAACGAATGGAAGATCGGTCAGACGTCGCTTTACTTCGAGTCGGCGGGCGCGGGACCGGGCACAGTCTCACAAGGACAAGGCGATCTTGGCGGAATGTCTTACGGGACGTACCAGATTGCCAGCGGTACTGGGACGCTGAACGAATTTCTCGCGTATTCCGGGTACGAAAGGGACTTTTCGAAGCTGACTATGAATTCAGCCGAATTCGTGGCTGAGTGGAAGCGCCTCGCGGCAAGTGATCCCGCTTTTTCCGACGCACAGCACGATTTCATTCAGAAGACCCACTATGACCCCCAGGTTCAGTCGCTGAAGCGAGCAGGAATCGACGTCGATGGCCGCGGTGCGGCAGTGCAGGACATGGTCTGGAGTACCGCGGTCCAATATCGTGGTTACACCACAAAGATCGTATCTCGGGGGCTTGCCGAAGCCTACGGTCCCGACTTCAAACTGGGCGAATTGTCAGATGTGCAGATAGTGAGGGCTGTGCAGGATTCCAAGCTGAAGCACGTGACGGACGACTTCAGGAGCTCCTTAACGCAAACGCCCGGCCTCGAGGCACGAATCGAAACAGAAAAGCACGCATTGAGTTATCTCGCGGAAACGGGCTTCCCGATGGCCACGAGCGAGATTGGGTCCCAGCAGAGGTCCTTCGCGCCTCTCAAACTCGGCGCGTCAGGACCGCGCGTCGAGGCTATACAGGAGGGGCTCAGGGATTTGGGGTATCTGTCAGCAGCCGGAAGATCCATAGATCCGGACGGACATATGGGCCCAGCCACGCAAGAAGCGCTCAGATCATTCCAGCGGGCGTCCGGCCTCTACGTGCACGGAAGCGTATCGGTGCTTACTGAGCGACGTTTGACAGAGCAGCAGTTGTCCAGGGATATCGGTCTGGGAAGCCTCGCTGAGGCTTCGACCAGAATGCCGTCCTGCAGCCTCGATGATAAGGCGCATCCAGATCACGGGATGTTTTCCTCGGCACGCATGCTAGTGCATGACTTAGATCGGCAGCATGGCCGTGAGCCGGATGCAAGAAGCGACAATCTGGCCGCATCATTGGTCGTGGCTGCCAGGTCGAGCGGATTGGAGCGCATTGACCAGGTTGCCCTGAGTGACGATGCGAGCCGACTTTGGGGTGTTCAAAGGCCGCCTGGTGTCCGGGATCACTTCTTTGATCGGCAGGCGAGCACGGACACGATGCAAGGGCTGACTACGCCCATCTCAGACTCGTCGAGCCGTTGGCCCGAAGCCATGCGATCGTACGAAGCGGCGACGTCCCCCCGCCTTCAGTAACGGTCTGATTTAGAGCCCGAGGTTACTGTAACTGTTTCGCGTAGGCTGCGGGCGTCAGCCCGCCTAGTGCTCTTTTCGGGCGCTCCTCGTTGTACTCACGGCGCCAGTTTTCGA
>NZ_JBQCFT010000246.1:0-19236 GCF_051958795.1 Luteibacter sp. | reverse complement strand
GCCGCCGCCCGCCAGCGCGATGCGCTGGGTTTCGCCAACGGCCGTGCGCGCATCGGCGCGCAGGGCGACGCTGGCGCGCGGGTATTGCCACGCAGCGATCATGACCACCAGGACCGCGCAGGCGGCAAGCAACGCCTTGTGCCGCCGCTTGCCCGGACCGCGTCCGGTCACGTGCGCCGCATGCGGTCGCGCACCGCGCGCGGTCGATAGCGGAGTGGTCACGTCGTTCGCGGACTGCACCCCTCCGGCGAGCAGATCGAGTTCACGCCATGTCATGCGCGCGCGTTCGAGTGCGTCGCGGTGCGACGGATCCGCCGCCAGCCATGCATCCAGCGCGGCGCGCTCGACAGCCGTCAGGTCGCCGGCATCGATCCGGATGACCCAGCCGGCCGCCTGTTGGCGTGCGGCAGTGCTGTAAGTGGTGGATGGCGGCATGGCAGGTGCGGCGAGCCGGTGACGTGGAGCGCGCATTATGCGCCTGCCTCGTCGAGGCGTGCCTGGCAATGCGCCAGCGCTTTGCGCAGGTGCTTCTCCACCATGTTGCGGCTGATGCCCAGGCGGTTGGCGATGTCCTGCGGCTCGAGGTGCTCGAGTTTGCGCAGGCGGAACACCTCGCCACAGCGCGGCGGCAGCTCGGCGACGGCATCGGCCAGGATACGCAGGCGCTGGTGGCCCGCGATGTGGGCCTCGCTGTCCGGCGCGCCATCGGGCACGTCAGGCAACTCGCCGCTCTCGATATGGCGCTCGCGGACCTCGCGCTCACGCAGGCAGTCCAGCGAAAGGTTGCCAGCCACGCGGTAGAGGAAGGCGAGCGGATTCTGGATGACGGTGCGCTCATCCAGCATGGCGACCTTGACGCAGGTCTCCTGGATGATGTCCGCGGCGGTCTCCGGGGAGCGCATGCGCCGCTCGACGAATCGGCGCAGCGGTTCGTAGTGGTGCTGCAGCACGCGCAGCAGCGGGGCAGGGCCCTGCACCGCCGGCACGTCTTCCTGCAAACCCGTACCCACCCCCACGCAGCCCGCCTTCGCCCCCCCATAGATCAGAATAATTATCATTTCAAGGCGAGGCGGGGCGCAAGGGCATCAGTGGTCGTGCTTGTTGTGGTCGTCGTGATGTGGTTGCTGCGGGGCCTGGTGCGGCTGCTCGTGGTGCTCCTGCGGCTGCGGGCGGGGCGCCTCCTGGCGCGGCTGGGGCATCGGTCGCGGCATCTCGCGCGGCGCCTGGAAGTGCTGCTGCGGCTGGGGCTGCGGACGCGGGGCTTCGAAGTGCCGCTCGGGTTGGGGCTGTGGACGCGGGGCCTCGAAGTGACGTTCGGGCTGGGGTTGGGGGCGCGATGCCTCGATGTGCCGGTCGGGTTGCTGCTGCGGCGCCTGGAAGTGCTGTTCCGGCTGCGGGCGTGGCGTTTCCTGATGGGGTTGCGCCTGTGGCGGCTGGAAGCGCTGCGCGTTGTCATGCGACGGCTGTGGCGCGTGCTGGGCGAACTGCGGTTGCGCCTGCGGCTGCGCGCGCGGTGCCTGCGGTTCACCGCGCGGCTGCTGCGGGTTCGCGCCCGGCACCTGCGGCATATGCGGTGTCGGATGCGGCGACTGGCCTTGCGGCGCCTGCTGGATCGAGGCTTGTCGCGCCTGCGGCGGCAGGTGATCGCCACCCCGGTCGTGGTCACCAAAGCGTCCCGGCTGCTGCCCCGGTTGACCCGGCTGCGCCGAAGCCCCCGGGAACGCATGGCCGCCCTGGGCGACATTCGGCGTGTTCGGCCGCGGCGGCGGCAGGTCGGGGTGTGCGTTCGGCGCGGTGGCGTGCATCGCACCAGGGGTGAAGTTCGGGCGCTGCATGTGCGCGTAATCCGGCTGGGCCGGTCGCTGCGGCGGGCCACCCGCACCTTGCGGCCCAAAACCGGGTCGCGGAGCCTGCCCAGGAGGCGGCGGGCCGGGGCGGTTATAGGTGTTGCCGAAGTTATGCCGGTTATCGACGTGCACCGAGCGATCGACGTAGCGGTTGTTCACCACGGTGCGGTTCACGACATACGGATGGTTGTCGTAGACGACCGCCGGGCGGCCGCCATCGCGGTGGCCACCCCACGAGGCGTGCCAGCTATCCCAGCCCCAGGGCCGATCATGGTGTTCGTGGTGGGCGAAGAGCTCGCCGACCACGATGCCGGCGCCGAAGCCGATGACTCCGGCGACCACCGCGTCGTGGTAATCCGGCCCGCGCTCGACGTAGCGCGTCTCGTACACACTCGAATACACCGGCTCGCCGTAGACCACATCCGGATCATAGTCGGGTACGTACACGACGCCCGGATCGGCGGGTTCGATCTCGATGGTCTGCGCGGGCGGCCCGACGATCTCATCCTGCTCCACCACGGTGGTCTGCGATACCGGCTCGCCGCGGTCGACCACCTGCACCTTTTGCTGCGCCGTGCTCTTCAGGTTGCCCTTGGCCTGCGCGCGAGAACGCATGACCTGGATCGCATTCATGACATCGGAGGGTTCGTTCGCATACGCCTGGCCGAGCGCATCGGTCCACTCGCCGTTGTTGGCCATCTGATCGAGCACGGCGGGGAAGGCCACCAGCGACTTCACGCTCGGGTCCCAGGGCTGGCCGTCGGCCGCATCAAGAAGCGCCGCGCCATTGAGGTTGCGATTGGCCTGGACGAACTGGCGGGCATCGTCCACCTGGTCCGGCTGGGTCGAGGCGGCGAGCGTCTGCGCGACGAGGTTGTCGGGGAACAGGGCGATGGGTGCGACCAGCGCATAGAGCTGGTCGGCGGTCGGCCTTTGATAGGGCGCCGCCTGCACATCGGGTGCTGGCGCGCTGGTTGCGGCGGCCGGCGCATCGGCGGCCTGGGCCGGCGGTTCGCGATTGCACGCGGCGAGGGCCGTCACGATCGCGGCCGAGAGCAGGGTCTTCAGGGAAACGTTGAGGAACGCTCGCGACATCGGGGATGCCTTTCCATGGGGTGTGTGGCCGAGCTTTGCGCCCGCTGGCTTACTGCGGCCTGTCTGCAACGGGGGCCGCCAAAACGCGTTTACCTGCGCGTAGGACTTCGTAAAAGCCTGCGGGGATGCGGCGCCGTCGTGGGAGCGCACTCGCGCCCGATGGGCGGTTCGGCAAGGTCAATCGCGCGCAAGCGCGCTCCCACAAATGGGCCAGCGAAGCTCCGTTTTTACGTTGCAGTGCAGCAATGACCCGCGTGACCATCGCCGTGGGAAGGTCATGGGCGGGTGCAAGGAAAAAACTCCCCGCCGAGCGGGGAGTTACTCACTACAGCCGTCACGCTCGACCCCGTGTGGATCGATCCAAATCCACTTGAGAAATTTCCGCACTGCACGAAACTGGCTTTTTCAACTTAATCAATGAAAACAGATATATAGCTAGTAATGGTTCCCTTTAGATCGAGTTAAAAAAACCGTTGACATCGTTGTCAGGGGCCCTAAAAATCCGCCGAGTAATACAGCTGCAACAGCGAACGCGTCGCGATCCGCGGCAGGGCGCAGGGCACTAAACAAAACACCGTAGGCCGAACGACTGACGAACACGGGCGCAAGCCCGTGCGGTGCTGTTCGTCCTGAGAAAGGCTTCCCCACAGCCTGCACACCATCCCCCAGGAGCTTGATGTGAACCACCGTATCAGCGCGCTCTCCCTCGCCATCCTCACCGGCCTGTTCGCAACGGGCACCGTGATGGCGCAGGACGCGGCCACGGCGACCCCGCCGGCCAAGACCACCAAGAAGAATGACCAGGCCGATGCGGCCGCCAACCCG
The DNA here is from genome assembly GCF_051958795.1 of Luteibacter sp. Taxonomy (GTDB): domain Bacteria; phylum Pseudomonadota; class Gammaproteobacteria; order Xanthomonadales; family Rhodanobacteraceae; genus Luteibacter. The sequence continues at coordinate 15,469 of NZ_JBQCFT010000246.1, read as the reverse complement.
CAGGACGCGGCCAACCTGCAGGGCGTGACCGTCACCGGTATCCGCGCCTCGCTGCAGAAGTCGCTCGACCTGAAGCGCAACTCGGACTCGATCGTCGATGCCATCTCGGCGGAAGACGTAGGCAAGTTCCCGGACACCAACGTCGCTGAATCGCTCTCGCACCTGCCGGGCCTCTCGGTCGACCGCAACTTCGGCGAAGGCGACAAGGTCAGCATCCTGGGCACCGACCCGGCGCTGAACCGCCTGATGCTCAACGGCCAGACCGTCGCCTCGACCAACTGGACCTCGGATCCGAACAACCCGGATAGCCGTTCGTTCAACTACAGCCTGCTGGCTTCGGAAATCATCGGCAACGCCCAGGTCTACAAGACCCCGCAGGCGAGCATCGATGAAGGCTCGATCGGTGGCACGGTCATCGTGAACACCCGCCGCCCGCTCGACCTGCCGGCGAACACGCTGACCGGTAGCGTCAGCTACGGCTACAACGACAACGCCGACAAGGGCAAGCCGAACGCCTCCGTGCTGTACAGCTGGAAGAACAAGGACAACACCTTCGGCGTCATCGGTTCGCTGATGCATTCTGACCGCATCATCGACCGCCAGGGCACCGAGATCTTCGGTTACCAGCGCGTCAACGATCCGACCGATACCAACCCGGATCACCAGTTCAACCCGGCCGTGGTGCCGCCGAACCAGCAGGGCGTGTACCCGACCGCGGTGAACACCGCGTGGTTCCAGCAGCGCCGTACGCGTGATGGCGTCTCCACCGGCCTGCAGTGGAAGCCGAACGAAGCGTTCGAGCTGAACTTCACCGGCCTGTATGTCACCGAGAAGTTCAACAACTTCAACCAGAGCCATTACGGCGAGTGGTCGGGTTCGGCCGCCAACGCCACGGCGCTGGGCTTCAACAACGGCGTCGCGACCAGCGGCAGCTACAACGCGAACACCAGCACCTACCTCGACGGCTACGAGCGCGACTCGACCGTCAACACTGGAGTCGCCCAGCTGCGCGCCGACTGGTTCGGTGATGGCTGGACCGCGTCGTCGCAGATCGGTTACACCGGTTCGACGGGTGGTTCGGATGGCATCTACAACATGCAGTTCCAGGGCTTCGGTGGTTTCAACTACAACCTCGATGGCCAGCACCCGCAGATCAACTACAACGCGGGCGACAACCCCTCGGCCATGCTTGCCCACGGCGCCGGCTACAGCTACGCGCCGAGCTACGACCGCGAGCGTTACTTCCAGGCTGACTTCGCGCACGACGTGCAGTGGGGCCCGCTGAACCAGATCGAAGTCGGCATCAAGGCGACCAACCACCTCGACGGCCAGGACGGTTACCAGGCCAGCCTGCCGACCCAGGACGGCAACGGCCTGTCGCTGGCTAACTTCGCGAACGGCGGTACGCCCAGCGGCTTCCTCAACGGCCTGAACGCCGCCGGCAACATGGGCGACTGGACGACGATTGATCCGGGCCTGATGAAGGCGTACATCCAGAGCCTGAAGAACGGCCACGTCTCGCTCGACCCGAAGGCCACGTACAGCGTCGCCGAGCAGAACCGTGCGTTCTACATCCAGGGTGACTTCGCTGGCGACGATTACCGCGGCAACATCGGCGTGCGCTACTTCCGCACCCGTGACACCGTGGATGGCTACAACTTCGTCGGCAACAACCAGTACGCCGCGGTCGACAAGCGCAGCACGTACCACGACTGGCTGCCGTCGTTCAACATCGCCTACGACGCCACCGACAGCCTGACGCTGCGCTTCGCCGCCGCCAAGACCGTCGCCCGTCCGCGCTACCAGCAGATGACCCCGTACGTGGCGCTGGATGACCGTACCCTCACCGGTTCGCGTGGCAACACCGACCTGGGCCCGTACAAGTCGACCAACTACGACGCCTCCGCCGAGTGGTACTTCTCGGAGAACAGCGTGCTTGCCGCGGAAGCCTTCTTCCGTCGCATCTCGGGCTACATCCTCAACACTAACGTGGCCGAGACGCACTACAACCTGACCAACCAGCGTGATGACCTGTACCAGATGCAGGTGCCGATCAACGCCGGCGTGGCCAAGGTGAAGGGCATCGCGCTGAGCTACCAGCAGAACTTCGGTTACGGCTTCGGCATGCTGGCGAACTACACGTACTCCGACGCCGATACCAGCAACGACTTCCCGCTGCCGTACAACTCGAAGAACTCGTTCAACCTGTCGCCGTTCTACGAGCAGGGCCCGCTGAGCGCCCGCTTGACGTACAGCTGGCGTTCGTCGTACTTCACCTCCATCGCCCAGCTGCAGTCGCAGCAGATCACGGGCATCTTCCGCGAGCTGGATGCGTCGATCGGTTACCAGATCAACGACCACATGCGCGTATCACTGGATGGGACCAACCTGTTGAACGAGACCTACTTCGTCTACAACAACACCCCGGCCGAGCCGCTTAACGCCTACAAGAACGGCCGCACCTACACCGTGACCCTGGGCTTCAAGCTGTGATGCGCCGCGCGTCGCTGGCCCTGGCCCTCCTGCTCGCCGCGGGAGCGGCCAGTGCCGCGACGCCGGTGGAGAAGGATCTCTCCGCCGGCTGGCGGTTCCGCCTCGCCCCTGGCGCGGCGGGCAGCGACGCGCACCCCGATGTGAAGGACTGGCAGCCCGCCACCGTGCCGGGTGCCGTCCAGCTCGACCTGCTCAAGCTGGGACGGGTGCAAGACCCGTTCTGGCGCGACAACGAAGCCAGCCTGCAGTGGATCGGGCTGGCCGACTGGGATTACCACCTCGATTTCGACGTGGACGCCGCGATGCTCTCGCGGGGCCATGTCGAACTGGTTTTCGACGGCCTCGATACCTTCGCGGACGTCAGCCTCAACGGGAAGAAGGTGCTCAGCGCGGACAACATGTTCCGCCAGTGGCGCCTGCCCGCTAAGGGCGCCCTAAAGCAGGGCAAGAACACCCTCGAAGTCCGCTTCGCCTCGCCGGTGGGCAAGCTCCTGCCGTGGCTGATGAAGCAGCCGTACTCGCTGCCCGGCGAGTTTGATTCGGCGTTCGGTGATGAGCCGAAGGGCAAGCAGACCTCCAACTACGTGCGCAAATCCAATTACCAGTACGGCTGGGACTGGGGTCCGCGCTATCTCACCGCCGGCATCTGGCAGCCGGTGCGTCTCGAAGCGTGGGACAACCTGCGCCTCGCCGATTTCCATGTCGCCCAGGACCATGTCGATGCCGACGTCGCGAGCCTGCAGGCGCAGTTCGACGTGCGCGCCGACAAGGCCGGCCCGGCTGACCTGAAGGTCGAGTGGACCGCGCCCGATGGCACGAAGGGCCACGAAACGCGCACGGTCACCCTGGCGAAGGGCGAGAACCATCTCGCCGTGCCGGTGACGATCGCCCACCCGCAGCGCTGGTGGCCGGTCGGGTATGGCGACGCCAACCTCTACCATTTCCACGCCGATGTTGCGGCCAACGGTGCGCCGGTCGCATCGGCCGACAAGGACACCGGCCTGCGCAGCGTCGAGCTGCGCCGCGAGAAAGACCAGTGGGGCAGGGGCTTCGCTTTCGTCGTCAACGGCGTGCCCGTCTTCGCCAAGGGCGCCAACCTGATTCCGTTCGACAGCTTCCCCACCCGTGTCACCACGGCGAAGATGGAAGCGATCCTGCAGTCCGCCCGCGACGCCAACATGAACATGCTGCGCATGTGGGGCGGCGGTACGTACCAGCCGGATGCCTTCTACGCCGCGGCTGACCGCATGGGCATCATGGTCTGGCAGGATTTCATGTACGGCGGCGCGATCACCCCGTACGACAAGGCCTTCAACGAGACCGCCCGCATCGAGGCGATCGAACAGGTTACGCGCCTGCGCGACCATCCCTCGATCGTGCTGTGGGCGGGCAACAACGAAGTGCAGACCGGCTGGGACGACTGGCCGGATCGCCAGGACTTCCGCAAGTTCGTCAACGCCGATGAAGTGAAGAAGATCGACGACGGCATGCGCGAGCTGTTCGGCAAGACGCTGCGCACCGTGGTGAAGGATCTCTCGCCGAACGTGCCGTACTGGGCCAGCTCGCCCAGCACCGACTACGAAGGCCCCGCCAACGTCGAGAACGATGGCGACATGCATTACTGGAAGGTGTGGTCCGGCTCCGAGCCGATCGACCACTACCTGGACATCACCCCGCGCGTCCAGTCGGAATACGGCCTGCAGTCGTTCCCGGTGATGGCCACGATCAAGGCCTTTGCCGAGCCCGGCGATATGCAGCCGGAATCGAAGGTCATGCGTGCGCACCAGACGTTCGCCAACGGCGACGGTAACCAGCGCCTGCTCCTGTATATCCGCGCCGGTTACGGCGAGCCGAAGGATTTCCCCTCGTTCGTCTACCTGAGCCAGGTGATGCAGGCCGAAGGCATCGAGCTGGCGGCCGAACACCTGCGCAGCTCGCGCCCGCGCAGCATGGGTACGCTCTACTGGCAGCTCAACGATGTGTGGCCGGGCGCGTCCTGGGCCAGCGTCGATTACTTCAACCGCTGGAAGGCCCTGCAGTTCCACGCGAAGCGCTTCTATGCGCCGGTGGACGTGGTTCCGATCCGTCGCGATGGCCACACCGAGGTCTTCGCGGTGTCCGATCGCGTGAAGGATTTCGATGCCACGCTGCGCACCCGTGTGTATGCGATGGACGGCAAGCTGCTGCGTGAAACCAGCCAGCCGGTGAAGGCGGGCGCGCTGACCAGCACCTCCGTGCTCAAGGCCGACGACGCCGCCCTGCTGAAGGGTGCGGACCCGAAGAAGACGGTGGTCGCCTTCGACCTGCTGGAAGGTGGCAACGTCGTCGCCCATCACCCGCTGTACTTCGGGCTGGCCAAGGATCTTTCCCTGCCGGCCAGGCCCGAGCTGACCACCAGCGTTCGCGAGACTGCCGATGGCGCGGTGATCACCGTGACCGCGAAGCGCCTTGCCCGTGCGGTGTGGATCGACACCGGCGACCTCGATGTGCGCCTCGCCGATAACGCGTTTGATCTGATGCCGGGCGAGAGCCGCGACGTGGTCGTGGCTGGTAAGGTGGATGTCGCTACGCTCCGTCATGCTGTGACGGCCATGTCGCTCGTCGACGCCCTGAAGGAGACCCACCCGTGAACCCGAGCCGCCGCAACCTTATCAAGTGGCTGTCCCTGGCACCTGGCATCGCGCTGGCCGGAGGCGTTAGCAGCGCCGCGTTCGCGGCCAAACGCTTCGAGAGCAAGCGCCCACCCGTGGGCAAGCGCAAGTTCACCAGCGAGGCGGTGGAAAAGCTGATCGTTTCGACGAAGAAGAAGATCGCCGATCCGGAGCTGGCGTGGCTGTTCGAGAACTGCTTCCCGAACACGCTGGATACGACGGTGGAAGTCGGCAAGCTCGATGGCTACGAAGATACCTTCGTACTGACGGGTGACATCGACGCCATGTGGCTGCGCGATTCGTCGGCCCAGGTGTGGCCGTACCTGCCGCTGGTGGCGAAGGACGAGGCCCTGCGCAAGCTGTTCCGCGGCCTGATCCGTCGCCAGACCCGCTGCATCACGATCGACCCGTACGCCAACGCCTTCATGCCCGACCCGAAGGCCAAGAGCAACATGGACTGGTCGCAGCAGGACCAGACCGACATGAAGCCCGGCGTGGCCGAGCGCAAGTGGGAAATCGATTCCCTGTGCTACCCGGTGCGCCTGGCACACGGCTACTGGCAGGCCACGGGCGACCGCGAGCCGTTCGACGACAGCTGGCGCGCGGCGACGAAGCTGATCGTGAAGACCTTCCGCGAGCAGCAGCGCAAGGAGAACCTGGGCCCGTACCACTTCCAGCGCCCGGCGCTGAACCCGACCGATAGCCAGATCCTCCACGGCTTCGGCCCGCCGGCGAAGCCGGTCGGCATGATCGTGCAGGAGTTCCGCCCGTCGGACGACGCGACCACGCTGCCGTTCAACATCCCCGGCAACCTGTTCGCCGTGGTCACGCTGCGCCGCCTCGCACAGATGCATGCCACCTTCTACGGTGACCAGGGCTTCGCCGCCGAGTGCAACGCATTCGCGGACGAGGTGGCTGCCGCGGTCGAGCAGTACGGCGTGATCCGCAACGGCCAGGACGAGTACTGGGCGTACGAAGTCGATGGTTACGGCAACCAGTTGTTCATGGACGATGCGAACGTCCCCAGCCTGCTCGCGCTGCCGTACCTCGAGACCGTCGGTTACGACAAGCGTTACGCCCGCACGCGCGAACTGGTGTGGAGCGACAAGAATCCGTACTTCTTCAAGGGCACGGCGGGCGAGGGCATCGGTGGCCCGCATGAAGGCCTGCGCTACATCTGGCCCATGTCGATCATGATGAAGGCGTTCACCACCACGGACGTCGCGGAGCAGCGCGCCTGCCTCCACATGTTGAAGACGACCCACGGTGGCACGGGCTTCATGCATGAAGCATTCGACCAGGACGATCCGAAGAACTTCACCCGTTCGTGGTTCGCCTGGGCCAACACCTTGTTCGGCGAGCTGGTCGTGCACCTCGCAGACAAAAATCCTGATTCACTGCGTCGGGTCTAAGAACCCCTTCGCCAGCCGGAGTTTTCCATGGTTACACGTCGACGTTTCCTGCAGGGCATGGCCGCCGCAACGGCAGTTGGCCAGCTCGGCACCCTCTCCGCGATGGCCGCGGGCGTCAAGCACGGTCTTGAAGCGCCAGCCACGGGTGGCGGCACCACCCTGGATGGCGTCCTGCGCTACGTCGACGTTTTTGTCGGTACCGGCGGCCACGGTCACACCTACCCGGGTGCGACGCGGCCGTTCGGCATGGTCCAGCTCAGCCCTGATACGTACAACGCCCAGTGGGACGGCTCGTCCGGCTACCACCAGGGCGATGGCTCGATCATGGGCTTCTCGCACACGCACCTTTCGGGCACCGGCGCCGCCGACATGCTCGATTTCCTGGTCATGCCCAGCATGGGCCCCGTGCTGCTGCAGCCGGGCGACCGCGATTTCGATGGCGTGAACTACGTGTCGCGTTTCGATGCGCAGAAGATCAGCCCGGACAAGGCGCCGAAGGGCTACAAGACCGGGATCAAGGGCTATCGGTCGCACTACACGGGCGAGCAGGCGCACCCGGGCTACTACACCGCGCGGCTGACCGAGCACGATATCCTGGCCGAGCTCACCGCGACCCTGCGCGCCGGCATGCACCGCTACACCTTCAACAAGGCCGGCGATGCGCACGTGCTGCTCGACCTGGCGCACGGCTACTCCGATAGCCCGAAGGAAAACTGCCGCGTCACCGACGCCGAGATCCGCATCGTCGGCAACGACACCATCGTCGGTGGCCGCCGCGTGTGGCAATGGGCCTCGGGCCGCGTCATCTACTTCGCCATGAAGCTCTCGCGCCCGGCGTCGTCGATCACGCTGTACGCCGATGACAAGGCCCTGCCGAAGGGCACGGCCGATGCCAAGGGCAACAACCTCAAGGCGGCGCTGTACCTGGACAAGGCCAATAGCGAACCGCTGCTGGTGAAGGTCGGCATCTCCGGCGTCGACATCGATGGCGCCATGCGCAACCTCGATGGCGAAATGCCCGCATGGGATTTCGACGGTATCCGCGCTGCCGCCGAGGCCGAGTGGAACACCGAGCTGTCGAAGATCCAGATCGACAGCAGCTCCGACAAGATCAAGCGCACGTTCTACAGCTCGCTGTACCACACGATGCTCGCCCCGACGGTCTTCAGCGATATCGATGGCCGTTACCGTGGCATGGACAAGGCGGTGCACAACCTCCCCGAAGGCCGCCACAACTACAGCACGTACTCGCTGTGGGATACGTACCGTGCGGCGCACCCGCTGTACACGCTGTACCAGCCGGATCGCGTGCCCGACCTCGTCGACGGCATCGTCCGCCTGGCCGTCGAAAGCCCGAGTGGTGCGCCGGTGTGGCCGCTGCAGGGTATCGAGACGGTCTGCATGATCGGCTATCACTCCGCTGTCGTCGTCGCCGAGGCCCAGGCCAAGGGCTTCACGGGCATCGATTACCAGAAGGGCTGGCCGGTGTTCCGTCGTCGCGCCATGCAGGATGACTATTTCGGCCTGCCGTACTACCGCGCCAAGGGTTACATCCCCAGCGACAAGGAAGGCGAGGCGGTCAGCAAGACCCTCGAATACGCCTACGATGACTGGGCGATGGCGAGCATGGCCGAGCACCTTGGCCATGCCGACGAGGCGAAGGCCTTGCGCGCGCGTTCGCAGAACTACCGCAACGTGTTCGACAAGGACATGCAGTTCATGCGCCCGAAGGGCGATGACGGCCAGTGGCTGCAGCCGTTCGATCCGATCCAGATCGGCCATTCGAACAAGTGGCGTGACTTCACCGAGTCCAACGCCTGGCAGGCCACGTTCCTGAACCAGCACGACCTGTACAACTACATGGACCTGTTCGGCGGCCGCGATGGCTTCGAGAAGAAGCTTGATGCGTTCTTCAACGCCGACCCGAAGCTGCCGAACAATGCCCCGCCGGATATCGCCGGCATGGTCGGCCAGTGCGCGTTCGGCAACGAGCCGTGCCACCACATGCCGTACCTGTACGCGTACACCGGCTCGCATCACAAGACGGCCGAGAAGGTCCGCCTGATGCTCGACACGATGTACCTGCCGGAGCCGGATGGCCTGCCGGGCAACGAAGACTGCGGCCAGATGAGCGCGTGGTACATCATGAGCGCCATGGGCCTGTACGCCGTGGATCCGATCAGCACGAACTACGTGTTCGGCAGCCCGATCCTCGACCGTGCCCAGGTGCAGGTCGGTGGCGGCAAGGTGCTGACCATCGAGACCACGGGCAACGGTGACGGCAAGCCGTACATCCAGTCGGTGACCTGGAACGGCCAGCCGTGGACGAAGAGCTGGATCAGCCACAAGGACCTCGTCTCGGGCGGCACCCTGGTGTTCACCATGGGCGCCCAGCCGAACGAAGCCTTCGGCAAGGCCCCGGAAGACCGCCCGCCGAGCTACGGCGCACCCGCCAAAGCCTAGCCACCCCTGTGGGAGGGGGGGGGGGGGGGGGGGGGGGGGGGGGGGCGGCCCCCGCGCCCCCCCCGCCCCCCCCCCCCCCCCCCCCCCCCCCCCCCCCCCCCCCCCCACGAGTCCCCCAGCCATGATGCAGCGCACATGGCAAGAACTTGCGGCGTTCCTGTATTGTCCTTCCTGATCCGTCAGGGAGGGCGAGGATAGCCCCCGCCCCAGGGAGACGGGCAGGGGACAATCCGGATGACTCGTACGTACGCGCGCACCTGCGTGCGCCAGGCGCTTGCTGCCGCCATCGCGATGGCCATTGCACTCCCTGGTACTTCTCTCGCCGCCGTCGCGTTACCCACCGGGCCCAACGCCACGATCGGCAACCCCACCTTCCAGGTGGTAGGCGATACCCTGACGATGCAACAGACCGACGCCGCGGCCGAGGTGGACTGGACCTCCTTCGCTATTGGCCCAGGCGGCACCGTCGTATTCCAGCTGCCGGGTGGTGCCACGAGCATCCACCACGACCGAAGCGGCCAGGCGTCGCAGCTCCAGGGGAGCTGGCAGGGCAGCGGCGATGTCACGCTGGAGAACGCGCAAGGGATCCTGCTTGGCGGCACCTACTCGGCCCCGGCGGGGACACTGCGCCTGCTCGGCGGCAGCGCCCTGGGCGTGAGCGGCCAGGTCGATCTCCACGGGATCGCTGCCGCGCACGCCGGCGATGCGTGGTTCAAGGCGGATTACCTGGAAATCGATGGCGCCATCGACGTTGGTGCGGACGATCCCGCCCAACGCGGCACGCTGCATATTGAATCGACCCGCGGCCTCACCGTGGTTAACGCCATCACGCCTGCGCTCGGCGGCGGCACGGCGCCCACGACAGGCTTCTCACAGGTGAAGACCGCCTCCCTGGCGAATGCGGGCGGCGATATCGAGCTCCGGGCGCAGCAGGTCAACCTCAACGACAATCTCGTCGCGCCCGGTGCGATCACCCTGGCGGGCCAGTACGTCAACCTTGGCTATCGGAAGTCCCTTTCGGCGCAGGGCGACATCACGGTGTCCGCCACGCAGTCGATCACCACGGGTGGCACGATCACGACGCCCGGGCGCCTGGTCATTGATGCCGTCGGCTCGTTGATGTCGGGCGACATCCATGCGGCGGCGATCCAGATCAACGATGGTGCGTCGATCCACCAGGATGACCATGACGGCGCGGGCGGCTGGTACACCGCGCTCCTTACCGGATCGGCAAATTACGGTGCCACGCTGCTTAACAAGGCCAACCAGATCGGCGTGGTCGACGGTTTTCGCGCGAACGAAACGTTCCAGCTCAGCAATGCCGCGGATATCGTGCTGCGAAACGTTCAGGTTGGACAGGGGACTGTTCTGGATGCGCAGGGCCACGACATCGATGCCAGCGATGCCCGCAACGCGTTCAGCTCGCTATGGCTCTCCGGACACGATATCAAGGCGACTTCCACCAAGGCCGTCACGGTCGACCGCCTGGCAGCCACGGGTGACGCGACACTCGTCTCTGGTGGGAGCCTCGGCCTGGGTTACGACGTCAACGTCGCGGGTGATCTCGTCGTACGTAGCAACGGCACGATCACGACGAACTCGTCGACCCTGACACCCCTGCGGGTGGGTGGCGCCGTGGATCTCGATGCGGGCAGCGGGGCGGTGTACTTCGGTGCGGACGGAGCGAACGTCGGCCGCGTCACGGCACGCGGCGGCACGGTGGCCCTTTCCGGAGCGGGACTGCACGTCGGCGACGTGACGGCATCGACGAAGGCACTACTCGGCAGTGGCTACTCACAGGCCCCCGTACGGATGGAAGGTGTCGTCGACGCCCCGATGCTCCAGGTGGGCAACGTGACGCTGACGGACACCGGCAGCTGGACCGGTGACCTTTCGCTGGATGGCAAATTCGTCATCGAGCGATCCAGCGGCTTCCAGTACGACCGGCCGATCAGCGGGCTCAGCACGGCGGCAAACCTCGTGCTGGCCACGCCGATCAGCGTGGTGCTCAACGGCGACATCAACTTTATATCCGACATCGACGTTAACGCGGGCACGCTCATGCTGGGCGATAGCGCGCACCGGCAGATGGTGGCGCGCGACAGCATCGCGACCGTGGGTAGCGGCGCGACCCTGGCTGGCAACGCGACCCTCACATTCGCGCAGGTGAATGCCGGTGGCCATCTTTCTCCCGGCGACGGCATCGGCAAGATGTCGCTCGAGATCCTCAAGATGGCGGATGGGAGCCACATCGACTTCGACATGGGCGCGCCCGGCCCCAATCTCGCCACGTATGGCGACAGTGACAGCGTGTCCGTGCGCGGGCTGGCGCAGTTCGATGGCGACGTTTCGCTTGATGTTCGCGCAGCGGGCGCGTTGACCCCTGGCTTCTACCACGTGCTCGACTACGGCACGCTGATTGAAACGGGGCGTGGCCTGCAGCTTGGATCGGGCGTTGACACCCGTTACCTGACGTTGATTCGCGACGCATCGAACAAGCGGATCGACTTGCTCAACACCGCGGGTGTCGCGTTGTCGTTGTGGAATGCCAACGGCAGGGCGGACGGCGTGAACCGGGGCGGTGGAAGCGGCGTGTGGTCGGCGACGAGCGCGAACTGGGCGAACGCCGACGGCTCGTTGACCGGCCCGATGACGCCGCGGCCGGGTTTCGCCGTGTTTGCCGGTGCAGCGGGCCAGGTGCACGCGGACGCCAGCCAGGGGGCGCTGTCCGTGCTCGGCATGCAGTTCGCGAGCGACGGTTACCGCCTGGATGGTGCACCCATCGAACTTGCGAAGGGCGCATCGTCGCCGGTCATCCGCGTGGGCGACGGGCAGGGCTCCGAAGGTATGACCGCCACGATCGCCAACACGCTTACCGGCACGGGCGGCCTCGTGAAGACCGACCCCGGCACCCTGGTGCTCACGGGCAAGAACACCTGGACCGGAGGCACGACGATCTCTGGCGGCACCCTTGCGGTCGCAGCGGATGATGCCCTTGGTCGTGGCGATATCACCTTCACCAGCGGCGCCTTCCGCGTCCTCGGCACCGACTACCAGCGCACCGGACACCGGTTCGGTATCGAGCGAAGCGGTTGGGGGGCTATCGACGTCGCCGATGCCGGCAACACCTTTACCGTGTCCCGTGCGATCTATGGCCAGGGCACCTTCGTGAAACTCGGCGCGGGCACCCTCGTGACCACCGGGTACAGCACGTACAGCGGCGTCATCGACGTGCAGGAGGGAACACTGCGCGGCGACGCCGATGCGCTGCGCGTGCCGAAGATCAACGTGCACGGGACGCTGGTGTATGACCAGGCGTGGGATGGCGCGAATGCCTCGGAACTGACGGGCGACGGGCTGATCGTAAAGCAGGGCGCGGGTACCCTGGTGATGGGCGGCTATCCCCAGGCCTTCACTGGTACAACGCGCGTCGACGCAGGTGCCCTGGTGCTGGGCATCGAAGTCAGTAACGCGGCTGAGCTGGGCGGCAACGTCAGCGTTGCCCACGGCGCCGTCCTCGGCGGTTACGGCGCGGTCCGTGGCAACGTCGTCACGCACGGCACCGTGGTGCCGGGATACGAAGCGTCAGTCACCACGCCGCGCATGCTGCGCGTGGGCGGGAACGTGGACTTTGCCAGCGACAGCACCCTGATGATCACAGGCAGTCCGGGTGACGTCGGTACGCTTGCCGTCAACGGCCATGTCACGGTGGAGCAGGGCGCGCGTCTCGTGATCGATGCGTCGCTCGGGCAATGGGTCGCCGACCAGAAGTACAACGTCGTGACTGCCGCCGGCGGCATCACCGGCACCTTCGGCCCGATCAACAGCAACTTCGCCTTCCTCAACACCCTCATCGCGTACAGCGAGAGCGGCAACATCAGCCTGATCCTGCAGCGCAACGCCGCTGCGCTCGAAGATGCGGCGGTGACACCGAACCAACGCGCGGTCGCCGTGGCCGCTGGCGCGCTGGGCACGGGCCACGGGGTGTACGATCGCCTCATCGCGCTCGATGCTCCGTCCGCGCGTGCGGCGTTCACCTCGCTCGCCGGCACCTTGCACGCCAGCACCCAGGGCGCTGTCCTCGATAGCCAGCGCCAGGTCCGCGATGCGGTCACCCGCCACCTCGGTGACGCCGACCTCCCGGGTGGCCAGCGCGCCGACGACGGTCGCGTGTCGACCTGGTTCAGCGTGATCGGGCGTGATGCCGACTACGACGGCAACGCCGATGCCGCTAAGGTGGATAGCAGTGACAGCGGTGTGTTGCTGGGCGCCGACCTGGCCGTGGGCGAAGGTGGCCGCATCGGTGCGTTGCTTGGCCACGTTAAGCAGAACATCCATGAGCGTGCGTCGGGTGGCAGCGCGGACGTGAAAGGCAACCAGTTCGGCCTTTACGGTGATATCGCCTCGAAGGCGCTGCATCTCTCGGGCGGCGTAATCCGCGCGCACCACTCGATCGACACGCGGCGTGACGTCACGATCGGCGCGGACACGGCGCGTGCCTATGCGAGCCGCGATGCGGATACGACGCAGGGCTTCGCCGAACTGGGCTGCGGCCTGGGCCGGGCAGGCGCGTGGAGAATGGAGCCCTTCATCCAGGCGGCCGTGGTCCGCTGGAGCGGGGATAGCGCCACGGAACGCGGCGGCACGGGCGCACTGGTCGTGGAAGACAACAACGCCCACGTCACCACCGGCCGTGCCGGCGTGCACATCGGCACGGCGCTGGACCGCGAAGCGCGCTTCGGCTTGCAGGCCACCCTCGCGTGGCAGCGCGCGTGGGGGGATGTCGCTCCGCAGGCCCGGCTGCGCTTCGCCGAGGGTGGCGCCGGCTTTACGAGCACCGGCGCGCCGCTGGCCCGGAACGCGGGCATCCTGGACGCGGGTCTCGTCGTGCGGCTGACGCCCGCCCTGCGCCTGGACGCCAGCTACACCGGCCAGTTCGCAGGCAAGGCGTCCGACCATGGCGGCCGGCTCTCGCTCAACATGACCTTCTGAAAACGCTTACCCGCCGGTTGTTCACGGCGGGTAGACCCACATCCCGACAACCTTTCCGTTGCCGGGTGCGCCGGCCAGGGGAGGGAAGCAGCCATGTCTTACGTCGGACGCATGTATCTGCGCATGTTCATGCCGGGCCTGATGGCGCTGGGCACGGGCGCCGCGGTGGCCGCCGCCGCGCGGGCTGTCCAGGAATTCCCGGGTGAGCTGGGCAATCTTTCGCTGTATTCGCACCTGCCGCGCTGGGCATTGGCGGCGGGTCTGTTTATCGGCGTCGCGTTGACGACCGTCCAGATCCTGCGTGTGCGGCTATGGGAGCGCGGCGCGCTCGCATCCTGCTATGTCTGCGGGTGCCTGCTGGCGCCGGCGCGTACCTGCCGGGGTGGCCTTGGCCGGGTGCGGCCTTGCCTTGGCTGCGGCAAGGTGCATGGGGTGAACCATGTCATGGCCGCGCGCGTCGTGCCGCTGCAGGTGGCGGTCGGTGAAAGCACCGGGCCGCGGGTGCGCGGCGCCCGCTGATCAGCGGACGTTCGTGACGGTAAGGCGGTGGCCGACGCGCTCGAGCAGGGCGCGCAGGGCTTCCGCGTCTTCCACACTGGCGGAATCTTCCAGCGACAGCCACAGTGTGTCGCCCGACAGGCCCAGCACCTTTTCGTTGAACGTGATCTCGACGGCGGCCTTGCCGTTCGGCTGGACGACGGATACTTCGAAATTGCGTGCCTGCACGGCGTGGATCCCCTGACTACCGGATGGTTGCGTGCGGCAAGTTTAGCCGGGGCGTGACGAAAAAGGCGTGACGCAGGTTTCGCCCGGACTAAAGCCCAGCCGTGGCCTGGCCGATAAACCTGTTCGAATCAGATGAAAGGCAGGGCGCGTCGATGGGCATGGGTTTCTGGGGTGGGCGTGATGCCCGCCGGGCGCGATCGACCCTGGACGCACTGGGCCGCGGCTTTGCGATGGCCGAGCTGGCGGCCGACGGCACGGTACGCAGCGCCAACAAGGCATTCCTCTCCCTCCTGGGCGCCACGGGCGACCAGATCGTCGGCCAGTCGTTCCAGGCGGTGTTCGCCGTGGACGATGCCGAGCACCTGTGGCGCGCGCTGGCCCGTGGCGAGGAAGTCGCCGATACCGTCCGCGTGAAGGGCCCGGGCAGGGAAGGCTGGCTGCGGGGTGTCTACGTCCCGCGCATGGGCCGCGGCAACCGGCTGGAGTCCGTTTCGCTGTACGGCGCGGACATCACGGCCGAACGTGCGCGGACGGCTGACCTTGGCCAGCGCCAGCAGCAGGCCGACGAAACCCAGGGCATCGTCGAGTTTTCGCTGGACGGGATGATCCTGACCGCCAACCCGGCCTTCCTGAAAACCGTGGGCTACCGCCTCGACGAGATCCAGGGCAAACACCACAGCGTGTTCGTGGATGAGCGTGAAAGCCGCTCGGACGCTTACATCGGCTTCTGGC
>NZ_JBQCFT010000245.1:0-28318 GCF_051958795.1 Luteibacter sp. | reverse complement strand
ACCCGGTGGGCGAAATCTTTCGCCACAACGCCACCGGCCCTGTAGCTCTCCGGCGAAAGGGGTCGCCCACCGGGTGGGCTCCTACGAGGGTATGGCGACCTGACGCGGTATCATGGGCGATCCCCGCGATTCCACGGATCCCCCATGTCCACCTTTCGCTTCGCCCTGGCCCAGCACGATTTCCCCGTCGGCGCGACCGCCGACAACGCGCGCCGGGTACGGGCCCTTGCCGCCGAGGCGCGCGACCGCCTCGGGGCCAAGCTCATCGCATTCCCCGAGCTGACCCTCTCCGGCTACCCGCCGGAAGACCTGCTCCAGCGGCCGAGCTTCCTCCAGGCCTGCGGCCGTGAGCTCGAGGCGTTGGCGCCCGACCTGAAGGGCATCGCCGCGATCGTGGGCTACCCGGATAGCCAGGGCGAGGTCTACAACGCCGCCTCGCTGATCCGCGACGGCAAGGTCGAATGGACCTACCACAAGCAGGCGCTGCCCAATTACACGGTGTTCGACGAGAAACGCTATTTCCGCGCGGGTGAGCAGACCCACGTCTTCAACATCGAAGGCGTCCGCGTCGGCATGCTGGTGTGCGAGGACATCTGGGAAGCCGAGCCGGCGGCGCACGCGGCGGACGCCGGAGCGGAGCTGATCCTCGTGATCAATGCCTCGCCCTACGACCAGCGCCAGGCCGCCACCCGCGAGGCGCTGCTCCAGCAGCGCGCGACGGAAAACGGTGTTGCCATCGCCTATGTGAACCTCGTCGGTGGCCAGGATGACCTGTTGTTCGACGGCCACTCGCTGCTGGTCCAGCCGGATGGCAGCATCGCCGCCCGCGCCCCGTTCTTCGAAGACCTGCTGCTGGGCGTGGAATACGACAGCGCGACGAAGCAACTGAAGGCCCTCGACTGGCCCGCGCCGGATACCCGCAGTGCCGAGGCCGTGATGTACGACGGCATCGTCCGCGGCATCCGCGATTACGTGGGCAAGAACCACTTCGAAGGCGTGCTGCTGGGCCTTTCCGGTGGTATCGACTCGGCCCTGACCCTGGTCATGGCGGTCGATGCGCTGGGCAAGGACAAGGTCACGGCGGTGATGATGCCGACCAAGTACACGTCGGATCTTTCGCTGCGCGAGGCGAAGGCCCAGGCGGAGCACCTCGGCGTCGAATACCACATCGTCCCGATCGAGGGTATTTACGATTCCCTGACCGGCGCGCTTGCCCCGGTCTTCGGTGACCGCAAGCCGGATATCACGGAAGAAAACCTGCAGTCGCGCACGCGCGGCGTGCTGCTCATGGCCATGTCGAACAAGTTCGGCCGGCTGCTGCTTTCCACCGGCAACAAGAGCGAAATGGCGGTGGGCTACGCCACGCTGTACGGCGACATGTGCGGTGCGTACGCGCCGCTCAAGGATGTCTACAAGACGGTGGTGTACAACCTCTCGCGCTACCGCGCGGCGATCGATGGCGGCATCCCCGAAGCCGTGATCGAGCGCCCGCCCTCGGCCGAGCTGCGCCACGACCAGACCGACCAGGATTCGCTGCCGCCGTACGATGAGTTGGACGCGATCCTCCAGCACTTCATCGAGGGCGAGGCTTCCGCGGAAGACATCATCGCCGCCGGCTACGACGACGCCACGGTCCGCCGGGTCATCCGCCTCGTCTACATCAACGAGTTCAAGCGCCGCCAGGCCGCCCCCGGCCCCCGCGTCACGACCAAGGCCTTCGGCCGCGAACGCCGCTACCCCATCACCTCAGGCTGGCGCTAAACCCCAACCCAGCCCTCGTGGGAGCGGGGGGGGGGGCGCCGGGGGGGGCCGCCCGCCCCCACCCGCCCCCCCCCGCGGCCCCACCATACCGCCTCCCCCGCGGCGGCCAAAAAAAAACGGCGGGGGGGGCGGGGTGGGCCCCCCCCCCCCCCCCCCCCCCCCCCCCCCCCCGCTCCCACAATTGCCTCTACCCTGGCGCAGGCAAAAAAAAGCCGGCTTGCGCCGGCTTTTTCTTTTAGTGGTGTCCCGAGAACGGGATGGCCTTGCGCCAGATCGACGGGTGGTGCGGCCAGTTCGGGTCCGTGAGGTACGGGTGGTCCGGGTAGTTCAGGGCCAGCACCGAGCGGGACTGGTCGGCCAGCGGCTTGCGGTCCAGGGCCAGGTAGCTGCGGGTCAGGATCGCCAGGGCATCGGCCGTTTCCGGCGACTGCTGGTAGTGCTCGACCACGTACTGGGCGCGGTCGGCCGAGGCGATGTACGACTTGGTCCGCAGGTAGTACTCGGCCACGTTGATTTCGAAGCGGGCCAGCTGGTTACGCAGGTAAATCATGCGCTGGCGGGCATCCGTGGCGTAGGCGCTGTTCGGGTAACGACGGGTCAGCTGGCTGAAATCGTCGAACGCCGTCAGGTTGAAACCCTGGTCGCGGCGGGTGGCCCCGGTGTTGTCGCCCTTCTGGAAATAACGCTCCAGGAAGCCGCCAGTGCGATCAAAATTGATCAGACCGCGCAGGTAATAGGCATAATCTGCATGCTTGTGGGTCGGAAACGTCTTGATGAAGCGGTTGATCGTCGAGTACGCGTCATCCGGCTTGTTGTCCTTGTACTGCGCGTAGGCCAGCTCGATCTGGCTCTGTTCGTTGATATCGCCGGACGGGAAGCGCGCGATAAGGCGCTGGTAGGCCTTCTCCGCCGCGGCATAGTCGGCATGCTCCAGCGAGTCGTGTGCGTTCGCGTAGAGGCGGTCGATCGGCATGGTGTCGATCGTCTCCTTCTTGCTGCGGAACATCGAGCAGGCGCTCATCGACATGACGAGGACGAGCAGAATGGTGATCTTGGTTGCACGCATTGAGAGAGTTCGGATGCTTGAGCGAATGGGCATGATAGCTGAAACCGGCCCCCGGCCGGGCGGAGCGGTATGACGACGTTACGACACGAGGCCACTGTGCCGCTGACGGCCGCAGGACGGCGCTTCGACCAGTCTTTGGCCGAGATGGTCCCCGATTACTCCCGATCCCGCCTCACGGCGTGGGTCAAGGAGGGCAAGGTGTTGCTGGACGGGGCCCCCGCGGCGCCGCGCACCCTGCTGAAGGGTGGCGAGACGGTGGTCCTGGAGGCCGAGCTGGCCGTCGAGGTGGGCGATGCCCAGCCCGAGGACATCGCCCTGAACGTCGTCTATGAAGACGACGACCTCATGGTGATCGACAAGCCGGTGGGCCTGGTGGTGCACCCTGGCGCCGGGAATCCGGCTGGGACGATGCTCAACGCGCTGCTGCACAGGCTGCCCGCGCTGGCCCAGCTGCCCCGCGCCGGCATCGTCCACCGCCTGGACAAGGACACCTCGGGCCTGATGGTCGTGGCCAAGACCATCGCCGCCCAGACGGCGCTGGTGGCCATGCTTTCCCGGCACGACGTGCACCGCCAGTACGAGGCCGTGGTGCTGGGCACCATGGTGGCCGGCGGCACGGTGGACGAGGCCATTGGCCGCCACCAGCATGACCGGCTGAAGCAGGGCATCCGCGACGAGGAACAGGGTGGCAAGGCCGCGATCACGCATTACCGTGTCCGCGAGCGCTTCCGCGCCCATAGCGTGCTGCAGTGCCAGCTCGAGACGGGCCGCACCCACCAGATCCGCGTGCACATGGCCCATATCGGCCATCCGCTGGTCGGCGACCAGCTTTATGGCAACGGCCTGCGCCTGCCGCGCGGCGCCAGCCAGGAGCTGATCGATGCGCTGCGCGGCTTCCGTCGCCAGGCCCTGCACGCCGAGAAGCTGGCGTTCGAGCACCCGATCACGGGTGAATACCTCGCCTTCGAATCGCCGCGCCCGCCGGACCAGGATGCCCTGATCGAGGCCCTGCGTGCCGATACGGCGATCAACCCGATCGAGGACTGAGCGGGATGGATGACGCCTGGATCCGCCCGGACTGGGCCGCGCCGGACGGCATCGGGGCCGCGGTATCGACCCGGCAGGGCCCCGGCGTGTCTGCCGGGCCCTATGGCCGCCTGAACCTGGGCCTGCGCTCGGGGGATGACCTCGTCGCCGTGGCCGCCAACCGTGCCTCGGTGGTGACGGCCCTGGGCCTGCCGGCGGAGCCGCTGTGGCTGCGCCAGGTGCACGGCACCGATGTGGCGGAAGGGGTCGCGGCCGAAGGTGAGGAGCCGGTGGCGGATGCCGCCGTGGCCCGCGGTCCGGGCCAGGTGCTGGCTATCCTCACCGCCGATTGCCTGCCGGTGCTGTTCGTCTCGGCCGATGGGCAGACCATTGGAGCGGCCCATGCCGGCTGGCGTGGGTTGGCGGCCGGCGTGCTGGAGAACACGGTGAAGGCCATGGGCGCCGAAGGCGTCCAGGCCTGGCTGGGGCCCGCCATCGGTGGCGGGTCGTATGAAGTGGGCGATGAGGTTCGCGAGGCGTTTGTCAGCCATGACGCAGGAGCGGCTGAAGCCTTCACCGCCACGCGGCCCGGCCATTGGCTCTGCGACCTGTACGTCCTGGCCCGGCGCCGCCTGGCGGCCGCCGGGGTCACCCGGGTCAGCGGCGGTGGCTTCGACACGTTCACCGACCACCGGCTGTATTCCTACCGGCGGGATGGGGCGCAGAGCGGACGGTTTGCCAGTCTGATCTGGACCAGGTAACTGCGCCCGCGCTTCGCAGGCATCGCGCGCAAGCGCGCTCCCACAACCTCGCGGAATACGACGCTAAGGGCTGATGCCCTTGTGGGAGCGAGCTTGCGAGCGATCGCCCCGCGAAAGGGCGGGGCCCTGTATCAGGGCGCCGTCATCGGCGAGGGCACGTAAATCTCCGGCTTCACCCTCGGCGGCTCCATCAGCGCGTGGAGGAACAGGTTCCGCCAGTGGGTGATGTCGTTGCGCTCGAGCACGTCCATCATGGATTGCCAGCGCATCCGCCGTTCCTTCAGGGGCATCTCCAGCGCCCGCTTCAGCGCCTCGGAGACCTCGTCCAGGTCCGACGGGTTCACCAGCAGCGCCGCGTCCAGCTCCTGCGCCGCGCCGGCAAAGCGCGATAGCACCAGCACGCCCGGGTCCTGCGGGTCCTGGCACGCCACGTATTCCTTGGCGACCAGGTTCATGCCGTCGCGGAGCGGGGTCACCAGGCCGACCTTCGCGACGCGGAAATAGCCCGCCAGCACCTTGTGGCCGAAGGATTTGTTCACGTAGCGGATCGGCGCCCAGTCCGGCTCGGCGTACTGGCCGTTGATATGGCCCGCACTGCGCTCGAGCTCGCGGCGGAGTGAGCGATATTCCGGCACGTCCGAACGCGAGGGCGGGGCGATCTGCAGCAGTGAAACCCGCCCGCGCATGTCCTTGTGATCGCGAAGCAGGCGCGCGAAGCCCTCGAAGCGCTCCGGCAGGCCCTTGGAATAGTCGAGACGGTCCACGCCGATGATCAGCGCGCGGTCGTCGATGGAGGCTTTCAGCTTGGACACCGCGCCACTGTCTTCCGCGCGGTGGGCGAGCTCCACCGCCTCGGCCGTATCGATGCTGATCGGGAACACGCCGGCGCGGAAGATCCGCCCGTTGGCCGCGCGGATGCGACCACCGGTGCGCATGGCGGCGCCCAACTCATGGAGGAAATAGTCCTCCAGCGCACGCAGGTCGCGCTGCGTGTGCAGGCCGACCAGGTCGTAGGACGCCAGCGATTCCAACAGCTCCCGGTGGCGGGGCAGGGTAATGAGCAGGCCCGCGGCCGGCAGTGGGGTGTGCAGGAAGAAGCCGATGCGATTTTCCACGCCCAGCTCGCGCAGCATCGCGGCGAGCGGGATCAGGTGGTAATCGTGCACCCAGACGATATCGTCCTTTTTCAGCAGCTTCGCCACGCGCTTCGCGAAGATGCGGTTCACCCGGAGGTAGCCGTCCAGGTGGTCGCGGCGGTAATCCACGAGGTCGCCGCGGTAATGGAACAGCGGCCAGAGCGCGCGGTTGGCGAATCCACTGTAGTAATCGTCGTGGTCGGCCTTGGACATATCGATGGTGGCGTAGGCGATGTTGCCTTCTTCCACCTCGTGCAGCTCCTTGCCGGTCTCGGCCGCGATATTCCCGCTCCAGCCGAACCACAACCCCCCCATCTCCTGCAGCGCCGCGTTCATGGCTGAAGCGAGGCCGCCGGTTTGCGTCTGCTTGGGCAGCGCCACGCGGTTCGAAATGACGACCAGTCGGCTCATCGTCTGCTTGCGGCTCCGTATGTCAAAGTGGATTTCACTTTATCCAGCCAAGCATGGACATCCGCCGGGCTAGACAATGTGAACGCCGCTTGTGACGGTGTTCTTGCACCAACGCGCACCGACATGCCGCCCCGTGCGTTCACGACCGCGAAGGCGTGCTCATCCGTGAGGTCGTCGCCGAGGTACACGGGCGACCGGCCCTGGAACGGGGCTTCGCCGAGGAAGGCTTCGACCGCCACGCCCTTGTCCATGCCGCGTGGCTTGAACTCGCAGACATGGTTGCCCGGTTGCAGCTCGAACGAGGGGAACGCCGCGGCGATGGCTGGCGCGAGTCGTTCCACCGCCGGGCCGTGCTCCGGCCGCTCGCGCCAGTGCAGCGCCACCGACCAGCTCTTGTCCTCGACCCGCAGCCCGGGCAGGGCCGTCGCCGCGGTGCGCACCGCCTCGCGCAGGTGCTGGAGCTCGCCGGCATCGACCGGGAGGGTGACCAGCGTGCCATCCGCGCGGCGCCGCTCCAGGCCGTGCTGGCCGGCCGCGGCCCAGCCGGGGCGCCCGAAAATCCGGTCCAGGCCGTCGATGGGCCGCCCGCTGACCAGAGCCAGCGCGCCACCAAGGGCTTCGTGCAGGGCATCGAGCGTCGCGAGCAGGCCCGGGGCGAGCGCCACGGCCTCCGGGTCGTCGGCAAAGGCCAGCAGGGTGCCGTCGGCATCGAGGAACAGCGCCGAGCGGTCATCGACGCGCTCGGCCGGTGGCGGGGGCAGGGGGCTGTGGCGTTCGGTCACGGCGGCTCCATTCGGGCTGGGATCGCCCGAGCATGCCCGCGATTAAGTAAAAAAACGGCGACGAACACGGCCAGTGAACTGTTGAAGGCGCATGATCTCACCCGCATCTGTGACACCAGAGGCGGCTGCGGGGAGGGCCCGGGGCACGCCAGAACCTTTGGGAGAAACCATCGATGCGAATGGACAAACTCACGTCGCGTTTCCAGCAGGCGCTGGCCGACGCGCAGTCGCTGGCCGTCGGCCGCGACAACAATATCCTTGAACCCGCCCACGTCATGCTGGCGCTGCTCGACCAGCAGGGTGGCTCGACCGGGCCGCTGCTCACGCAGGCGCAGGTGAACGTGCCCGCGCTGCGCCAGCGCGTGGCTGAAATGGTCGACCGCCTGCCGCGCGTCAGCGGGCAGGAAGGCAACATCAGCGCTGGCAACGACCTGACCCGCGTGCTGAACCTCACCGACAAGCTGGCCCAGCAGCGCGGCGACCAGTTCATCGCCAGCGAGCTGTTCGTGCTGGCGGCGCTGGACGATCGCGGCGAACTGGGCGGCGCCCTGAAGGGCGCTGGCGCCACTAAGGAACGACTCGAAGCCGCCATCGACAAGCTGCGCGGCGGCGAGAAAGTGCAGTCCGAAAACGCCGAGGAGCAGCGCCAGGCGCTGGAGAAGTACACGATCGACCTCACCGAGCGTGCCGAAAGCGGCAAGCTCGATCCGGTGATTGGCCGCGACGAGGAAATCCGCCGCACGATCCAGGTCCTGCAGCGTCGCACCAAGAACAACCCGGTGCTGATCGGCGAGCCTGGCGTGGGCAAGACGGCCATCGTCGAAGGCCTGGCCCAGCGCATCGTGAATGGCGAGGTCCCCGAGGGCCTGCGCGACAAGCGCGTGCTGTCGCTCGACATGGGCGCGCTGATCGCGGGCGCCAAGTTCCGCGGCGAATTCGAAGAGCGCCTGAAGGGCGTGCTTAACGATCTTTCCAAGCAGGAAGGCCGGGTCATCCTGTTTATCGACGAGCTGCACACGATGGTCGGCGCCGGCAAGGCCGATGGCGCGATGGATGCGGGCAACATGCTCAAGCCCGCGTTGGCACGCGGCGAGCTGCACTGCATCGGTGCCACCACGCTCGATGAGTACCGCAAGTACGTCGAAAAGGATGCCGCGCTCGAGCGCCGCTTCCAGAAGGTGTTCGTGGGTGAGCCGAGCGTGGAGGACACGATCGCGATCCTGCGTGGCCTGAAGGAGCGCTATGCCGTGCACCACGGCGTGGAGATCACCGACCCGGCGATCGTCGCCGCGGCCACGCTGTCGTCGCGCTACATCCCGGATCGCCAGTTGCCCGACAAGGCGATCGACCTGATGGACGAGGCGGCGTCGCGCATCCGCATGGAGATCGATTCCAAGCCGGAAGAACTCGACCGCCTGGAGCGTCGCCTCATCCAGCTCAAGATCCAGCGCGAGATGCTGAAGAAAGAGCAGGACGACGAATCGAAGCAGCGCCTGGCCACGCTGGAGGCCGATATCGAGAAGCTCGACCGTGAGTTCTCTGACCTCAACGAAGTGTGGAAGTCGGAGAAGGCCACCCTGCAGGGCGCCACGAAGATCAAGGAACAGATCGAGGCCGCGCGCCTCGAACTGGAAGCCGCGCAGCGCCGCCAGGATTTCGCGAAGATGAGCGAGATCCAGTACGGACGCCTGCCCGCGCTGGAGACGCAGCTGGCCGATGCGCAGAAGGCCGAGCGGCAGGATTTCACGCTGTTGCAGGATCGCGTCACCGCCGAGGAGATCGCCGAAGTCGTCGCGCGCTGGACCGGCATCCCGGTGTCGAAAATGCTGGAAGGCGAGCGCGAGAAGCTGCTGCACATGGAAGACGCGCTGCATGCGCGCGTCGTCGGCCAGGATGAGGCGGTGCGTGCCGTATCGGATGCGATCCGCCGCGCGCGTGCGGGCCTGTCGGATCCGAATCGTCCGTATGGCTCGTTCCTGTTCCTTGGTCCGACGGGCGTGGGCAAGACGGAGCTGTGCAAGGCGCTGGCGGATTTCCTGTTCGATACGCAGGACGCCATGGTCCGCATCGACATGAGCGAGTTCATGGAGAAGCATTCCGTGAGCCGCCTGGTCGGCGCGCCCCCGGGTTATGTCGGTTACGAAGAGGGCGGTTACCTCACGGAAGCGGTCCGCCGCCGGCCGTACAGCGTGATCCTGCTTGATGAAGTGGAGAAGGCGCATCCGGATGTGTTCAACATCCTGCTGCAGGTGCTCGACGATGGCCGCCTGACCGACGGCCAGGGCCGCACCGTCGATTTCCGCAACACCGTCATCGTCATGACCTCGAACCTGGGCTCGAACCTGATCCAGGAGCAGGCGGGCGATAGCGAAGCGGAGTACCTGCAAATGAAGGCCTCGGTGCTGGGCGTGGTGCAGGCGCACTTCCGTCCGGAGTTCATCAACCGCCTCGACGACCTCGTAGTGTTCCGCCCGCTCGACAAGAAGCAGATCCGTTCCATCGCGCGCATCCAGCTGAACTACCTTTCGAAGCGCCTGGCCGAACGCCAGCTCGGCTTCGAACTGAGCGACGCGGCGCTGGACCTGCTCGGCAGCGCCGGTTTCGATCCGGTATATGGCGCGCGGCCGCTCAAGCGGGCGATCCAGCAGCAGCTCGAGAACCCGCTGGCCCAGGCGATCCTGCGCGGCGAGTTCTCGCCCGGGCAGACCGTCCGGGTCGATTCGGACGGCAACCACCTTCGGTTCTCCGCGGGCTAAGTGCACCGTAGGAGCCCACCCTGTGGGCGACATCTTTCGCGATACCGCCGCACGATG
This sequence comes from Luteibacter sp., assembly GCF_051958795.1. Lineage (GTDB taxonomy): Bacteria > Pseudomonadota > Gammaproteobacteria > Xanthomonadales > Rhodanobacteraceae > Luteibacter. The sequence goes on along the minus strand of NZ_JBQCFT010000245.1, from coordinate 18,562 downwards.
TGTGGCTCTGCGCGAAGGGCGTCGCCCACAGGGTGGGCTCCTACGGACGCGCTGGCGCATTGAAAACGCGCCGAACCCCTTGATAATGACCGGCTAGAACACCCCCGGACCCCGCTATGCCCATCTACGAATTCCAGTGCCAGGCCTGTGGCCACCGCTTCGACCGCCTGCAGAAGATGTCGGACCCCGATCCGGAGACCTGCCCGAACTGCGGTGAGCCGCGGGTGGGCCGCATGCTGAGCGCGCCGCAGTTCCGCCTGGCGGGCGGTGGCTGGTACGAGACCGACTTCAAGAAAGACGGTGACAAGAAGAAGAACCTGGTTGAGGGGTCTTCGGGTGCGCCTGCTGCCACGCCGGCGGCTGCTGCGCCTGCTCCGGCGCCTGCACCGGCAGCGGCGCCGGCTTCGAGTGGTAAGGCCGGTGATTGATTGACGGAGGTCGCGCGGGGCGTCGCCCCAGGGCGTGCTTCAGCGGGTGAAATCGCGCGCAAGCGCGCTCCCACAAGCGCGCTCCCACAAGGGCTTGGCGGGATGGCAACGATTTCCTGCGATCCGTTCAATCAGCGTTGCGGATCCTTCCGATAGTTTTTGCGATACCTCGATCGAAAGGACATACCGGCCGTGAAACGCCTGCTTGGAATGGTTGCGATGCTCGCGCTTGGCGCGGGCTTTTTCATGGCTCCGGCGCCCGCCCACGCGCAGCGTGGCGGCGATACCGTCAATTGTTACAGCGATAACGGCAAGCGCTCGTACTGCCGGGTGCCCTGGCGGGATGCGCGGCTGATCCGCCAGGACTCGAAGACGGCCTGCATCCGCGGCCGTACCTGGGACATGGATCGCGGCGGCCTCTGGGTCGATGACGGCTGCCGCGGCATCTTCCAGGAAGCCGGTGGCTGGGGTGGCGGTGGCCGCCCGGGCTGGGGTGATGGCCGGCCGGGTTATGGCGATGGCCGGCCGGGCTACGGCGGTGGTGGCCAGCTCGTCGACTGCGAGTCCAAGGACAATAAGCGGGTGTTCTGCCGCTTGCCGATCGGCCGGGGCGCGCGCCTGGTCGAACAGCTCTCGAAGACCGATTGCCGCGAGGGCTATTCCTACGGGTTCACCCGGGATGGCATCTGGGCGGACCGGGGTTGTCGCGGGAAGTTCGATAGCGGGCGGGAAGGGATAGGGAGGTGGCCTACGCGCCCCCTCATGGCCTAAAGAAGACCCCGGGTCGTGGTACGATCCGGGGTCTTTTCTTTTGCATTGCACCGCGGAGCCCCAAGCGCATGCGCACCCATTTTTGCGGCCTCATCGACGAGTCCCTGGTCGGCCAGGAAGTCACCCTGTGTGGCTGGGTCAACACCCTGCGCCTGCAGAGCCACGTGGCCTTCGTCGACCTGCGCGACCATGAGGGCATCGCCCAGGTCGTGATCGAGCGCGAAAACGCCGATGCCTTCGCCGTGGCCGGCGAGCTGGGCTACGAGTACGTGGTCAAGGTCACGGGCCAGGTCCGCAAGCGCCTGTCGGTGAACGACAAGCTGAAGACCGGCACGGTCGAACTGCTGGCCGACAAGGTCGTGATCCTCAATGCCGCGCGCGACCTGCCGTTCGCGCTGCACGAGAATCCGAACGAGGACATGCGGATGACCTACCGCTACCTCGACCTGCGCCGCCCCGAGATGCAGAAGATGATGCGTACGCGCACCGCGCTGGTCCGCGAGCTGCGCCGCTACCTGGATACCGCCGGTTTCCAGGACATCGAAACCCCGATCCTGACCAAGGCCACGCCGGAAGGCGCGCGTGACTACCTGGTGCCCAGCCGCGTGCACCCGGGCCAGTTCTACGCGCTGCCGCAGTCGCCGCAGCTGTTCAAGCAGATCCTGATGATGGCGGGCTTCGACCGCTACTACCAGATCGCCCGCTGCTTCCGCGATGAAGACCTGCGCGCCGACCGCCAGCCGGAATTCACCCAGCTCGACCTGGAGTTCGCGTTCGTCGAAGAGCGTGACGTGCAGGGCTTCGTCGAGAACATGATCCGCCACGTGTTCCGCCAGGTGCGCGGCGTCGAGCTCGATGCCACGTTCCCGCGCATGACCTACGCCGAAGCCATGCGCCGCTTCGGTTCGGACAAGCCCGACCTGCGCATCGCCCTTGAACTCACCGACATCGCCGAGGCGGTGAAGCACGTCGAGTTCAAGGTGTTCGCCGACCCCGCCAACGACCCGAACGGCCGCGTGGCCGCGCTGCGTGTCCCGGGCGCCGCTGACCTGTCGCGCAAGGACATCGATGGCCTGACCGAGTACGCCAGCCGTTACGGCGCGAAGGGCCTGGCCTGGCTGAAGGTCGATGACCTGGCCAAGGGCCGCGAAGGCATCAACTCGCCGGTGGCCAAGTTCCTCGACGACGCCGCGCTCAACAAGGTGCTCGAGCTGACCGGTGCCGCCAATGGCGACATCGTGTTCTTCGGCGCCGGCGGCTGGAAGGTCGTGACCGATTTCATGGGCGCCCTTCGCCTGAAGCTGGGCCGCGACCGCGGCCTGGTCGAGGACAGCTGGAAGCCGCTGTGGGTCACCGACTTCCCGATGTTCGAGTACGACGAGGAAGAGAAGCGCTTCGTCGCGCTGCACCACCCGTTCACCGCGCCGAACATCGATGACATCGCCGACCTGCGTGCCAACGCGGCCGTGGCGCTGAGCCGTGGCTACGACATGGTCCTCAACGGCAGCGAGATCGGCGGCGGCTCCATCCGTATCCACCGCCCTGAAATGCAGAGCGCCGTGTTCGAGCTGCTCGGCATCGGCGCGGAAGAAGCCGAGGCCAAGTTCGGCTTCCTGCTCAAGGCGCTGCGCATGGGCGCGCCGCCCCACGGCGGCCTGGCCTTCGGCATCGACCGCATCGCGGCCATCATGGCCGGCACCGAGTCGATCCGCGACGTCATCGCGTTCCCCAAGACCACCAGCGCGCAGGACCTCATGACCGACGCCCCGTCGCTGGTCTCCGCCCCGCAGCTGAAGGAACTGCACGTCCGCGTCGATGCCGCGGAGTCGTTGAAGTCCTGACCCGAAGCCGTGGCTAGCCGATGAATGCCGTGCCCACCGACGTCATCCTGCTCCACGGCCTGTGGATGAAGGGATTCGCCATGGCCATGCTCAACCGGCGGCTGCGCGAGGAAGGCTTCCGGGTCCACCAGTTCGAGTACATGAGCGTGGTGGCCCCGCCGGAGCAGGCGATCGCCCGGTTGCGCAAGCGCATCCGTGGCCTGGCGCCCGGGCCGGTCCACGTGGTGGGGCATAGCCTGGGCGGCATCCTCGCCCTGCTGGCCTGCCGTGACCTCGACGAGCCGGGCGGCCGCATCGTCTGCCTGGGCTCACCCCTCAATGGCAGCGGCGCCGCGCGCGGTCTCACCCACCACTGGGGCGGCGATGTCCTGCTCGGCCGCTCGCGCGAACTGCTGGCGCACGGCCTGGACCACTGGGACGGCCCGCGCGAGGTCGGCATGATCGCCGGCCGCCAGCAGGTGGGCCTCGGCTCGCTGGTGGGCGACGTGGGCGACCAGCACGATGGATCGGTCGGCGTGGAGGAGACCCGCCTTCCGGGCCTGACCGCCCACTGCATCCTCGAGACCAGCCACACGGGCATGCTCATTTCCGCCGATGTAGCCCGCCAGACCGCCTTTTTCCTGCGCGAAGGCCGCTTCGATACACCGCTCGTGTAGAATCGCGCCCCTGTCCATCCGGTAGCGCCAGGAAATACACATGGGTAGAGGCCCGTCCATCGAAGGTCGCAAGAATGCCGAAGACGCCAAGCGCGCCAAGGTGTTCACCAAGCTGATCCGCGAAATCACCATCGCCACCCGTGGCGGCGTGCCTGACCCCAACGGCAACCCGCGCCTGCGCGCGGCTGTCGACAAGGCCCTGGCCGCCAACATGACCAAGGACACCATCGAGCGCGCGATCAAGCGCGGCTCGGGTGCCGATGGCGGCGCCGACATGCACGAGATCCGCTACGAGGGCTACGGCCCGGCGGGTACGGCACTGATCATCGACTGCGTCACCGACAACCAGACCCGTACCGTGGCCGACGTGCGCGCGGCGCTGACCAAGCTCGGCGGCAACATGGGCACCAGCAATTCGGTGGCGTTCCAGTTCACCCGCGTGGGCCAGGTCGTCATCCACACCGGCGGCGACGCCGACGTGGAAGCGAAGCTGGAAGAGGCCGCGATCGAAAATAACGCCGAAGACATCGTGATCGCCGATGGCGTGGGCACCGTGCTGCTCGCCGCCGATCCGATCGCCGTGGAAGCCATGCGCAAGGCGCTTGCCGCCGCGGGCTTCGAGGTCGATGGTTCGGACGTGGTCATGCGCCCCAACGGTCCGCTGGTCACGCCGACCGGCGAGGCGCTGGAGCAATTCCAGAAGCTGCTCGCGCGCCTGGATAGCCTCGACGACGTGGATGAGGTCTACCACAACGCGGTGCTGCCGCAGGAAGCGGACGACGAGTAAGGCCCACGGGCCTTGCGCGCACCGCACCGCATCGTTTCGTCGCCATGACACGAATCCTCGGCATCGACCCGGGCAGCCAGCGCACGGGCGTCGGGATCATCGACGTGGCCGACAACGGCGCGCTGGCCCACGTATGGCATGGCGCGCTGGTCATCGGCGGGGAGGCGACCTTCCCGCTGCGCCTGAAACGCATCTTTGACGAACTTTGCGTCATCATCGGCGCGCACGGTCCGGCGGAAGCCGCGATCGAGCGTGTCTTCATGGCGCGCAACGCCGATTCGGCCCTGAAGCTGGGCCAGGCGCGTGGCGCGGCCGTGTGTGCCGTGGTCAGCCAGGGAATCGTCGTGCACGAATATGCAGCGACCGAGGTCAAGCAGGCGGTGGTCGGCACCGGCCGCGCCGACAAGACCCAGGTACAGCACATGATCGGGATGATCCTCGGCCTGAAAGGTCCGCTGCAGGCGGACGCGGCCGACGCGCTGGCGATCGCGATCGCCCATGCGCACACCCGTTCCAGTATTGAACGCGTGGGTATCCCGCGCACGGCTTGGAGACGTCGGCGATGATCGGCCGCCTTCGCGGAATCCTGGTGAGCAAGCAGCCGCCGTCGCTCCTCGTCGAGGTCGGCGGGGGCGTGGGCTATGACGTCGATGCGCCGATGTCGACCATCTACGACCTGCCGGCGACCGGCAAGGAAGTGACCCTGCTCATCCACTACGCCGTGCGCGAGGATGGCGTGTCGCTCTACGGTTTCCTCCGCGAAACCGAGCGGGCCATGTTCCGCAACCTGCTGAAGGTCAGCGGCATCGGCGCGAAGATCGCGCTGGCCGTGCTCTCCGGCGTCTCGACGGAAGAACTTTCCCGCCTGGTCCACGCGGGCGACGTGGTCGCGCTTACCAAGATCCCGGGCATCGGCAAGAAGACCGCCGAGCGCATGGTGGTGGAACTGCGCGACCGCGTTGACGCCACGGGCGTGCGCCTGCCCGCGGCCAACGGCGGCGTCGCCGCACCGGTCGATCCGGTGGGCGAGGCCACGGTGGCCCTGCAACAACTCGGCTACAAGCCGCCCGAGGCCACGCGCCTCGTCAGCAAGGTGGCCGCCGAAGGCGATACCGCCGAAGCCATCATCCGCAAGGCGCTGCGCGCCGCGCTGGGAAGCTGATCATGGGCCTGTCCCACGCAGAAGAATTACGCAACGCCCACGGCAAGAAGCTGGCGAAGCTGGCGCTGGGCGCCATCGGTGTCGTGTTCGGCGACATCGGTACGAGCCCGCTGTACACCATGAAGGAAACCCTGGGCACGCACGGGATGACCCCGCAGCCCCTGGCGGTGCTGGGCGTGCTCTCGCTCATCTTCTGGTCGCTGCTGATGGTGATCTCGCTCAAGTACGTCACCTTCGTGATGCGCGCGGACAACAAGGGCGAGGGCGGCATCATGGCGCTCATGGCCCTGGCCCAGCGCAGTGTCGCGGGCTCGCCGCGCGCCCGCTGGGTGCTCGCGGCGATCGGTATCTTCGGTGCATCGCTGTTCTACGGCGATGGCGTGATCACGCCGGCCATGTCGGTACTCTCGGCCGTCGAAGGCCTGGAAGTGGCCGCGCCTGAGCTGGATACCTACGTCCTGCCGATCTGCCTGGTCATCCTGTTCGTGCTCTTCGCGATCCAGCGCCACGGTACCGACCTGGTCGGAAAGGCCTTCGCGCCGGTGATGGTGGCGTGGTTCATCGTGCTCGCGGTCCTCGGCATGCACCAGATCCTGCAGCACCCGCAGGTGCTCTGGGCGCTGAACCCGAAGTACGCCGTGTCGTTCTTCATGGAGCACGGCAAGCAGGCCTTCATCGCACTGGGCGGCGTGGTGCTGGCGCTTACCGGTGGTGAGGCGCTGTACGCGGACATGGGTCACTTCGGCAAGAAGCCAATCCGTTTCGCCTGGTTCTTCTTCGTCCTGCCGGCGCTGCTCATCAACTACTTCGGCCAGGGCGCGCTGCTGCTGCACGACCAGACCGCGATCGAAAACCCGTTCTACAAGCTGGTGCCGGAGAACCTCCTGTACCCGATGGTCGCCCTGTCGACCGCGGCCGCGGTGATCGCCTCGCAGGCGGTGATCTCGGGTGCCTTCTCGATGACCCGCGAGGCGATGTCGCTGGGCTACTCGCCGCGCATGGCCGTGGTGCACACCTCGCGCGAGATGTCCGGGCAGATCTTCGTGCCCTGGATCAACCGCCTGCTGCTGGTGCTGGTGTTCCTGGCGGTGCTTGGCTTCCGCTCCTCGAACAACCTGGGCGCCGCCTACGGCATCGCCGTGACCGGCACCATGACGATGACCACGCTGCTGGCGCTGGTCGTGGCCAAGCGCCGCTGGAACTGGCACTGGTCGGCGGTCATCACCGTCGGCGTCATCTTCCTGATCACCGATCTCTCGTTCTTCGGCGCCAACGCGCTGAAGATCGCCCACGGTGGCTGGTTCCCGCTGGTCCTCGGCGTCGTGATCTTCACCATGATGACGACCTGGCGGCGGGGCAGGGACCTGGTGGTGCGCGAGATCAAGCAGAGCGGCCTGGCGCTGGAGCCCTTCGTGGCCAATATCGCCGACCACCCGCCGCTGATCGTGCCCGGCACGGCGGTGTTCCTCACCGCCAACCAGAACAGCGTGCCGCACGCCATGCTGCATAACCTCAAGCACAACAAGGTGCTGCACGAGCGCAACGTGCTGCTCACCGTGGAAATGCTCGAGACGCCGGTCGCGGATTACGAAGAGCGGATGGAGGTCATCGAGTACGGCAACGGCTTCTATGGCCTGCAGCTGCGCTATGGCTTCGCCGAGGATCCGAACATCCCGCAATCGCTATCCCGCGCCAGTACGCAGGGCCTCGATTTCGACATGATGGATACGACCTTCTTCCTGTCGCGCGAAACCATCGTCGCCGACGTGCGCCGGCCGGGCATGGCGTTGTGGCGCGACAAGCTGTTCGCGTTCCTCGCCAGGAATGCGCTCCCGGCCACGGCGTTCTTCCAGATCCCGGGCAACCGGCTCATCGAACTGGGTGCGCAGGTCGAGATCTAGCCGGCCCGCCGCCCATGCCATAATGCGGGTATGTCCGAGCACCGCATCATCTCTTCCGCCGCCGCCATGGACGACGAGGCGCTGGAGGCCAGCATCCGTCCCAAGCGCCTTGCCGAGTACCTCGGCCAGCAGACGGTGCGTGAGCAGATGGCCATCTATATCGAGGCGGCCCGCCGCCGCGGCGGTGCGCTCGACCACGTCCTGATCTTCGGGCCGCCGGGCCTGGGCAAGACCACGCTTTCGCACGTCATCGCCAACGAGCTGGGCGTGAATGTCCGCTCCACCTCGGGACCCGTGCTGGAACGCGCCGGCGACCTCGCCGCGCTGCTGACCAACCTCGAGGCGAACGATGTCCTGTTCGTCGACGAGATCCACCGCCTTTCGCCGGTAGTCGAGGAAGTGCTCTACCCGGCGATGGAAGACTTCCAGATCGACATCATGATCGGCGAGGGCCCCGCGGCCCGCTCGATCAAGCTCGACCTGCCACCGTTCACCCTGATCGGGGCGACCACGCGCGCCGGCCTGCTCACCGGCCCGCTGCGCGATCGCTTCGGCATCATCCAGCGCCTGGAGTTCTACAGCGTCGATGAGCTGACCGCGATCGTTCGCCGCGCGGCGAAGATCTTTGGCATCGATTGCGACGTGGAAGGCGCGGCGGAGATCGCCCGGCGCTCGCGCGGCACCCCGCGTATCGCCAACCGCCTCCTGCGCCGCGTCCGCGATTTCGCCGAGGTGCGTGGCGACGGCCGGATCACCCACGCGCTTGCCCGCGCGGCGACCGACATGCTCAAGGTGGACGCGGAGGGCTTCGATGACCTCGACCGCCGCCTGCTGGGCACGATCATCGAGAGCTTCGATGGTGGCCCGGTCGGGGTCGAATCGCTCGCCGCCGCCCTCAGCGAGGACCGCGGCACGCTCGAGGACGTGGTCGAGCCCTACCTGATCCAGCAGGGCTACCTGATCCGCACGGCCCGCGGCCGCATGGCCTCGGCCAAGGCCTGGCGCCATCTGGGCCTGAACCCGCCGCCCCGGCAGTCCGGCACCCCGGACCTGTTCCAGGACGCCCCATGAGCCAGTTTTCGTGGCCTGTCCGCATCTACTGGGAGGACACGGACGCGGGTGGGGTGGTTTACCACGCCAACTACGTCCGCTTCATGGAGCGTTGCCGCTCCGAGTGGCTGCGGGCTCAGGGCATCGACCAGGTCGGCCTGCGCGAGGCGACCGGCCTGGGCTTCGTCGTCCGCGACATGACCCTGGATTTCCTGCGCCCGGCCCGTCTGGATGATGAACTCCTGGTGACCCTGGCCGTCAAAGAACGGCGTTCAGCAAGTATGCTGTTCGGTCAGGAGATCGTGCGGGGGGATACCACGCTGTTGCGCGCGCAGGTGCGCGTGGCCTGCGTGAACCTCGACGCGATGCGCCCGGCCCAGATCCCCGCGGATCTGTTCCGCCCAGAATTCCTTTAATACCAAGCCTATAGATACCCGGCGGAGAGCCTTCAAGCGATGAACGGTGGACTCAATATTTTCAAGCTGGTGACGGAAGCCAGCCTGCCCGTGCAGCTGGTCATGCTGCTGTTGCTGGTCTTCTCGTTCCTCTCGTGGGTGATCATCATCCGCAAGTACACGCAGCTGAAAGAAGCCCATACCAACGCCGAGACGTTCGAGGATCGCTTCTGGTCCGGCGCCGACCTGGCCGCCCTGTTCCGCGAAGTGGGTAACCGCGATGGCAAGCACGGCATCGAGAACATCTTCGAAGCGGGCTTCCGCGAGTTCGCCCGCCAGCGCCAGCGCCGCGTGAGCGATGCCGACCGCATCATGGAAGGCACCGAGCGCGCCATGCGCGTGGCCGGCACCCGCGAGATCGGCAAGCTCGAGCAGAACCTGGAGTTCCTGGCCAACGTCGGCTCGATCAGCCCGTACATCGGCCTGTTCGGTACGGTGTGGGGCATCATGGGTGCCTTCCAGGGCCTGGGTGAAATGAAGGACGTGACCATTTCGGTGGTCGCGCCGCACATTTCCGAAGCCCTGATCGCCACGGCCATGGGCCTGTTCGCCGCGATCCCGGCCGTGTGGGCGTACAACCGCTTCGCCACCCGCGTCGAGCGCGTCGCATCGCGTTACGAGGTTTTCCAGGAGGAATTCTCCTCGGTGCTGCAGCGCCAGATCCACGCCGACGACGTCGCCTGAGCCCGCCGCCATGGCCACGCGCAACGTCTACCGCCGGCACAAGCGGAAGCTGAAATCCGAGATCAACGTCGTCCCGTACATCGACGTGATGCTCGTGCTGCTGATCATCTTCATGGTCACCACGCCCATGATGAACCTCGGCGTGGATATCCAGCTCCCGCAGACCAACGCCAAGTCGCTCCAGGACAAGAAAGACCCGATCGTCGTCTCGGTCGACGAGCAGGGCCAGATTTACCTGACCGCCAACGGCACCAAGCGCGAGCCGGTCAGCGTCGAGGAGTTCACGAAGAAGGTCACCGCCTTCCACGATGCCAATCCGGAGATCCAGGTGCTCCTGGCCGGTGACGAGCGCGTGGGCTACGGCAAGGTCTACCAGATCCTCCCGATCCTGCAGACCGCCGGTATTTCCAAGATCGGCCTGATGAGCCAGCCGCAGTCGGCCCAGAATGGAAAACCATAACGGTACGCCTCGCGCGGTCATCCTGGCCGCGCTCCTTCACCTGGGCATCGTGGCCTTCCTGGCCATCGCGGTGATCCCCTGCACGGACTACGAAAAGTGGGCCGATGCCATTGGCGTGCCCCGCGAATGGAACCCGATGAGCTGCCCGGCGCCTATTCAGCTGCCGGGCCAGATCATCGAGGCCACCATCATCGGGCCCACCGGTTCGCCGCCCCCGAAGGCCACCAAGGTCAAGCCGACCCCGGATACGACCCCGCCGCCGCCGGTGACGCCCGCACCCACCCCTCCCCAGGAGAAGGTGCCGGTGCCGACGCTCCCGCCGCCGCCCAAGCAGCCTGACGTCAAGGATCAGCAGAAGATCGTCGACGACGCCCTGCAGAAGGCCGAGGACGAGAAGAAGCTGCAGGAAGAGAAGCAGCGGCAGCGCCAGGCTGAGCTCGACGCGCAGCAGGAAGAAAAGAAGAAAGAGCAGCAGAAGAAGATCGACGACATCTTCAAGCAGCTCGATGCGGCCAAGGCGCAGACGAAGAAGGCTGATTCCAGCAAGAAGCAGGCGGAGCAGCAGCTGAAGGACCTGGCGAACGCCAAGGACGACGGCCTGCCGGACCTGCCGCCGGCGGACCAGCGCCAGACCGGCCAGAACGGCAAGGACGACAGCAAGAAGGCGGCCTACATCGCGGCGATCCAGAACGCAGTGACGCAGAACTGGTTGCGCCCGGAGAATATTGGCAACGGGGCGTGCATCGTCCACGTCGTCCAGATCCCGGGTGGCCAGGTGCTGAGCGCCAAGGTCGATGCCAGCTGTCCGTTCGATGGACCGGGCCGGGCTTCGCTGGAAAATGCCGTGCTGCGCGCCCAACCGTTGCCCTACCAGGGTTTCGAGGACGTCTTCGAGCGAAACCTCACCTTCACGTTCCGGCCGTAATGATGGATCCGCCTTCGAGTGCCCTGACGGGGCTCGCGGGCGGTTCAGATGCGGGTCATTCAGGTTCACCGGCAGGCGCTTACCATGCGTTCGCCCACTAAATCTCCACAGGTCGCAATGAATCAGCCCATGCGCAAGACGCTATTCCGCTTCGCCGCCGCCCTCGTGGCCGGCCCGGCCGCCGCCCAGTCGCTCAACGTGGAAATCGCGAAGGGTGTTGCCACGGCCACCCCGATTGCCGTGGTGCCGTTCGCCCAGGCGGGTGGAGCACCCCTGCCCACCGACGTGGCCGACGTGATCCGCGCCGATTTCAACCGCTCGGGCAAGTTCCGCTCGCTCGACAAGGCCGATATCGTCGAGACCCCGTCGCAGGGCTCGGACATCAAGTTCGCCACCTGGCGCCTGCTCAAGCAGGATTTCATCACCATCGGCCGCATCAGCGATGCCGGTGGCGGCATGGTCAAGGTGGATTACGAGCTGTGGGACGTGAACCGCCAGCAGAACCTGCTCTCGCAGTCGTTCACGGCGCCTACCGGCGACCTGCGCGGCGTGGCACACCAGATCGCCGACCAGATCTATGAAAAGATCACCGGTGTGCGTGGCGCCTTCTGGACCCGCATCGCCTACGTCACGGCGGTGGGTACCGGCAACAACACCACTTATTCGCTGATCGTGGCCGATTCCGACGGCTTCAACCCGCAGACCGTGGCCCGCTCGCGCGAGTCGCTGCTCTCGCCGGCGTGGTCGCCGGACGGCAACAAGCTGGCCTACGTTTCGTTCGAAAGCGGCAATTCGGCCGTGTATGTGCAGAACATCTCCACCGGTTCGCGTAGCCTCATCGCTTCGCACCCCAAGGGCATCAACTCCGCCCCGGCCTGGTCGCCGGACGGCAGCAAGCTCGCGGTGAGCCTGTCCTACGTGGGTAACCCGGAGATCTTCATCATCGACGTCGCCAGCCACGCCGAAACGCGGGTCACCAACAACTTCGCGATCGATACCGAGCCGACCTTCACCCCGGACGGCCAGAGCCTGATCTTCACCTCCGATCGCTCGGGCAAGCCCCAGCTCTACCAGACCTCGATCTCGGGCGGCAACGCCCAGCGCATCACTTTCCAGGGCGGCTTCAACGCCAGCGCCTCGGTCAGCTTCGATGGCAAGCAGATTGCGATGGTGCAGGGCAACGGGAACGTGTATCGTATCGCCATCATGGACCGCAGTCTGGGCGGGCAGGTGCGCTTCGTTTCCCCGGGTAACGTGGACGATTCGCCCAGCTTCGCACCCAACGCCAGCATGCTGCTCTATGCCGCATCGCAGGGTACGCGTGGCGTCCTGTATGCGGTTTCGGCGGACGGCCTTGTGCGCCAGCGTCTCGTCCTTGCGGATGGTGACGTGCGCGAGCCGTCCTGGGGACCGTACCGACAGCGTTGATGGCGCGCCCGTCAGGGCTGCGACATCGACAACGTCCCGGGAGGGCGCGGCTAGTTCCGCGCCTTTCCTGCGGGCGACAGAATGAAGGAACACCCGGCGATCGCCCATAAAGCGGCCGACGGAGCGAAGGCGTAGGGTGCGGGACAGCGCCCCGTCTACGTGGATGCAAGTAGAAAAACAGCCGGACAACCGGCGGTGTCTGTCCCGAAACCGTAAAAATACTGTCGGAACTCAACTGTTGAAGGAACGTCCCATGAATAAGACCGTTACCGTCACCCTGGCTGCCCTGCTCTGCGTGGGCGCTGCCGCGTGCTCGAAGAAGAACACCAAGCCCGTCCAGCAGCCGGCCGAAGCGCCGGTCGCCACCGCGCCGGCCCCGACCAACGATGGCAAGTACCAGCCGTCGGATCTCGATACCGATGCCTGCCTGCGTCAGCGCGTTGTGTACTTCGATTTCGACAAGAACGATGTGAAGCCGGAATTCCAGCAGATCATCGCTTGCCACGCCAAGTACCTGCAGGATCGTCCGCAGTCGGCCATGACCCTCGAGGGTAACACCGACGAGCGCGGCACCCGCGAATACAACCTGGGCCTCGGCGAGCGCCGTGGCAATGCCGTCTCCAGCGCCCTCCAGGCTGCTGGTGGTTCGGCTGGCCAGGTCAACGTGACCTCGTACGGCAAGGAAAAGCCGGTGTGCAAGGAGCACAACGAGGATTGCTGGGCCAAGAACCGTCGCGTTGAGATCGTCTACACCGCGAAGTAATGAAGAAGTCTCTGGCTAAAAGTTTCACGGCCAGGCTTGGCGTGGCGGGCGCAATCGCGTCCGCCACGCTTTTTGCGTCTGTGGCCCCGGCTCAGGATCGCCTCAGCCTCGCCGACCGCGTCGCGCGGCTCGAGCAGCAGAACCAGGCCAACTCGGGCACGACGCAGCTGGTGAACCAGGTCAACGACCTGCAGCAACAGGTGGCCCAGCTCCAGGGCCAGATTGAAGAGCTGCAGCACCAGAACCAGCAACTCCAGGATTCCCAGAAGGCGCAGTACGCGGATGTCGATTCGCGGCTGGGTCGTCTCGAAAAGGGTGGCGCACCCGCCGGCCAGCCGGCCGCTGCTGCCGGCCCCGCACCGCAGCAGCAGCCCGCGCCCGCCGCAGGCGCGCAGCCACAGGCCGCCGCACCGGCGCCGGCTGCCAGCACCGGTGGCAACAACCCGGGCGCCGCATCGCCGGCCGAGCAGGCCGCGTACGATGCCGCGTTCAAGTCCTTGCGTGGTGGCGACTACGTCACCGCCTCGCGCGGCTTCCGCGACTTCCTCGTGAAGTACCCGGAAAGCCCGCTCGCACCCAACGCCTACTACTGGCTGGGTGAGTCGTACTACGTGACCATGAACTACCAGGTCGCGATCGAGGCGTTCCAGCGCCTGGTGAAGAATTACCCGCAGAGCGACAAGGTCTCCGATGGCCTGCTCAAGGTGGGCTACTGCCAGATCGAACTGAAGCAGCAGGACGCGGCCATCGCGACCCTGAAGCAGGTCTCGGCGAAGTATCCCGGTACCAAGGCCGCAGGCCTCGCACAGGAACGACTGCGCCGCCTGCAGCGCCAGACGGCCAACTAATCCCATGAACGGCAGCACCGCAATTCCGGCGGATGTTTCGCCGGCCGCTCCCGTCCGGGAACGCCTGCGGATCACCGAGATCTTCCACTCCGTGCAGGGCGAGGCCGATGCGATCGGCTGGCCTACGGTGTTCGTACGCCTGACCGGCTGCCCGCTGCGCTGCGTGTGGTGCGATACCGAATACTCGTTCCACGGCGGCCAGTGGCACGACATCGACGCGATCGTCGCCGAGGTCGCCAGCCATGGCGCGAAACACGTCTGCGTTACGGGCGGTGAGCCGCTGTCGCAGAAGCGCTGCCACATCCTGCTGCGCAAGCTGTGCGATGCCGGCCACGAAGTATCGCTGGAGACCTCGGGCGCACTCGATGTCTCCCAGGTCGACCCGCGGGTCCGCAAGGTCATGGACCTCAAGGCGCCGGATTCCGGCGAGAGCGCCCGCAACCTGTGGTCGAACCTCGAGCATCTGCTCCCGCACGACCAGGTGAAGTTCGTGATCGCCAGCCGCAGCGATTTCGAGTGGTCGCGCGATGTCGTCCGCGAGCATGGCCTCGATAGCAAGGCCATGGTCCTGTTCTCTCCGGTGTGGGGCAAGGTCGAGCCGCGCGAGCTCGCCGAATGGATCCTCGCCGACCGCTTGCCCGTGCGCTTCCAGCTCCAGCTGCACAAGCTGCTGTGGAACGACGCCCAGGGCCACTGATTCCCGATCAAGGTACCCGCATGAACGCTTCGAACTCCCCCCGCAAGGCCGTCATCCTCGTTTCGGGCGGCATGGATTCCGCCGTCACGATCGCGATGGCCCGCGAACAGGGCTTCGACGTGTATGCGCTTAGCGTGGCTTATGGCCACCGGCATAGCTCTGAACTGGAAGCGTCGGAGCGCGTCTCGAAGATGCTCGGCGCCGTGGCGCACAAGACCGTTCACGTCGACCTTCGCACCATCGGCGGCTCGGCCCTCACGGCTGATATCGAGGTGCCGGAAGAGGGTGGCGAAGGCATCCCGGTGACCTACGTGCCGGCGCGCAACACCATCATGCTTTCCATCGCGCTGGGCTGGGCCGAAGTGCTCGGCTCCAACGACATCTTCTGCGGCGTGAACGCCGTGGATTACTCCGGCTACCCCGATTGCCGCCCGGCGTTCATCGAAGCCTTCGAAACGCTTGCCAACGTGGCGACCAAGGCAGGCGTCGAAGGCGCCGGCATCCGCATCCACGCCCCGCTAATGCAGATGGGCAAGGGCGACATCGTGACCGAGGGCGTCCGCCTCGGCGTCGATTTCTCGGAAACGGTCAGCTGCTACCAGGCGGATGCGCAGGGCCGTGCGTGCGGCCATTGCGATGCCTGCCGCCTGCGCGCGGAAGGCTTTGCCAAGGCTGGCGTGCCGGATACGACGAAGTACGTTTGATCGCTGCTTCTGGCCAAGAACGATGGTTATGCAAAAGGGCCCGTAAGGGCCCTTTTGTTTGATCGACTTTCGTGCTGTAGCTGGTTCGACGTCTGCGCTCGCTACCCGCCAGATAATTCGGTGTAGCCGCTGCAATCCACGAGCGCAGTGTAAGTCGCGCTATCGGGTACTTTGAATGGCACCATCCACATGCTACCGCCAAGGCGGGTTTCACCAGTGACCGTAATATCCTCCACGGTCAGTGACATTGATGGCTTTGATCCCAGCGGATCGTTCCGTTTCATATGCGAAAGGATGTGCCCTTTGAGATCTCCATTCGTCCATTCCCGGCATTGAGTGGTGACTTCCGGCGATGTCGTGCAGGCGGGGATAAGCACAGCTATAGCAACGATCGCTCCCGAGGCTATGAGGCCATGTACCATCACCAACGAGTTCCTGCACCTTCGACCGACTGGGAGCCAACGATCTCAATTTGATAGTCCGTATGACCTAGCGTATTTCCAATATCGCCAAGCCCAAAGTACGGATCGCTGGTCGGGCCAAACACCGGAACCGGGTCGAGGAGTACTGCTGACATGTCGTGCTTCCTACGTTGCATGTCGGTGGAATGGCGGCGAACGCTCAGGGCCGCACATGCGGACATTGGGATACGTGACGCTTGTGAAGCAAAAGGCTTGCCGAGGCTGTCTCGTTACTGATACGACGAAGCACTTTTGATCACTAATCGGCAGCTGCGGTCAGTGCCTTGACGCTGACTGGCTGGAGCATCCAGCAAAGAAAACAAATGACTGAAGATAGGGCGGTAACGATGACCTTCGTTAAGGCTACCTTGGACGCTCGCTGAAGAAGTTGCTCTTCCATGCGAACGACAGACCGACCGGTTGAGTTGACGGTGTCTTCAATCCTCACGGATCGATCGTTAGCCTCAACAAATTTCTTATCGATGACATCAAATCGCCTTTCGATGCCATCGAATCGTTCGTCAATGCTGTTGAAACGTTCTTCCGTGCGGGCCGCAACGGTGGCGAGTGCAATCTGTGTCTCCGCGATGCGACCATCGAGACGCGCGCCGAGCGCGTGGAGCTCGGCGCGCGTCGCAACTCCCTTGAACGCGCCGCGCAGAACGCGTGATGATACGAGGGATTCTCTTCGATTCATGGGCATCAATGCTCGTCGCTAACCGGCGACGCACGCGGCCGCAGCACGACTTGCCGCACCGGAAATGATCTGAATCCAGGCGCAAATTCCCGCAGCTGTGAATATCGCGAAGACAGTGATGGCTGCACCGCAGAGCAGGTCACCAATTATGGAAGGGGTGGACTTGGGAAAGGAACAAAACGTCATCTGTGAACTCCATCGTCGCGCGGGAGTTCAAAGTAACGTGCAGGCAGGAAAGCATTCAGTCAGCCGCGGCCGTTTCTACTCGTGGGCCGTCGCCCTACAGCCTGTAGGCTAATCGCCAGACTTGGCGATCGGATGATTGGCCGAATAGGTGACGGGCAGGAACATGTACGCGGTTCCAGTCGTAGCCTTGCCGATATGGCCCAGAGCCGGGAACGGCAGGTGCGAACCGCCGATCAGATAGCCCTGCTTTGCAGCGTTGGCGAGTACGTTCTCGCGCATGCTTTCGGCCGCACGTTCATCGCTGTCCCAGGCGATACGCACGTTGGGGGCGGCGAGCTGTACGTCTGCGGAGTGAACCGTATCACCCCAGAGTAGAAGCTTTTCACCGTTGCTTTCGACAACAAAGAAACTGTGTCCCGGTGTGTGGCCGGGCTTGGGACGGCGCGTACGCCAGGTGCGATCGCCGTTTCGCCTTCGAAGGGTTTGAGCTTGCCCGCCTTGATGTAGGGGCCGATGGCCTTCTCTGCGACAGAGAAGCTTACACGGACTCCTTCCGGAGCCTTCGCCTCATTGGCAGGATTCATCCAGTAGTCGACATCGGCCTTTGCGATGCGCAACACCGCATTCGGAAAGACGCGTGCACCATCGTGCACGAGTCCGCCGGTATGGTCGGCATGCATATGCGTGATGACGACCTCATCGACTTGTTCCGGCGTGTAGCCGGAGGCGCGCAGGTTTGCCAGTGTGTGGCCAAGCGTCGGCCCGAAGAACACGCCCGCGCCCGTGTCGACGAGTACCAGTTTCTGGCCGGTGTTGATCAGGAACTGGTTCATCGATGTTTCGGCGGGAAGCTTATCGAACGCGCTCTTGTACGCAGCCCTGATCTGGCCCGGCGTTTCACCGGCCAGCAGCGCATCCATGGGGAAATCGATCGTCCCGTCACTCAGCGCGGTGACTTCGATATCTCCCACCATGACGCGGTAGTAACCCGGCGCCTGGCCACCGATCATCGGGGCTGCAGCACGTGCCTCCGGCAGGGTGACGCAGAGCGCGGCACCGACGGCCAGGACGGCGAGGACCATGGCGCGGGCACGCAGCGGGTAGGGTCGGCTCGATGCGCAAAGGCCCCGTGCCGCGAGCGGTGGGGTCACGCGAGACGCAGCGGTGTTGCTTCGGATGGACATGGCAATCTCCTGACTCACATGGCGGACGCCAGTGGAGGAACAGAAGATTAGGTAGCAGCCCGCAGCGTCGGAAGCCGGGACACGCACATCACGGTGGTGCGCCCGCGGAACCAGTGAGAGCAAACGCCGCCAATCAAGACGGCATCAATGCGTGATCGCGGCGACGGGAGCGAGGCGCGATGGTGGGTCGTGACGGATTCGAACCGTCGACCTACGGATTAAAAGTCCGCTGCTCTACCGACTGAGCTAACGACCCATGCGCAAGGAGCCGGCTAGTTTAGTGCCCGGGCCGGGGTGGCACAACCCAAGGGGCGTTCAGGTAGCCAGCACGATGGCTTCGACATCCCGCCCGGCGTCGCGCCAGGCGGTGATTCCGCCGGTGAGGGGCCGGACATTGGCGAAACCCAGCTTGGTCAGGCGCTCGGCCACCTTGGCCGCGGAAACCTCGTTCGGGCATGAGCAATAAATGATCAC
>NZ_JBQCFT010000244.1:0-27902 GCF_051958795.1 Luteibacter sp. | reverse complement strand
GCGCGCAACGTATCGGCGGGCACAACCTGGGGACGATCCAGCGCGTCGCGCCAGTGCACATCGACGCCAGCCTGTTCCGCCAGCAGTGCGAGACGATCGTCGAGGGGGGCGTTCACGGTCAGGACTCCAGGCAGGCAAGGGCGCGTCGTGCGGGCAACAGCCCGCGCGCAAGGGATGCGATATCGGCGGCGTCGCCGGGGAGCCCCGCCCCCCCGGGGGGCGGAGGCCGGTCGATCGGCGCATCGCCGTCACCGAAAATAACGAACAGGCTGAGCGTACCGCCGCCGAGGGCCCAGGACGCCACGAATGCCCGTTCGCCCACCGCGTGCGCAGCCTTGCTGGCGGCCGTGTCGATATGCGGCGCCACGTGCTTCGCACGCAGCCTGAGCAGGCGCTGGATGAGGGTGTGCCGGGCTTCGCCTGCTTCGGGGTCGGGCCGGGGCACCGACCGTCGGAAGGTCTGCTCGTCGCCGGGAGCGGGGATGGCATCGCCGCTGAAGTGGGTGAAGGCGGCGAACTCCTTGCGCCGCCCCTCGCGCACCGCCGTGCGCAACGCCTCGTCCGGGAAATCGGTGAAGTACTGGAACGGCGTGCGGCTGCCCCACTCTTCGCCCATGAACAGCATCGGCACGAAGGGGCCAAGCAACAGCAGGACGAGCGCGGCCTCGATAATCTCCGGCTCGACGAGCGTGGTCAGCCGGTCACCGAACGCACGGTTGCCGACCTGGTCGTGGTTCTGGAGGAAGTTGACGAAGCGCGCGGGCGGCAGGTGCGCGCTCGATTCGCCACGACGCCGCTCGCCGAACTTCTCGCCCTGGAATGCGAAGCCTTCGCGCAACACGCGCAGGAGCTTCTCCATCGGCGCGTCGGCGTAGGGCGCGTAATAGCCTTCTCGCTCGCGAGTCAGGAGCACGTGCAGCGCATTGTGGAAATCATCGTTCCACTGGGCATCGAAGCGGCCACGGCCCAGCAGGTTGGCCTGGTTGGCCTCGTTCTCCAGCACCAGGTGGACCTGGCGGCGTGAACCGACGGCGGCATGCACGCGCGCCGCCAGTGCCGAGAGCCAGCCGGGATTAGCGATGGCGTGCACCGCGTCGAAGCGCAGGCCGTCGACCTGGAACTCCTCGATCCAGTACAGCGCATTGTGGACGAAGAAGTCGCCGACCTGCGGCGTGGAAACGGCCATCGCCGAACCCCAGGGCGTATCCGCCTCGCCGTCGAAGAAGCCCGACGCGTACGCATGCAGGTAGCTGCCCTCGGGGCCGAAGTGGTTGTACACCACGTCGAGGAACACCATCAGGCCAAGGCCATGCGCGGCATCGATCAATGCCTTCAGCTCATCCGGCGTGCCATACGCCGCCGCGGGCGCATACGGAAGCACACCGTCGTAACCCCAGTTGCGTGACCCGGCGAACTCGGCGATCGGCATCAGCTCGACCGCGGTGATCCCGAGCGCGGCCAGCTGCGGCAAGATGCGCTCCACGGCAGCGAAACCGCCGAGCGCGCCCATGTGCAGTTCGTACAACACCACGTCGTGCCACGGCCGGCCCTGCCATGCCGCGTTCTGCCATGCGTAGCCCGCCGGGTCCACGACGAGGCTGTACCCATGCACATCACCGTCGAGCTGCCGGCGCGACGCCGGATCGGGCACGGCGAGATCCTCGCCGATCCGGAACCGGTACGCGCAACCCGCGCCGCGCGGGCAGATGCATTCGAACCAGCCGTCGTCGAGCGCGCGCATCTCGGCCGTATGGCCGTCCTGGCACTCCAGCGTCACGGTCTCAAGGTCCGGCGCCCACAGCCGGAAGCGCGTGCCTCCGTCGCCCAGGGGCCGCGCGCCGTAGGGCATGGCGTGGACGAACCGGGCACTCATGGCGATTCGACCCTCACCGTGGCAGCGAGCAAGACTACGCTGCGGCCTTCGACCTCGATCGTGGGCTCGGTCCACGCGACCTCGCTGGCCGTGGGCTGCGCGCTGTCGCAGCGTCGGCGCCACGCGACGCCCGGCTGCGGGAGGTGGAACACATGCATCTCGGGCGTCGCGTTGATCAGCAGCAAGGTCACGTCCGCGCGCTTCTCGGCATACGACTGTGCCCGGCGCAGCGCCAGCAGGCGCCCTTCCGTATAACCCCAGGTTTCCAGGGTCATCTCCGCGCCGCTTTCATCGAACCAGGCCACCTCGCGCACGCCCGGCAACACCTCGGTATCGCCACGGAGGAAATGCGCCGCGCGTAGCGTGGGGTGCTGCTCACGCAAGCGGGTCAGCCGGCCGACGAAGTCGGTCAGTTCCCTGCCCCGGTCCGATGTCGCGAGCTTCCAGTCGTACCAGGAAATTTCGTTGTCCTGGCAGTACGCGTTGTTGTTGCCGTCCTGGGTGCGCCCGAACTCGTCGCCACCGAGGAGCATGGGCGTGCCGTGCGAGAAGAACAGCGTGGAGAGCATGGCGCGCTTGACCCGGTCGCGGGCCAGGCGGATCGCCGGGTCCTCCGTCGGACCTTCCACGCCGTAGTTATAGCTTTCGTTGTCGTTGCCGCCGTCGCGGTTGTCTTCGCCGTTGGCGAGGTTGTGCTTGTCGTTGTAGCTGACCAGGTCCTCGAGCGTGAAACCATCGTGCGCGGTGAGGAAGTTCACCGACGCCCAGGGCTTGCGCCGCTGGTGGTCGAACAGTTCGCCCGAGCCCTGCAGCCGGCCGGCAAGGATGCCGCGCATGTTCGAGTCACCCTTCCAGAACTTGCGCAGGTCATCGCGGAACTTGCCATTCCATTCCGCGAAGCCCGGGGGGTGGTTGCCCAGCTGGTAGCCGCCCGGCCCGATGTCCCATGGCTCGGAAATCAGCTTCACGTTGGCGAGGACCGGATCCTGGCGCATCGCATCGAACAGGCCGCAGTTCGGATCGAACCCGTTTTCCTCGCGCCCCAGGCTCACGCCCAGGTCGAAGCGGAACCCATCGACGTGGAAGGTGTTCACCCAGTAGCGGAGCGAGTCCATCACCAGTTGCAGCACCCGGGGGTGCGCGGTGTTCACGGTGTTGCCCGTGCCCGTGTCGTTGATGCAGTAACGCGGGTTATCCGGCATCAGCCGGTAATAGCTCTTGTTGTCGAGGCCGCGGAACGACATGGTCGTCCCCAGTTCGCTGCCTTCGCAGGTGTGGTTGTAGACCACGTCGAGGATCACTTCGATGCCGGCGGCATGCAGCGCCTGGACCGCGGCGCGGATCTCGTTGAGCGCGCCCTCGGCGAGGTACGCGGGCTCCGGGGCGAAGAACGCCAGGGTGTTGTAGCCCCAGTAGTTGCGCAGCTTCATCTCGGTGAGCCGGCGATCCTGCAGGAACGCGTGCACCGGCAGCAGTTCCACCGCGGTCACGCCGAGCTTCACCAGGTAGTCGATCACATAGGGGTCGGCCAGCGCGATGAAGGTACCCCGCTCGTGCTGGCGGATGCGTTTCAGGTTGCGGGTGAAGCCCTTCAGGTGGGTCTCGTACACCACCGTCTCGTTCCACGGCGTGTGCGGCCGGTTGCCCTGGGTCCAGTGCATGGGCTCATCCACGACCACGGCCGTGGGCATGGCGACCGCGCTGTCGCGGCGGTCGAACGACAGGTCGGCGCGCGGCGACGCCACGCGGTATCCATGCAGGGCATCCGACCAGCGGACCTGGCCGTGTAGCAGCCGCGCGTAAGGATCGAGCAGCAGCTTGTTCGGGTTGAAGCGGTGCCCCTCCTCCGGCGCGTACGGGCCGTGCGCGCGGAAGCCGTACAGCGTGCCGCCGCGTACGCGCGGCAGGTAGCCATGCCACACCTCGTCGGTGCACTCGGGCAGGTCGTAGCGCGCGATCTCACGCTTGCCGGACGGATCGAACAGGCACAGTTCCATGCGTTCCGCGTGGGCGGAGAACACGGCGAAGTTCGTCCCCATGCCATCGCAGGTGGCGCCAAGCGGATAAGGCGATCCGGATTGCATGCGTTCGGGTAGTGCGGGCATCGCGTTCCTCGTCAGTCAGCCACGAACATCACGGTGGCAAGGGGTGGCAGGCTAAGGACCAGCGATTGGTCGAGGCCGTGCGCAGGCACGGCCTGGGCGTGGCGCTCGCCTTCGTTACCGATGCCCGAGCCGCCGTAGTCGGCCGCATCGGTATTGATCGCTTCACGCCAGCGCCCACCCTCGGGCACTCCGATCCGGAAGCCATGGCGAACCGCAGGGGTCATGTTGCTCACCACGAGCACCGGCCGGCCATCCGGGGCGAAGCGCAGCCACACGAACACGCTCTGGTCCGCGTCGTCGCCGATCACCCAGCGGAAACCGCGGGGGTCGGAGACCCATGCGTGCATGGCGGGCGTGGCGCCGAAGAAGCGGTTGAGGTCACGCACCAGCCGCTGCATGCCGAGGTGCAGCGGCGCGTCCAACAGTTCCCAGGCGATCTGCGCGTCGTGGTTCCACTCGTGCGGCTGGGCGATCTCGCCACCGGTGAACAGCAGCTTCTTGCCCGGGTGGCCCCACATGAAACCGAAATAAGCGCGCAGGTTGGCGAAGCGCTGCCACTCGTCGCCGGGCATGCGCCCCAGCAACGAGCGCTTGCCGTGCACGACTTCGTCGTGGGACAGCGGCAACACGTACTTCTCGGAGTACGCGTAGATCATGCTGAAGGTCATCTCGCCATGGTGCCAGCGGCGGTGGATCGGATCGCGCGACATGTACTCCAGCGAGTCGTGCATCCAGCCCATGTTCCACTTGAAGGTGAAACCCAGCCCGCCCTCGCCCACCGGCTTCGTGACGCCGGGCCACGCGGTGGATTCCTCGGCGATGGTCATGCAGTCCGGGTGGCGTTCGGCGATCAACTGGTTCACCCGGCGCAGGAACGCGATCGACTCGAGGTTCTCGCGGCCACCGTGGATGTTCGGCACCCACTCGCCGTGCTTGCGCGAGTAATCGCGATAAAGCATCGACGCCACGGCATCGACGCGCAGGCCATCGATGTGGAAGCGCTCCAGCCAGGCCAGCGCACTGGCGACCAGGAACGCCGAGACCTCGTTCCGGCCGAGGTTATAGATCAGGGTGTTCCAGTCCTGGTGGAAGCCTTCGCGCGGGTCCGCATGCTCATAGAGCGGCGTGCCGTCGAAGTGGGCCAGGCCGTGGATGTCCGTCGGGAAATGCGCGGGGACCCAGTCGACGATGACGCCGATACCCGCCTCATGGCAGCGGTCGACGAAGCGCGCGAACGCCTCGGGCGTGCCGAATCGCGATGTCGGCGCGAACTGGCCGAGCGGCTGGTAGCCCCAGGAACCACCGAACGGATGTTCGGACACCGGCAGTAACTCGATGTGCGAGAAGCCCATGCCTGCGACATACGGGATCAGGCGTTCGCCGATCTCGTCCCAGTGCAGGTCCGCACCGTCGCGCCCACGCAGCCATGAACCGGGGTGCAGTTCGTAGATCGAGATCGGCGAGCCGGCGTGATGCAGGGCGCCGCGCCGGCGCAGCCACTCGTCATCGGTCCAGCGGAACGCCTCGGGGTCGGCGACGATGGACGCCGTCGCGGGCGGCAGCTCGGCGGCGAGCGCCACCGGGTCGGCGCGCTGAGTGAGCGAGCCATCGGCCCCCCACACCTCGTACTTGTAACGTGCACCAGGCAGAAGGCCAGGAACGAACAGCTCCCACTCGCCGGCCGGCACGCGCTTGCGCAGCGGATGGCGGCGACCGTCCCAGCTGTTGAAGTCGCCGACGACGCTGACCCGCTGCGCGTTCGGGGCCCAGACCGCGAAACGCACGCCGTGTACGCCGTCGATACAGACCGGATGCGCGCCCAGGCAACGGAACAGCTCGATATGCGATCCGTCCGACAGCCGGCCGAGGTCCTCCTCGCCGAGCTGCATGCCGAACGCGTAGGCGTCGTGCGTGTCATGCGCCGCGGCGGGCCAGCGCACGCGCAGGCGGTACGGCGCATCGCCATCCACGAAGCCGGCGAACAGCCCGCCATCGTGCACCTTGTGCAGGGCCGCCAGCACGTGGCCGCCGGCATCGATCGCCTCGACGGCCAGCGCACCGGGCTGCAGGGTGCGGACGCTGCGCCGGCCTGCAACATCATGCGGGCCGAGCAGCGCGAACGGATCGCCATGCCGGCCCTCGACGAGTGCGTCGAGGGCGGCGGCGTCAGCGAGGCCATGGTTGCGTGGATCGATCACGTATCCTCCTCCAGTTCCCGGGCGGTCTGGCCTTCGGCGGCGTGCAACAGGCCGCGCAACGGCACATCGAGCCAGCCCGGCCGGTTGGCCGCCTCGTAGTTCACTTCATAAGCCGCCTTCTCGATCACGAACAGTTCGATCAGCGGTGCGAGCGCTTCCGCACTCACCCAGGGGGCCGGCGCGGCGTCGAGCACCTCGCGGTAGGCCTGCAGGAAGACGCGCGAAGAACGCTCGCGGAAGCGCGCCAGGTAATCGACGAAGCCGGGGTCCTCGACGGGGGCGAACCCATCTTCGCCACGCCGGGCCATCGCCGCCGCGTAATCCAGCGAACGCAGGAAACCGGCGACATCGCGCAGGGGCGTGCCCTTGCCGCGGCGTTCTTCGAGCGAGCGTGCAGGCTCGCCCTCGAAATCGATGATGTACGCGTCATCCTGCACGACCAGGACCTGGCCCAGGTGGAAATCGCCATGCATGCGGGTGAGCACCGCGCCCGACCCCGCTTTTGCGAGGCGACCGATGCGGTCCTCGAGGGTGCCGGCGAGACCGCGCAGGGACTCGATGTCGGTACGCAGTTCCTCGGGCATCTCCGTCACGTTATCCACGGCGAGCAGCGCACGGCCCACCTGGACGCGCACGGCATCCCGCCAGCCATCGGCGATCGCGGCCGTCGCCGTCTCCGGATCGAACGCGGGCAAGCCGGACGGCTGGGCGAGCAGCGCGTGCAGCTCGCCAAGGCGCGTGCCGACCGCCGCAGCAAACGCATCGTAGCCGGCCTCGATCTCCGCCTTGCGGGCCTCATCGACCGAATGGCTGAACTCGTCGTAGCTGCGGCGGAGGAAATCGAGCGTCCAGCGCCACGCATCACCCTGGTTACGCAGGAAGCCCTGCAGGACGGCGATGGTGGTCCGCTCGCCATGCGCCCCTTCGCGCACTACTTCGCCGAGCAGCGCGGCGGTGTTGGCGTAGCCATGCTCGGTGAGGAACCGGCTCATCTCGACTTCGGGATTGATCCCGGCCGATGTCCGGCGGAACAGTTTCAGCACGCCGGCATCGTGGAGGATCATCGAGCTGTTCGACTGCTCGCCGGCGAGCCAGCGGCTCTCGATGCTGGTATCGAACTCGGTGTCGTCGAATACCGGCGTCTTCTCGAAGCGTACGGATCCACCGTTCACCGGGATCTGCGTGCCGTTGCGCAGGCCAATGAGCAGGCCCGAGGCAAACTCAGGCAGCGCGAAACCATCGGTGAGCAGGCCGATGCGGCGGCCGCGACGCACGCGGGCCAGTGCCAGCTGCTGCGCGCGCGCATGCGGGGCATCGTCTTCCCAGGCGATGCCCACCGGCAGGCTGTAGCGTTCCTTGCCGCCATCGGCCAGGGTCGCTTCCACCTCGGTCAGGATCAGGTCGTCACCGCGATCGGGCCACGGCGCGGCGTACACCACGTGTACCGATTCGATGCCGCGATCCTTCGACGCGAACCAGCGGCGCACGGCCAGGTAGCCCGGCAGCACCTGCTTTTCGATCACGCCGCGGTGGTGCTCCATCACCGGGCCTTCGACCAGCGCGCCACGCACCACGAGGGTCTCGTAGTCCGGGAGCGGTTCGGCCGGCACCTCGTGCCATTCGGGCATCTGCGCGTTCGGGCACAGCTGGAAGGCGTAGAAGCCGTACGGCGGCACCGTCAGCAGGTACGGCAGCTGGCCCACCGGCGGGAACGACGTGCCACCGACGATGTCGACCGGCACCTGCCCATCGAACGAAGCAAGGTCCAGCTCCACGGCCTGCAAGGTACGCGACATGTTCGCCACGCACAGCACGTGCTCGCCGCCGAACTCGCGCAGGTAGGCCAGTACCTTGCGATTGCCCGGGTAGAGGAACTTGAGCGTGCCGCGGCCGAACGCCTTGTAGCGGTTGCGCACGGCGAGCATGCGCCGTGTCCAGTTGAGCAGCGAATGCGGGTCGCGCTGCTGCGCTTCCACGTTGATCGCCTGGAAGCCGTACAGCGGGTCCATGATCGGCGGCAGCACCAGGCTGGCCGGATCGGCACGGGAGAAGCCGCCGTTGCGGTCCACCGACCATTGCATGGGGGTGCGCACGCCATCGCGGTCACCCAGGTGGATGTTGTCGCCCATGCCGATCTCGTCGCCGTAATACAGCACGGGCGTACCGGGCATGGTCAGCAGCAGCGAGTTCATCAGTTCGATGCGGCGACGGTCACGCTCGAGCAGCGGCGCGAGGCGGCGGCGAATGCCAAGGTTGATACGGGCACGGCGATCGGCGGCATAGGTCTGCCACAGGTAATCGCGCTCGTTGTCGGTCACCATCTCGAGCGTCAGCTCGTCGTGGTTACGCAGGAAGATCGCCCACTGGCAGTTCTCCGGGATCGCCGGGGTCTGCCGCATGATGTCGGTGATGGGGAAACGGTCTTCGCGCGCGATCGCCATGTACATGCGCGGCATCAGCGGGAAGTGGAACGCCATGTGGCATTCATCGCCGTTGCCGAAGTAGTCCTGGGTATCCTCGGGCCACTGGTTGGCCTCGGCCAGCAGCATGCGGTCCGGGTAGTGCTGGTCGATCTCCGCGCGCATCAGCTTCAGGATCTGGTGCGTCTCGGGCAGGTTCTCGTTATTGGTCCCTTCGCGCTCGATCAGGTACGGCACCGCGTCGAGGCGCAGGCCATCCACGCCCATGTCCAGCCAGAACCGCATCACTTCCATCACCGCCTTGAGCACGGCCGGGTTATCGAAGTTCAGGTCCGGCTGGTGCGAGAAGAAGCGGTGCCAGAAATACTGGCCGGCCACCGCATCCCAGGTCCAGTTCGACTTCTCGGTATCGAGGAAGATGATGCGCGTGCCGTCGTACGCCTGGTCGGTATCGGACCACACGTAGAAATTGCGCGCCGCGGAGCCCTTCTTCGCCGCGCGGGCGCGCTGGAACCAGGGATGCTGGTCGCTGGTGTGGTTGATGACCAGCTCAGTGATCACGCGCAGGCCACGCTTGTGCGCCTCGGTGATGAAGCGCCGGGCGTCGGCGAGCTTGCCGTAATCCTCGTGCACCGCCTTGTACTCGGCGATGTCGTAACCATCGTCGCGCCGCGGGCTCGGGTAGAACGGGAGCAGCCACAGGGTGTTCACGCCGAGGTCGGCGATGTAGTCGAGCTTGTCGATAAGGCCCTGGAAATCGCCCACGCCATCGTCGTTGGCGTCGAAATACGACTTCAGGTGCACCTGGTAGATGATCGCATCCTTGTACCAGAGCGGGTCCTTCGAGAACTCCGGTGCCTTTGCGTTCTTGCTGGCCTTGCCGCGTGTTGCCATGGATCAGACTCCGGGTAGCCGCACATGCCAGACCGCATAGGGCTGGCCGAGGCCGAGCCACACATGCTGGGCCGACCCGCGCCAGGCGATGGGTTGGGTATGGAGAAGGTCGTGGATATCGAGGTTGTCGTCGGGGCCGTAGCCCCAGTCACCCAGCGGCAGGGTGAGGTCGGCGGCCTGGGCGTTGTGCGGGTCCATGCTGATCGCGACCAGCACCACGTCGTCGCCGCTACGCTTTTCGAAGAAGAGCACCTGGTCGTTGTTCGCAGGCAGGAAGCGCACGCCGAGGTGGGTCTGCAACGCGGGGTGGGCGCGGCGGATCCGGTTGAGCTGGGTGATCTCGGCGACGATATTGCCCGGTGCATCGAAATCGCGGATGCGGATTTCGTACTTCTCCGAATCGAGGTATTCCTCCCTGCCCGGCAGCGGCGCGGATTCGCAGATCTCGAACCCGGAATACATGCCCCACAGTCCGGAGAGCGTCGTCGCCAGCGCGGCGCGGATCAGGAAGCCCGGCCGCCCCGACGTCTGCAGGAAGTACGGGTTGATATCGGGCGTGTTGACGAAGAAGTTAGGCCGGAAGAAATCCTTCGGCGGCGTGGTCGTCAGCTCGGTCAGGTAGTCGACGAACTCCTGCTTCGAATTGCGCCACGTGAAATACGTGTACGACTGGCTGAAACCCACCTTGGCCAGGCGATACATCGGCTTCGGCCGCGTGAACGCCTCGGACAGGAACAGCGCATCGGGGTACTTCGCACGTACGCGCCCGATCATCCATTCCCAGAACGGGAACGGCTTGGTGTGCGGGTTGTCGACGCGGAACGTGCGCACGCCCTCGCCCGCCCAGAACAGCACCGCATCACACAGGGCCTGCCACAACGACGGGATCGATCCGTCGGCGTAGAAATCGACGTTGACGATGTCCTGGTATTTCTTGGGCGGGTTCTCGGCGTACTTGATGCTGCCGTCGGGGCGCCAGTCGAACCACTCCGGGTGTTCCTTCAGCCACGGATGGTCCTGGGAGCACTGGATCGCAAAATCGAGGGCCAGCTCCAGGCCGTGCTCGTGCGCGGCGTCGCGCAGCGCGCGGAAATCCTCCAGCGTGCCGAGTTGCGGATGGATCGCGGTGTGCCCGCCGTCGGGCGAGCCGATCGCATACGGGCTGCCCGGATCGTCGGGCCCGGGCGTCAGCGTGTTGTTCGGGCCTTTGCGGAAGGCCTTGCCGATCGGGTGGATCGGCGGGAAATACAGGACATCGAAGCCCATGTCGCGAATGGCCGGCAAGCGCGCGATGGTGTTGCGGAACGTGCCGTGCTTCGCCTTGTCATCGGTCATCGAGCGGGGGAACAGCTCGTACCAGCTTGCGAACATGGCTTCGCGGCGGTCGACTTCGAGCAGGAAGGATTGCGTCACCGTGGAGCGCGTACGTGGGTCGGTGAAGGCCATCAGCTCCACGCTGCTCGCGGCGAGAAGCAACTCGATGCGCTCCGGGCCGTCCGCCTTCGCCACCGCCGCCGCCAGGTTGCGCAGCGCCTTGGCCTTCGGACCCGACGCGTCTTTCGCGCGCGCCTCGACCATCAGCCGGCCTTCCTCGAGTTCGAGCTTCACGTCCACGCCTGCGGCGTGCTTCACCTCCAGCTCGTGG
Source organism: Luteibacter sp. (assembly GCF_051958795.1). GTDB lineage: Bacteria > Pseudomonadota > Gammaproteobacteria > Xanthomonadales > Rhodanobacteraceae > Luteibacter. The sequence goes on along the minus strand of NZ_JBQCFT010000244.1, from coordinate 16,767 downwards.
TGGTAGCTGCCGTACGGATCGTGCCAGGCTTCGATCTGGAATTCGTGGCGACCGATGCGCGTGGGCGTGAACGTCGCCGTGTGGACGTCGTTATTGACGGGCTCGAGGACAACCTCGTGCCATGCCTTCTCATCGACCGCCCGGTAACGCAGGCGGGCCGCGAGCACCTCGTGGCCATCGACGAAGATATCGGCGGTGACGGTCACCGGCTGGCCGACGATGCGCTTGGCGGGAAACGCACCGCCATCCACGGCGGGCTGCACGTTTTCCACGGCGACGCGTGGCGCTTTCGTCGCGGCGCCGAGCGCCTCTTTCTGCGCTGAAGCGCCGAGTTTGCGTTTCGCGGGCGTCGCGGGGACGCCGGACAATGTGAGTACCGCACCTGGATCGAGAACCACGCTATCTCCCTGGTCGAATACCTTGCGCCCGTCGACAGTCGTCCAGGGCGCGAAATGGCTGGCCGCTCCGGCGAGCGCCTCGCCCGCGGTCACCAGCGCCTCGCGATCGAGCGATGCGTTGACGAGCGTCAGGGTGGCTCGCGCGGCGGTGCGCGGATCCGCGCCTGCCACGGTGAGGAATGTGGCGATGCCGCCGTGCACGGTAATCAGCGGCGCTGCGGGGACGTCTTCGCCGACGGCGGCATTGGCCGCTTTCACCGTATCGGTTAGGTCGGCGGCCGCGCGCTCGCCCATCGCGCTCGGCGTCGTGGGCGCACCACGCCGCGGGTCGAGGGCGTCGTGCACGGCATATTCAAAGCCCATGGGCATGAGCCACCCGGCGGGCGCAGTCGCCGCGAAGGCGATGGCCCGGCGGTACGCGTGGTCGAGCTGGTTTTCCTCACCGAGCTCGTCGCCCAGGCGAGTCGCGAACGGGGCTTCCGTGCAGGCGAGCGCCGGCGCGACCGCACTCAATCGCGCGGCCTCTTCGGCGAACCATGGCTTGCGGAAATCCCACCAGGCAGCGGAGTTCACCACCGCATCGAATCCTGCGCCGGTGAGCGCAGCCATTTCGTCGGGCGTATCGCCCGGGGTCCATGCGATGAAGCTGACACCCGGCGATTCCGTCTGGACGGCATCCACCAGCGTCTTCCACAAGCTGGCCCGCAGCCGCTGCGGATGCAGCACGCGGAAGCCAAGCACGCCCGCCTTCGCCCAAGCGCGCAGCCGCTGTACCCACCACTGCGTCGCGGCCTGCGCGACGTCGGGGTCGTTCAACCGCCAGCGCGCGCTGTCACTCTCGCTCGGTGTCCAGCGTGGATCCGGCGTGCCGTGGTCGGTGGCCACCGCGCGAAACCAGCCGGGGTTCTGGGCGCGCACTGGCGCATCGGATGCCAGTTCGTCGAGCGGCAGGTCGAGCCATAGCTCGAGGTTGCGCGCCCGGCAAGCTTTTGCGATCTGTTCGATACGGGTCGTGGCATCGCCATCGGCCGCGAGCGCCGGGTTCATCCGGTCGAAATCGCGTGTGACGAAAACGTCGCCAGCGGGCGAGGTTTCGAACGGCGGCGCGATGAGCAGCTGCCGGAAGCCCAGCGCAGCGGCATGGTCGATCCACGCGTTCCATCCCGTCATCGGGCCGGCAAGCAGCGGATGGAGGTAATAAATGCAGAATGGCGCGCGGGTGCTGGCCGACATTGCCTCGTGTTCCGCTAGGGGTAAGACACAAGCATGCCGGGCCGTATGTGTGCATCGTGCCAATGAACCCGGACACGCGAAGCAGTGACATTGGCGCAGAGTGGTGTTGCTATTTCGTGAATACGGGCCGACAGCGCACAAATTTGCGCGTTGCGACCCACTTGTAGGAGCTCACCCTGTGAGCGACGCCGTTCGCGGAAGAGCCCCAGCCTTGGTGAGGCTTTGGCGAAAGATGTCGCCCACAGGGTGGGCTCCTACGCAGTTCGGGCTACTGGCCGAACTTGATCTCTTCGCCTTCGTGGCCGCGGTCCCAGCCGCGGAGTTCGTCGCGGATGTGCGCGATGCGCTGGCGGCCGAGGGCGTTGCGCTCCTCGTCGAGCACCAGCCCGTCGAGCAGCTCGGCCAGGCGCTGGGCGGTGGGGAGCATGGCGTCCCACGCGTCCAGCGCGTTCACCGGGCCCGGCAGGGCCATGAAGAACGAAAGACCCGGGGTCTGCAACGTGGCGATGCGGGCCATGTCGAAATTGCCCGGCTTCACCAGGTTGGCGACGCTGAAGATCGGGCCCTTCTCGGGGTGGCCATCCACCAGGCGGTGGTAGATGCCCATGTCGCCGAATTCGAGGCCGGCCTTCTCGGCGGCCACGACCAGGTCGGAACCCTGGAACCGCTGGCCCTCGCGCGAGACGACGTAGAGGCTGACGATGCGCTCGACAGGGGCATTCAGCGGGCGGCGGCCGAGATCCGAACGCGGCGGCGCCCTGGGCGGCACGGGCGCCGGAGCCGGAGCCGGAGCCGGCGCCGCCACCGGTGCGGGAGCAGGCGTGGGGCGCGGCGCAGGTGCCGCGGCCGCCGGGCGGGCCGGTGCCGGCTCATCCAGGTCGAAGGGCAGGTCGAGGTCGAGGCGCGGTTCCGTACGCTGCGCGGGTCGCGGCGGCTGGGCCTCAGCGGCGGGCTCGGCGGCCGGAGCGGCCTGTTTGCGTTCGCCAGCGAGGGACGCGCCAAGGCGCTCGAGCTCGGCGCGCAGGTCGACATCCAGCTCACCCTGCTTCGGCGAGGGGCGGAATAGCGGGTCGTTGGAGTCTTCGTCGCGGACGGCCGGCGCCTCGTCGCGCACGTCGAAGCGCTCGTCGAAACGCTCCTCGTCGCGGGCGCTGAAGGACATGGGATCGGCGTCTGCCGCGGCTTCACCGCCAAACACCGGCTCACGGCGCTCACGCCGCGGCTCGGGCTGCTCCGGCATCGGCTTGCGCCGGCCCTGCTCCTTGCGCGGCTGGCCGAAAAGCCAGATCAGCACGAGCACGACGATGCCCACGAAGAGCATCGGGATGCCGACGGCAGGGTTCCAGGCGAGGCCGATGGCGGGATTCATGACGCGGTAATTCCTTTGGTGACGCTAATGCGAAGCCGGCTCAGGCGACGCCGGCGAGTTTCGAGGCTTCGGCCAGGTCAACCTGGACGAGGCGCGAGACGCCAGGTTCGCGCATGGTAACGCCGCACAGCTGGTGCGCGGCCTCCATCGTGGCCTTGTTGTGGCTGACGAAGATGAATTGCACCTTTTCGCTCATTTCGCGGACCATCGCCGAAAAACGGCCCACGTTGGCTTCGTCCAGCGGTGCGTCCACCTCGTCCAGCAGGCAGAACGGCGCCGGGTTCAGCCCGAAGATAGCGAAGACGAGTGAGACCGCCGTGAGGGCCTTCTCGCCGCCGGAGAGCAGCGTGATGTTCGAAACGCGCTTGCCCGGCGGCCGGGCCATGATGGCCACGCCGGTATCGAGCAGGTCTTCGCCGGTGAGTTCGAGGTAGGCGTGGCCACCGCCGAACAGGCGCGGGAACAGCTCCTGCACACCGGCGTTGACGCGATCGAAGGTTTCCTTGAAGCGCTGGCGGGTCTCGCGATCGATCTTCTTGATCGCACCCTCCAGGGTCTCCATCGCGCTCGTGAGGTCGGTGAGCTGCGAATCGAGGTATTCCTTGCGCTGCGATTGCTCGGCGTGTTCCTGGATCGCGGCAAGGTTCACCGGCTCGAGGCGGGCGATCTTGCCGGCGAGGTCGGCCAGCTGCGACTGCCACATGGACGGTTCGGCATCTTCGGCGAGTTCGGCCAGCAGCGGCTCGAGCTCGAGACCCGAGGCCGTGATGGCCTGGGCAAGCTGCTCGGCGCGCAACTGCAGCGCCTGCGCAGCGAGGCGCTTCTCCGCCACGTTCTCGCGCACCTGGGCCAGCACGTGTTCGACGCGCTGGCGTTCCTGCTCGAGGCGGCGGAACTCCGCGTCACAGTCCTCGAGGGCGCGGCGGGCTTCGACGAGCTGCCTGTCGACCAGCAGGCGCTGGTCGAGGTAGGTCTGGCGCTCTTCTTCCAGTTCGGTGATCGGATCGCTGCCGGCGGCCAGCTGTTCATCGATCTCGTCGCGACGCATCGTCACCTGGCGCAGCTGCGCATCGAGGCGAGCCAGCGCCTGTTCCAGCGAGGTGAGCGCGGCGCGCTTGGATTCCATGCTGAGGGCGAGCTGGTGCGCCTGGTCGGCGGCCTCGCGGGCGTTCATGCGCGCTTCTTCGCGCGCCTCGAGCAATTCGCGGCGCTCGTTCTCAAGGCCACGGCGCTCGTCTTCGCGATCGCCCATGTGGCCGACGGCTTCGTCGAGGCGTGCACGGGCTTCGCGGGTCTGGCCTTCCAGTTCGTCGAGCTGTTCGACCAGCGTGCTGATCTCGCCGCCGACCTTCTCCGCGCGGGCACGCGCGGTTTCCATCTTGCCGCGGTGGCTCTGGAGCTGGCCGGCGAGTTCGGAAAGGCGGCGATGCGCGGCGTAGAGGTCACGCTGCGCGTCGTCGCGCTGGCGTTCGGTTTCGAACTTGCGCGTGCGCAGGTCCTCGAGCTGTTCGGTGCGCTCTTCGATCGTGGCCTCGAGCGCTTCGATCTGCTCGGCCAGCTGGCGGATATCGCGCTCGCGGGCGAGCACGCCGACCTGGTTGCCCTGGGCGCGTAGCACGCGGGTCCAGCCCGGGCCCATCCACGCGCCATCGCGGGTGATGACGGACTGGCCGGCCGACAGCGAACCGACGCGGGTTACGGCGGCTTCCACCGAGTCGGCGACAAACACATTCGACAGCAGGCCAACGGCGGCTGCGGGGCCGCGCACGTGGCCAGCCAGCGTGCCGGCGGTGCCCGGGCCGCCCTTCTCGCTGGCGAACAGGGCCACGTCGGCTTCGCCGAGTGCGCCGAATTCCGGGGCGAGCGCGGCCGGTGAATCCACCAGCACGCCATCGAGCACGCCGGCAAGCACGGTTTCGACGGCCGATTCGTAACCTGCATCCACCTGCAGCGATTCGCCAAGCCGGCGAGCGTCGGCCAGGCCCAAGCGCTTCAGCCAACCGGTGGCGGCCGATTCTTCCTGGCCCAGCGCCGCGGTCTGCAGTGCCTCGAGCGAGGCCTGGCGGCCGCGCGCGGTCTGCAGTTGCTGGCGTGCGTCGTTCAACGCGGACTGGACCTGGCGCTCGTCGTCGAGCACGCGTTCGTAGCCGACCTTGTGCTGGTCCAGCACGCCGCCTAGCTGCTCCACGCGTTCGCGCTGCGTGTCGTGTTCGGTATCGAGCTGTTCGGCAGCAGCGTCGAGCGCGGCGACGTCCGTGGCCTTCTGCTCGGCCTCGAGCGCTTCGCGGCGACGTGCGAGGTCCACCGCCTGCCGGTCGAGGTAAGCGAGTTTCGTGCGCTCCACTTCGGCGGCGCGGGTTGACTCGGAAGCGCCACGGGTATGCGTATCCCAGCGCTGCTGCCAGTCCGCCAGGCGCGACTCGGTGGCGCGCTGCGCTTCGCCGGTGTCGTCCTGGATCTGCTGCAGAGACTCCAGCTTCGGCTCGCCTTCGGCCAGCGCCATGCGCAGGGTTTCCACCTGTTCGCGATCGGCGTCGATGTGGCCCTGGAGTTCGCCAAGCTCGCGATCGGTTTCCGCCTTGGAACGGGTCAGGCGCTCGGCGAGGTCGCGGTTGTGGCGCACCTGCTGTTCGACGCGCGCGATTTCGGCGCCGACCTTGTACACCTCGGCCTGCACCTGGTTCAGGTGCTCGCTCGCGCCCTGGTGGCGTTCGCGCACCGTCTCCATCTGCGCCTCGACCTGGCGCTGGGTGGCGGTGTGCTTTTCAATCTCGATTTCGTATTCGCGCAGGCCCGAGCCTTCGCCCTGGCGCTGGCGATCGAGCGTGCGGTACTCGAGCGCGCGCAGTTCGGCCTCGCGGCGAGTCTGCTCTTCCTTGAAGGCCTTCCAGCGCTCGGCGGCGCGGGCCTGGCGGTTCAGGTGGTCGAGCTGCTTCTCGACCTCGTCGCGCACGTCGCGCACGCGGTCGAGGTTCTCGCGGGTCGACTTGATCCGGCTCTCGGTTTCCTTGCGGCGCTCCTTGTACTTGGAGATGCCGGCGGCTTCTTCCAGGTGCGTGCGCAGTTCTTCCGGGGCCGCCTCGATGATCTGGCTGATCATGCCCTGCTCGATGATCGAGTAGGAACGCGGGCCCAGGCCGGTCCCGAGGAACAGGTCGGTGATGTCACGGCGGCGGCAGCGCGCGCCGTTGAGGTAATAAGAGGACTGGCCGTCGCGGCTGACCACGCGCTTCACCGAGATCTCGGCGAAGCTGGCGTACTCGCCCTGGATGGTGCCGTCGCTGTTATCGAAGATGAGCTCGACGGCGGCCTGGCCCACCGGCTTACGCGCGCTGGAGCCGGAGAAGATCACGTCGGTCAGCGAGTCGCCACGCAGGCGGCTGGCCGCGGATTCGCCCATGACCCAGCGGATGGCGTCGATGATGTTCGACTTGCCGCAGCCGTTCGGACCGACGACGCCGGTCATGTTGGTGGGCAGGTGCAGCGTGGTGGGGTCCACGAAGGACTTGAATCCCGCCAGCTTGATCGTGGTCAGACGCATGTTTGGTTCCGTTGGGACGCAGGCTCTCAGCCACCCCTCGGCTGATCGATCACTTTGCCAAAGGGGTCACCCCGGCGCAATACGCGAAATAACCTGAGAATAATAGCGTAAATGCTTGATAGTAGGAGCCCACCCTGTGGGTGACAGCTTTTCGCGATGCCGTATCAGGTCCTGCAGCGCATTCGCGAACGGCGTCGCCCACAGGGTGGGCTCCTACGGACGGGCGCGCGGCGGGCTTATTCGCCGGGCGCTTTCGAGTCGATCGAGAGGGCGTGGATGCCGTCGGGCATCATGTCGCCGAGGGCCTGGTAGACCAGGCGGTGGCGCTGGATCGGGTTCTGGCCGGCGAACGCGGGGCTGACGATCCGGGCGAAGAAATGGCCCTTGCCCTCCCCGCTATGACCGGCGTGCTTGTGGCCTTCGTCGATCACATCCAGCTCGACCGGGGCCAGGGCCTCGGTCAGGAGCTGGCGGATGCGCTCGACTTTCTCGGCGGTCACGGCAGGGTCACGTTGAACGGGCGCACGGTCACATCCTTGTAGACGCCACCGGCGACGTAAGGATCGGCTTCGGCCCAGGCCGGTGCCGCAGCCAGGCTCTCGAACTCAGCGACGATCAGGCTACCGGTAAAGCCGGCTTCGCCCGGATCCTTTGCATCGATGGCCGGGAAAGGACCGGCCAGCTTCAGGCGACCCTCTTCCTTGAGCTTCAGCAGGCGCTCGACATGGGCCGGGCGCGCCGCGAGACGGTTCGCCAGCGAATTCGGGTGATCGATACCGGTGATGGCGTAGTACATGGGATCAGGCCTCGGGGCGCATGGTCGGGAAAAGGAGGACGTCGCGGATCGACGACGATCCCGTAAGCAGCATCACCAGGCGATCGATGCCGACGCCGAGGCCACCGGTCGGCGGCAGGCCGACTTCGAGCGCGCGGAGGTAGTCCGCGTCGAAGTGCATGGCTTCGTCGTCGCCCGCGTCCTTCGCGTCCACCTGGGCCTGGAAGTGCGCGGCCTGGTCTTCCGAGTCGTTGAGCTCGGAGAAGCCGTTGGCGATTTCCTTGCCGTTGATGAACAGCTCGAAGCGATCGGTGATGCCCTTGTCGGTATCGCTCTCGCGGGCGAGCGGCGATACCTCGACCGGGTGATCGGTGATGAAGGTGGGCTGGACCAGGGTGTGTTCCACCGTGGCCTCGAAGATCTCGAGCAGCAGCTTGCCCCAGCCGTACGACGGCTTGACCTGGATGCCCAGGCGCTTCGCGTGCGCGGCCATGGCCTCGCGATCGCGCAGCTCGCCGGGCTTGATCTCCGGGTTGAGCTCGAGCACGGCATCTTCCATGCGCCAGCGGCGGAAGGCCGGGCCCACGTCGACGGTGGCGCCATCCCACTCGATGGACGTGTTGCCGATCACATCGGTGGCAGCCGAGCGGATCAGGCCCTCTGTGAGGTCCATGATCTCGTGGTACGTGGCGTACGCCTGGTACAGCTCGAGCATGGTGAACTCGGGGTTGTGCCGGGTGGACACGCCCTCGTTACGGAAATTGCGGTTGATCTCGTACACGCGATCGAAGCCGCCCACGGTAAGGCGCTTCAGGTAAAGCTCCGGCGCCACGCGCAGGAACAGCGGGATATCCAGCGCGTTGTGGTGCGTGGTGAACGGACGCGCCGTGGCGCCACCCGGGATCACGTGCATCATGGGGGTCTCGACCTCCATGAAGCGGCGCGGCTGGTCTTCCAGCCAGCGGCGGATGTGGCTGACGATCTTCGAACGCAGCTGGAAGGTACGCCGGGCCTCTTCGGTGACGATGAGGTCGACGTAGCGCTGGCGGTAGCGCTGCTCGACGTCGGCCATGCCGTGGTGCTTGTCCGGCAGGCCACGCAGCGACTTGGTCAGCAGGCGCAGGCCCTCGACCTTCACCGAGAGCTCGCCCGTCTTGGTGCGCATCAGCGTGCCGGTGGCGCCGACGATATCGCCGAGGTCCCAGCGCTTAAACGCGTTGTAGGTCTCTTCGCCCACCGTGCCCTGGTGGATGAACAGCTGGATGCGGCCGGTGCCGTCCTGCATCGTGACGAAGCTGACCTTGCCCTGCCCGCGGCTGAGCAGGATGCGGCCGGCGACGGCCACCTGGCGCGGCGCGGCTTCGATCGCTTCAGCCGTCCACTGTTCCTTGTCCTCGAACTCGGCCTGCAGGTCGCCCGCGAAGCTGTCGACCTTGAAGTCGTTCGGGAAGGCGATGCCCTGCTCGCGCAGCGCTTTGAGTTTCTCGCGGCGCTCGGCAATCAGGCGGTTTTCGTCAACAGTGCCGGTGGTGTCGTCGCGGGTTTCGTCAGTCATGGCTTCGCTTGGGTTGCGTTCGGGGAACGGGGGCGCCCATGCGCCCCCGGGTGTTGCGGTATTACGCGTCGACGCGCTTGGAACCCGCCTCGAGGCCCGCCTTCAGGCTGGCTTCGACGAATTCGTCGAGGTCGCCGTCGAGCACCTTCTGGGTATCCGAACGCTCGATGCCGGTGCGCAGATCCTTGATGCGCGACTGGTCGAGCACGTAGTTGCGGATCTGGCTGCCCCAGCCGATGTCCGACTTGGTGGCTTCCAGCGCATCCTTCTCGGCGTTGCGCTTCTGCACTTCCAGTTCGTACAGCTTCGCCTTCAGCATCTTCATCGCGCGGTCGCGGTTGGCATGCTGGCTGCGCTCGGTCTGGCAGGCCACGACCGTATTGGTCGGGATATGCGTGATACGCACGGCCGATTCAGTCTTGTTGACGTGCTGGCCGCCGGCGCCCGAGGAGCGATAGACGTCCGTACGCAGGTCGGCCGGGTTGATGTCGATCTCGATGTCGTCATCGACTTCGGGCGACACGAACACCGAGGTGAAGCTGGTGTGGCGGCGGTTGTCCGAATCGAACGGGCTCTTGCGGACCAGGCGGTGCACGCCGATCTCGGTCTTGAGCCAGCCGTAGGCGTAATCGCCCTCGACGCGGAACGTGGCGGATTTGATGCCGGCGACTTCGCCACCGGACACTTCCATCAGCTCGGCCTTCCAGCCGCGCGACTCCGCCCAGCGCAGGTACATGCGCAGGAGGATTTCCGCCCAGTCCTGGGCTTCGGTACCACCGGCACCGGCCTGGATATCGACGAACGCGGGGGCGGCATCGAGCTTGCCCGAGAACATGCGCTGGAATTCCAGCTTGCTGATGCGGGCATCGACCTTGGCCACGTCATCGGCCACGGACTGCACGGTGTCCTCGTCGCCGTCGGCGGCGGCCATCTCGAGCAGTTCCTTCGCATCTTCCAGCGAGGACGACATCTCTTCGATGCCGGTGACGATGGTATCGAGCTGGGCGCGTTCGCGGCCGAGCTCCTGCGCGCGCTTCGGATCATCCCAGACGGTGGGGCTCTCGAGCTCGCGGTTGACTTCCTCTAGCCGTTCTTTCTTGACGGCGTAGTCAAAGATACCCCCTAAGCGACTCGACGCGGCCCTTGAGGTCCGCGATCTGCGCAAGGATCGGATTGGTCTCGATCATGGTTGGCTTGCCTGCTATGCGGCGCGGGACGCGCCGGCTAAAGGCGCTGATCTTACCAAATCGGGCCCCTTATGGCACTGCAGCATGGCCTGCCGCCGGCTGTAGGAGCCCACCCTGTGGGCGACATCTTTCGCGACAGACGCGGCAGGCCCTGCCGCTCTCCTGCGAAAGGCGTCGCCCACAGGGTGGGCTCCTGCGAGGGGGGAGGTGCGGTCGATCAGGCCGGCAGGGCTTCCCGGTGGACGCCGCGGACCGCGCGGCCGGAGGGGTCGGCGGCAGCCGCGAAGGCCGGATCCCAGGCCAGGGCCGCCGGGGAGCTGCAGGCGATCGACTTGCCGCCGGGGACCGTCGCCGCCGGCGCCTCGCCAGGGAAGTGCTTCTCGAAGATCGAGCGGTAGAAGAACGCCTCCTTGGTGGCCGGGGTGTTGTGCGGGAAGCGGGCCGCGGCGGCGGCGAACTCGCGGTCGCTCACCATGGCCTCGGCATGCGCTTTCAAACCATCGATCCAGCCGTACCCTACCCCGTCGCTGAACTGCTCCTTCTGCCGCCACAGGATCGACTCCGGCAGCGCGCCTTCGAACGCCTCGCGCAGGATGCCCTTCTCGATGCCCTTGCGGGCGACCATCTTCGCCTCGGCATCGAACGCCATGGCGGTCTCCAGGAACTCGGAGTCGAGGAACGGCACCCGGGCCTCCACGCCCCACGCAGCCATCGATTTGTTGGCGCGCAGGCAGTCGTAGTAGTGCAGCGCATCCAGCTTGCGCACGGTCTCCGCGTGGAACTCACGGGCGTTCGGCGCCTTGTGGAAATACAGGTATCCACCGAACACCTCGTCGGAGCCCTCGCCCGAGAGCACCATCTTCACTCCCATCGCCTTAATCCGGCGGGCCAGCAGGAACATCGGCGTGGAGGCGCGGATCGTGGTGACGTCATATGTCTCGATGTGGCGGATCACTTCCGGCAACGCGTCGAGGCCCTCCTCGAAGGTGTAGACGAAGCCGTGGTGAACCGTACCGAGCGCCTCGGCGGCAACCTCGGCAGCCTTGAGGTCGGGGGAACCCTCCAGGCCGATCGCGAAGGAATGCAGGCGGGGCCACCATGCTTCGTCGCGGTCGTCATCCTCGATGCGGCGGCGCGCGAACCCGGCGGCGACAGCGGCCACGAGCGACGAATCCAGGCCACCGGAGAGCAACACGCCGTAGGGCACGTCGGTCATCATCTGCCGATGCACCGCGGCTTCAAACGCGGCACGAAGATCCTTCGGGTCGATCGTCTTGCCCTCGGTGACGTCATAGTCGCGCCAGGCGGGCGTCCAGTAGCGGGTCGTTTCACCGGTTGCGCTGTCGTAGATGTGTCCGGGCGGGAACGGCGCGACATCGGCACATACGCCCACCAGCGATTTCATTTCCGAGGCGACGTAGAGGCGGCCCTGGCGATCGTGGCCCCAGTACAGCGGGCACACGCCCATCGGATCGCGTGCGATGAGGACGCGGCGCTTCGCGGCATCCCACAGGGCGAAGGCGAAGATGCCATTGAGTTTGCCGAGGAAGCCGGCGTCGTATTCGCGGTATAGCGCGTTGATGACCTCACAGTCGGAGCCGGTCGTGAAGGCGTAACCGCTCGCGGCGCGCAGTTCGCGATGGTTGTAGATCTCCCCGTTCACGGCCAGGGCCAGCTCGCCATCACGCGAGCGCAGGGGCTGCGCGCCGCTGGCCGGATCCACGATGGCGAGCCGCTCATGGACGAGGATCGCGCCGTCGTCCAGGTACACCCCGCTCCAGTCGGGCCCACGGTGGCGCTGCCGTTGCGAAAGCTCCATGGCCTGCGCCCGCAGCGCCTGGAGATCATCCCCGGCCGTCAGGCCGAACATTCCGAAGATCGAACACATGCGCCTTGCTCCTGTCGTATCAATAGCTGGATAGGGACTGCTGGATCGGGACAAAGAAAAAGGCCCGCCTTTGTGGGGCGGGCCTTTCGTGATTCCGGTGGTTTCAGTTGCAACCGCCTACACGCCGACCCTCCCGAGGTTCCGGGCATTATTGGTATTGGCGTTATTGGCGGCGATGCGAATCATGGCCCGACTAAATCACGTTTGCTGATGCACTGCAATAGGCCGGCAGCAGCCTGTGGGAGTGAGCTTGCGAACGAGGCTCTTCCGCGGACCCGTCGCTCGCAAGCTCACTCCCACAGCCAGGCCGGTGGGCTCCTACGATCACGTGGCCGCGAGCTTTTCGACCGTGTGGCGGTACTCGGTCGCGGCGCGGGCTTCGGCCACGTGCGCGTGGTCGCGCACGCGCCACTGGCCGCCGACCATCACATCGCGCACCAGCGGCGTGTTGCCGGCGAAGAGGAAGGTGTCGATGACGTCCGCCTCGTCGCGCGCGGCGAGCAGCGGCGAACGATCGTCGAGGACCAGCAGGTCGGCGCGGGCACCCTGCCCCAGCCGCGCGATATCGGCGCCCGAGGCGCGCTTGCCGCCGTCGAGCGCACGCTGCCACAGCGCGACGCCCGTGCTTTCTTCCGGCTTGCGCGAGGCGACGTTGCGATGGCGGGTGACCAGGCGCTGGCCGTACTCGAGCCAGCGCAGCTCTTCCACCGGCGAAACCGAGATATGCGAATCCGAGCCGATGCCGAGCGTACCGCCCGCATCGATGAAATCCGCGAGCGGGAACAGGCCATCGCCAAGGTTCGCCTCCGTCGTCGGGCAAAGGCCCGCGACCGCACCACTTTGCGCAATACGCTTTGTTTCGTGGCCGGTGAGGTGCGTCGCATGGACGAGGGTCCAGCGTTCATTGACGTCGGCATGGTCGAGCAGCCACTCGACCGGTCGCGCACCACGCACGGCGAGACAGTCCTGTACTTCGCCGATCTGTTCGGCGATATGGATATGCACAGGCAGGCCCTGTGCCACGCCGGTCGCGAGCACCGACCGCATCGCTTCTTCAGGCACGGCGCGCAGTGAATGCAGGGCGATACCCACCGTCAGCATGTCGTGCTGCATCGGCACCAGGCGTTCGAGCAGGGATACATACTGGCCCACGTCGTGGCGGAAACGCTGCTGGCGGTCGTTCAACGGGCGGCCATCGAAACCGCCCGTCATGTAGAGCACCGGCAACAGGGTCAGGCCGATACCTGCTTCCTTCGCCGCTTCGATCAGCGCCAGCGACATCGCCGCTGGATCCGCGTAATGCACGCCCTTCGGGCCGTGGTGCAGGTAGTGGAACTCGCAGACCTGGGTGTAGCCCGCCTTGACCATCTCGACATAGAGCTGGGTGGCGATGGCTTTCAGGTCATCCGGGTTGATGGCCTCGGCGAAGGCATACATGGTCTCGCGCCAGGTCCAGAAGCTGTCCTCACCCGGGCCGCGGCGTTCCGCCAGGCCCGCCATCGCGCGCTGGAACGCGTGCGAATGCAGGTTGGGCATGCCCGGCAGCACGAAACGGCCGATGCGTTCGCCGGCCTCGCCGTTGCGCGCCGCGAAACGGCCTTCCCTGATGGCCAGCCCGGCCTCGGCCCAGGCGCCTTCGGTCCAGGTGAAATCAGCGGTGAAGTGGGACGGCGACATTGGCAGACCTTATGTGGGAGCGTGCTTGCACGCGATGGGCCTGGCCGCAGACCCCATCGCGCGCAAGCGCGCTCCCACGGGGCCAGGCAGGACTCTTCGGCACAGGATAGCGCGGCCGTATGAACGGCTTCACATGCCGGGGGCATAATGGGGGAATGAACGAGATCGCCGCTCCCGCCCAGACCCCGAAACTCACCCTCCGCCTGGCCCGTCCCGCGGATATCCCGGAACTGGTCGCGCTGACCGCGCGCGTTTACACCGCCGAATGGGGGCATTCGGCGGAAATGCTGCAGGGCCAGCAGAACAATTTCCCCGAAGGCCAGTTCGTCGTCGAGTACGAAGGCCATATCGTGGGCTTCTGCGCCACCTTCCGCATCAACGAGGCGGTGGCCCTGGCCCCACACACGTGGATGCAGATCACGGGCGGCGGCTTCGCCTCGCGCCACGACCCGAAGGGGGACTGGCTCTATGGCATGGAAGTGGTGGTCCATCCGGATTACCGCGGCATGCGCATCGGCCAGCGCCTGTACCAGGCCCGCAAGCGCCTGTGCACCGACCTCAAGCTGCGCGGCATCGTGTTCGGCGCGCGCATGCCGGGGTTATCGCGGGCCATCGGCCGTTACGGCAGCGCCGAGGCCTATGTGCAGGCGATTGTCGACGGCAGCCGCCGTGACCCCACGCTCAGCTTCCAGCTGAAAAACGGTTTCGAGGTGCTCGGCCTGCTACGCGAGTACGTGCCCTCCGACCATGAATCGCTGGGCTACGCGGCCCACCTCGTGTGGCGCAATCCGCACCTGCTCAACCATCCGGATACGCCGCGTGTGTCGCACAGCCACCGCCTCCCCGATTCCGTGCGCGTTGCCTCGGTGCAGTACATGCAACGCCGCATTGCCTCGTTCGCCGAGTTCGCCACGCAGGTCGAGTACTTCGTCGATATCGCCGCGGACTACGACGCGGACTTCGTCGTGTTCCCTGAGCTGATCACCCTGCAGCTCCTCTCCATCGAGAACGCCGAGCTCTCGCCGGTCGATTCGATCCGCCGCCTCTCCGAGTACTCGGACGAGGTGAAAGCCCTTTTCCACCGGCTTGCCGTGCACTACAACATCAACATCGTCGGCGGCTCGCATCCCACGCGCCAGCCGAACGGCGACATCCACAATGTCTGCTACGTGGCCTTGCGTGATGGCTCGCTGCACGAGCGCGAAAAGCTGCACCCGACGCCGAGCGAGAAGAACGTCTGGAACATCACGGGCGGCGATTCCGCGGCGACGATCCAGACGGACTGCGGCCCGATCGGCGTGATGATCTGCTACGACTCCGAGTTCCCCGAGGTCGCCCGCCACCTCACCGACCAGGGTGCACTCATCCTCTTCGTGCCGTTCTGCACCGACGTGCGCGAGGGCTACCTCCGCGTACGCTACTGCTCGCAGGCCCGCGCAATCGAGAACCAGTGTTACGTAGTGCTTTCGGGCAACGTCGGCAACCTGCCCGGCGTGAACAACTTCGATATCCAGTACGGCCAGAGCTGCATCCTCACGCCGAGCGACTTCCCGTTTGCACGTGATGGCATCGCCGCTGATGCCACGCCCAACATCGAGACCGTGCTGTTCGCGGACCTGCGCCTCGAGAACCTCGCCCGCGCCCGCAACTCCGGTGCGGTGCAGAACCTGAAGGATCGTCGCTACGACCTCTACCAGGTGCGTTGGGAGCGCACGCCGGAGTCGCCGCGATGAGCGTGGATACGCGCTGGGACTACCTGCTGCTCGATGCCGGACTGGCGACGCTCGCGGACAACGGCACGGCTTACGGGGCCATCGCCGATGGCGCGCTCGGCATCAAGGACGGGCGTATCGCGTTCGTCGGCGCGCGAGAGGAGCTTCCCGGCGAACCGCACGTGCTGTCGCATCGGGTGGAATCGCTGCAGGGCTCCTGGATCACTCCCGGCCTCGTCGATTGCCACACCCACCTGGTCTTCGGTGGCGATCGGGCGCAGGAGTTCGAGATGCGCCTGGAAGGTGCCACGTATGAAGAGATCGCCCGTGCAGGCGGTGGCATCGTGTCCAGCGTGCGGGCGACGCGCAGCGCGAGCGAAGACGAACTGCTCGCCCAATCCCTGCCGCGTGCCCGCGCCCTCCTCGCCGATGGCGTGACCACGCTGGAGATCAAGTCCGGCTACGGCCTGGAACCGGACGCGGAACGCCGCATGCTCCGGGTCGCCCGGCGCATCGGCATCGAGCTGGGCATCGATGTGCGCACCAGCTTCCTCGGCATGCATGCGCTGCCGCCGGAATATGCCGGGCGCCGAGACGACTATGTCTCGCTCGTCTGCGACACCATGCTGCCCTCGCTGGCCGAGGAAGAGCTGGTCGATGCCGTGGACGCATTCTGCGAGGGCATCGGCTTCACCCACGCCGAAACGGAACGGTTGTTCCGGAAGGCCACCGAGCTCGGGCTACCGGTCAAGCTGCACGCCGAACAGCTCTCGGACCTTGGCGGCGCCGCACTGGTCGCCCGCTACAACGGTCTCTCCGCCGACCACCTGGAATGGACAAGTGAAGAAGGCATCCAGGCGATGGCGAAGGCCGGCACCGTCGCCGTGCTGCTGCCCGGCGCGTACTACGCGCTGCGCGACACCCGGCCGCCGCCGATCGCGGGCTTTCGCGAGCACGGCGTCGCCATGGCCGTCGCCACCGACCTCAATCCGGGTACATCACCGCTGCTCTCCTTGCGCCTTGCGATGGGCATGGCCTGCACGCTGTTCCGGCTGACGCCGGAGGAAGCACTCCGTGGCGCGACCCAACACGGTGCGCGAGCGCTCGGCCTCGATGATCGCGGCACCCTCGCCGTTGGCCAACGCGCCGACCTGGCGGTCTGGAACATCCGGCACCTGCCGGAACTGTGCTACTGGATCGGCGGTGGGCTGTTAAAGGAAACCTGGGTCGCCGGCGAGCGCACGACGTAATCCGCCGCATTTTTCAGAATTCTTCCATCGATCCCGTGGCGGGGGTTCCCTAACATCGACAAGCTCAGGCCGCGTCCCAGGAAGCTTGTTGAACATCGCCGCGCCACTCCGCCGGGCCGTGCCCCGCGCTTGTCTGTTCGTGTTCGCGCTTTGCGTGGCCGCGCTCGTGGCCGCGTGCGCGG
>NZ_JBQCFT010000243.1:0-14565 GCF_051958795.1 Luteibacter sp. | reverse complement strand
ACCCTGTGGGCGACGCCTTTCGCGATGGCGCTACAGGACCGGTGGCTCTTCTGCGAAAGATGTCGCCCACAGGGTGGGCTCCTACCGACGCAGCGGTCTTCACGCGGCCCAGGGCCGAAAAAGGCACCATAGGGTTCCCCATGAAGATCTCCGAGAAACTCGCCATCCTGGCCGATGCCGCCAAGTACGATGCCTCGTGCTCGTCGAGTGGTGGGAAGGGTCGTAACTCGCTGGGCACCGGTGGGATCGGGTCCACCGAGGGCATGGGGATCTGCCATGCGTACGCGCCGGATGGGCGCTGCATTTCCCTGCTGAAGATCCTGCTCACCAACTTCTGCGTGTACGACTGCGCGTACTGCGTGAACCGCCGCAGCAGCAACGTGCCCCGCGCCCGCTTCACGGCGGAAGAAGTGGTGAACCTCACGCTCGAATTCTACCGCCGCAACTATATCGAAGGGCTGTTCCTCTCCTCGGGGATCATCCAGTCGCCCGACTACACGATGGAACAACTGGTCCGCGTCGCGCGTTCGCTTCGCGTGGATCACAAGTTCGGCGGCTACATCCACCTGAAGACCATCCCCGACGCATCGCCCGAGCTGATCGACGCTGCGGGCCGCTGGGCGGATCGCCTCAGCATCAATGTGGAGATGCCGACCGAAGGTGGTTTGAAAACGCTGGCGCCGGAGAAACACCTCGGCGACATCCGCAGCGCGATGGGCCGGTTGCGCCTGTCGATCGACGAGGCGAAGGCCGAAAAGAAGGCGCCAAAGTTCGCCCCGGCCGGTCAGAGCACGCAGATGATCGTCGGCGCCGATGCGGCGAGCGATCGCGATGTCCTGACCGCCAGCACCAACCTTTATACGAACTACCGCCTGCGCCGGGTCTACTACTCGGCGTTCAGCCCCATCCCCGACGCTTCTAAGATCCTGCCGCTGAAGCCGCCGCCGCTGGTGCGCGAGCATCGTTTGTACCAGGCCGACTGGCTGATGCGCTTCTACGGGTTCGGTGCCGATGAAATCGCACCGCCGGGCGACGACGGCATGCTCTCGCTCGAAGTCGACCCGAAGCTCGCGTGGGCACTGCGCCACCGCGAGCAGTTCCCGGTGGACGTGAACAGGGCCTCGCGCGACATGCTGTTGCGCGTGCCGGGTCTTGGCGTGAAAACCGTCGACAAGATGATCGCGATGCGCGGCCACCGCCGCATCCGCTACGACGACCTCATCCGCCTGCGTGTGCCCGTGAAGAAGGTGGCGCCGTTCGTCGAAACGGTCGACCACCGTCCGCGCGGCGACCACGAGAGCATCGCGCTGCACCGCGACCTGCGCGAGCCGATGCCCACGCAGCCCGATCTGTTCGGCTGATGCTCCGCGTTTCGCTGGACGACGCGTCCGACCTGGGGGAGTGGCGCGGCAAGGCGCGGGCGCTGCTGCTCGCAGGCGTGGCGCCCGATACGGTGGAGTGGGGTGGTGGTGGCCTGTTCGGCGGCGATGATCCGATCCCGCCGCCGCGCGAAGGTGCCGCACCCGCCGTGCCACGTGATTTCCTCAACCTGGCCAACACCGTGCTGGCGCACTCAGACCCGCGCCGCCACGCCGTGTTGTACCGGATGCTGTGGCGGCTGACCCACGGTGAGAAAGGCCTGCTGGCGATCGCCACCGACGATGACGTGGCCTGGGCGCATGCCTGCGTGAAGCAGGTGAACCGCGACATGCATAAGATGAAGGCCTTCGTGCGCTTCCGCGAAGTGACGGTCGACGATGGCACGGTGTACGTCGCATGGTTCGAGCCCGACCACGACATCGTGACCCGCGTGGCACCGTTCTTCGTTCGTCGCTTCACCGGCATGCGCTGGTCCTTGCTCACCCCGTCGCGTACGGCTCACTGGGACGGGGAGAAGCTCGCGTTCGGGCCGGGCGCGAGCCGTGCCGATGCGCCATCGGGCGATGCGCTGGAAGACCTCTGGCGTACCTACTACAGCAGCATCTTCAACCCCGCCCGGCTCAAGGTCGACGCGATGAAGCGCGAGATGCCGGTGAAGTACTGGAAGAACCTGCCAGAGGCTTCGCTCATCCCCGAACTCGTGCGCGATGCGTTGCCACGGATGCAGGCGATGGTTGCGAAGGAGGCCACGGTGCCGCGCAAGAAGGTCACGCCGTTGCAGAAGGCGATCGAGGCGGCGCCCGAGGGCAGTCTCACCGCGCTGCGCCGCGAGGCGCGGGAGTGCCGTGCGTGCGACCTGTGGAAGCCGGCGACGCAGACCGTGTTCGGCGAAGGCCCGGCGGATGCGCGCATCGTGGTGATCGGCGAGCAGCCCGGCGACCAGGAAGATCTCGCCGGCAAGCCGTTCGTGGGGCCGGCGGGGAAACTGTTCGATCAGGCGCTGGGCGAAGCCGGCGTGCCGCGCGATGCGCTGTATGTCACCAACACGGTGAAGCACTTCAAGTTCGAACCGCGCGGCAAGCGGCGGCTGCACCAGCGGGCTAATGCGGAGGAGCAGGCCGCCTGCCGGCCCTGGCTGGCCGCGGAGATCGACCGGATCCAGCCGGATGCGCTGGTCTGCCTCGGCGCAATGGCCGCACAGGCGGTGTTCGGGTCTTCGTTCCGGCTCATGGAGCAGCGCGGCCAATGGCTCACGCTGGCGGATGGCCGCAGGGCGATGGCGACGGTGCACCCTTCATACCTGCTTCGCCTGCCCGCGCACGAAGACCGCGACGCGGCGTATGCGCAATTCGTCCGCGACCTGTCCCTGATCCACGAAATGCTCGCTTCGCCGTAGGAGCCCACCCTGTGGGCGACATCTTTCGCGATGCCGCCGCAGGGCCGGTTGCGTTTCGGCGAAGGGCGTCGCCCACAGGGTGGGCTCCTACGACAGCGGGGAGGCGCGCGACCGTTATTTCGCAGGCACGAATTTTTTCAGCTTCTTCGGTACCGACGTGTTCTTCAGCGTCACATACAGCGGCAGCCCATCCTCGCCATACGGCGGCGGTGCCTCGCCCAGGATCAGCGGCGCGAGGTAACGCCGCGCCGCGGCGGTGATGCCGAACCCATCTTTCGAGATAAAGTTCTTCGGCATCTTCTTTTCCTGGTTCGCGATCTTGTCGAGCGGCGCCGCCTCGATCTTCCACTTGTACGGCTCTTCCGAGGTGCGCACGATTACCGGCATCACGGCGTTGAGCCCGTCGGCCGCGTATTCCACGGCCTTCTTGCCCACCGCGTACGCCTGCTCGACGTCTACCTTCGATGCGATGTGCCGCGCGGAGCGCTGCAGGTAATCCGGTAGCGCCCAGTGGTACTTGTAGCCCAGCTTCTCTTTCACCAGCGAAGCGAGCACCGGCGCGGCACCGCCCAGCTGGGCATGGCCAAATGCATCGCGCGCACCGGTCTCCGCCGATTCGGCGAGGAACTTGCCGTCGGAACCCTTCACGCCTTCGGACACGACCACGGTGCAGTAACCCACCTTTTCCACGGTCGCTTTCACCTTCGCCAGGAACCCCGCCGGGTCGAACACGTTCTCCGGGAACAGGATGATGTGTGGCGGATCGCCCGCCTTGTTCCCCGCGAGGCCGGCGGCCGCGGCGATCCAGCCCGCGTGGCGGCCCATCACCTCGATGATGAACACCTTGGTCGAGGTATCCATCATGGAGGCGACATCGAGGCTCGCCTCGCGCACGGCGATGGCGGTGTACTTCGCCACCGAACCGAAGCCCGGGCAGTTGTCGGTCACGACCAGGTCGTTGTCGATCGTCTTGGGCACGCCGATGCAGTTCACCTCGTAGCCCAGCGCCTGGCCGATCTTCGAGACCTTGTTCGCCGTATCGGCCGAGTCGTTGCCGCCGTTGTAGAGGAAGGTGCGGATGTCGTGGGCCTTGAACACCTGGATCAGCCGCTCGTACTCGGCGCGGTTCTCCTCGAGCGACTTCAGCTTGTAGCGGCAGGAGCCGAAGGCGCCGCCCGGGGTGTGCTTCAGGCCGGCGATGTTCGCCTTGGCTTCCTTCGTCGTATCGATCAGCTCCTCGCGCAGGGCGCCGAGGATGCCGTTGCGGGCCGCGTACACCGGGATCCCCTTGTCACGGGCGGTCTCGATGACCCCCGCGGCGGTGGCGTTGATGACGGCGGAAACACCGCCCGACTGGGCGTAGAGGAGCTTACCGGCGGCCATGCTGCGGTTCCTTCTTGGGCGGTCGAGGGCCCGAGCGTAACCCGTCCGGCGTGGCCGTGGCTTGAAGGCGGCCCCTGCGGCGCACTGCCACGCCGATGTAACAGCCGTTTGACGGGGTGGCGCCCCTCCCGTTACCTTGGGACCCATTTTATTGTGCCCGGCGGCGGGGTTAGCCCTGCCAGCCCGGTAATTTGGAGCATCAATGCGATTCGTGCTTTTCGGCGCACCCGGTTCGGGCAAGGGCACCCAGGCGGCCCGCCTCAAGCAGGATTTCGGCATTCCCCATATCTCGACGGGCGACCTGCTCCGTGGCGAGATCAAGGAAGGGACCGAACTCGGCCTGAAGGCCAAGGCCCTGATGGACGCCGGCCAGCTGCTGCCGGACGACATCATGCTCGGCATCATCGAGCACCGCCTGGCCCAGGCCGATGCCAAGCCGGGCTTCATCCTCGATGGCTACCCGCGCAACCTGGCCCAGGCCGATGCGCTGGATGGCGTGCTGGCGAAGATCGGCCAGCCGCTCGATGTGGTGATCAAGCTCGAAGTGCCGTTCGACGCCATCGTCGGCCGTTGCGAAGTGCGTTTCAAAGCCGAGCACCGTCCGGATGACGAGCCGGAAACGGTGAAGAAGCGCCTCGGCATCTACGCCGACCAGACCGCCCCGGTCGCGTCGTTCTACGAGAAGCGCGGCAAGCTCAAGATCGTCGACGGCGTCGGCGATCTCGATGAGGTCACGGCGCGCATCAAGGCCGCCCTGAACAACGCCAGCGCCGCCAGCGCCTGATCCCCTTAGAGGCCGGCGCCCCGTGCGCCGGCCGCGAGTCCGTGAGCATGCGCGTCCATATCCTCGGCATCGGTGGCACCTTCATGGGCGGCGTGGCCGCCCTCGGCCGTGAACTCGGCCTGCAGGTCGAAGGCTCCGACGCCAACGTCTACCCGCCGATGAGCACGCAGCTCGAAGCGCTCGGCATCGAACTGATGCAGGGCTACACGGCTGACCACCTGAAGCCCGCGCCTGACCTCGTCGTGGTCGGCAATGCCATGAGCCGTGGCAACCCGGCGGTGGAGTACATGCTCGACGAAGGCATGCGCTACATCTCTGGCCCGCAGTGGCTCGGCGAGACGCTGCTTGGTGGCCGCGACGTGCTGGCCGTGGCCGGCACGCACGGAAAGACCACCACCACCAGCCTGCTCGCGCACCTGCTCGACCAGGCCGGCATGGATCCGGGCTTCCTGATCGGCGGCGTGCCCGGCAATTTCGATGTCTCCGCGCGGCGCGGCAGCGGCAAGCCGTTCGTGATCGAGGCGGACGAGTACGACTCGGCGTTCTTCGACAAACGCTCCAAGTTCGTCCATTACCGCCCGCGCATCGCCATCCTCAACAACCTGGAATACGACCACGCGGATATCTTCCCCGACGTGGCCGCGATCCAGCGCCAGTTCCACCACCTGGTGCGCACGGTGCCCGGCAACGGCCGGCTCATCGTCAACGCCGAGGACGCCTACCTCGCCGAAGTGCTGGCAATGGGTGCGTGGACGCCGGTGGAAACCTTCGGCATCGATGCGGGCGACTGGCGTGCCGAGCTCATCGCCGCCGATGGTTCGCACTTCCGCGTCATCCGCCAGGGCCAGCCGCTCGGCGAGGTGCGCTGGAACTCGCTCGGGCGGCACAACGTGATGAACGCGCTGGGCGCACTCGCGGCGGCGACGGCTGCCGGTGCCGATCCGGTCGCCCTGCTGCCTGCCTTCGGCAGCTTCGCCAGTGCGCGCCGGCGCATGGAAGTGATCGGCGAGGCGCGTGGCGTCACCGTTTACGACGATTTCGCCCACCACCCGACCGCCATCGCCACCACGCTGGCGGGCTTGCGCGCGAAGGTCGGCAAGGCACGCATCTTCGTGGCGCTGGAACCGCGATCGAACAGCATGCGCCTGGGCGCGCACGCCGACGCGCTGGCGCCCTCACTGCAGGATGCCGACGGCGTCGTGTTCCTGCACCGGCCCGAGCTGGCCTGGGATGCGGGCAAGGTGACCGGCGCGCTCGCGGGTCGCGGCACGGCGGTGGCCACGGTCGATGCGCTGGTCGGGTCGCTCGCCGAGCAGGCGGGCGAGGGCGACCACGTCGTGTTCATGTCGAACGGCGGCTTCGAAGGTGCGCCGCGGCGCTTCTTCGACGCGCTGCGCGCAGGTTAGACTGGCGGGCATGGCAGCGACCACGCCCGCGCTCGATCTCCCCCTCTTTCCCCTGGCGAACGTCCTTTTCCCGGGCGGTCATCTCCAGTTGCGCATCTTCGAGCCGCGCTACATCGACCTGGTCCGCGAATGCGCGCGCACCGGTCGCGGCTTCGGCGTGTGCCTGATCCTGGAAGGACGCGAAGCAGGCCAGCCGGCCATCCCGGCCGCGGTCGGCACGCTCGCGACCATCACCGATTTCCACACCCGCGAAGATGGCCTGCTCGGCATCGTCGCCGAAGGTGGCCAGCGCTTCCGCGTCACGCGTACCCGGGTGCGCTCCGATGGCCAGGTGCGCGGCGACATCGCGCCGTGGGAGCCGGAAAGCAGCGTGCCGGTACCGGCGGAGTTCGGCCTGCTCACCACCATCCTCGAACGCCTCGCCGAGCAGATGGGACCGCCATGGCGCCAGGATGTCGCCGGCCGCGCCGACGATGCCAGCTGGGTCGGCTTCCGCCTGTGCGAACTGCTTCCGCTCGATCCGAACGAGTGCCAGCACATGCTCGAGCTGGATGATCCGATCCAGCGCCTCGCCGAACTCCGCGACATCCTCCCGCGCTTCCAGCGCGCCTGAGCCTCGCCACCATGACAACGCTCGCCGGGAAGACCCTGTTCATCACCGGTGCCTCGCGCGGCATCGGCCTCGCCATCGGCCTGCGCGCCGCGCGCGATGGTGCCAACGTGGTGATCGCCGCAAAGAGTGGCGTGGCTAACCCGAAGCTGCCCGGCACCATCCACACCGCGGCCGCGGAAATCGAGGCGGCGGGTGGCAAGGCGCTGCCGCTGAAGGTGGATATCCGCGAGGAAGCGGAAGTGCGCATGGCCGCCGCGACGGCAGCCGAGCGGTTCGGCGGCATCGATATCGTCGTGAACAACGCCAGCGCAATCTGGCTGGCGGGCACGGAAGATACGCCGATGAAGCGCTTCGACCTGATGCACCAGGTGAACACGCGCGGCACCTTCCTCGTCACCCAGGCCTGCCTGCCGTTCCTCAAGGAGGCGGAGAACCCGCACGTGCTGATGCTCTCGCCGCCGCCGAGCATCGATCCGCACTGGTATGCGCCCCACGTGGCGTACACCATCGCCAAGTTCGGCATGAGCCAGTGCGTGCTGGGCATGGCCCCGGAGTTCGCGCCCATGGGCATCGCGGTGAACGCCCTGTGGCCGAAAACCGTCATCGCCACGGCAGCCATCGCCATGATCGATGGCGTAAAAGCCGAAAACTGCCGTACCCCGCAGATCGTGGCCGATGCGGCACACGCGATCCTTACCCGACCCGCCCGCGCCAACACCGGCCACTTCTTCATCGATGAAGAGCTGCTGCGTGAAGAAGGTGTGACGAATTTCGATCACTATGCCGTCACGCCGGGCCAGCCTCTACTACCGGACTTGTTTCTCTAGCAAGCGCAAACGCCACCCAAACCGCTGTGTGAGCTAGCCCGTTTGGTGTATGGCCGGTTTTTGCATGCCGGGGTAACGTCAGTTCGTCGCCCCTGGCATGACATGACAGAAGGGCGGTGTGGGGCTTGCCGGCCTGCAGGGGGTGCCGGCGGCGGGTCCAAGGGTGAACCCGCTACAGCCGGCGCAGGCCACTGAACGGTTTGAGGAGCAGGCATGTCACGCGGGGAATCGACGGGGCGTTGCGTCGTCTGGGTAGGTAGACCGAGCGTTGAAGAACATTTCGGACTGATCCGGGCCGGCTGGCGAACGCTGGTGGCCGATCCGGCCCGCCTGGATACGAGCTTGCCGGAGTGCGGGGACACGGCCATCGCCGTGGTCGACCTGCGCGCCAGCGCGCAGGCGGCGGTGCGCGTCCTCCAGGAGTTGCGTGACAGCCACCCGGGCTTGGCCTGGATCGGGCTGACCGGGCATCGCACGCCCGCCAACGATCCCTCCATCCAGCATGTACTGCCTCAGGCTTTCGAGCTGATCGATGGCGCCTCCTCGTTGCAGGCGCTGCGCCAGGCCTTGCAGCGCGTTCCCGCCGATGGCATCCCCGTCCTCGACGACGACCAGCCCAGCGTGATGACCGGGAACAGCCCGGCCATCCGGGCCCTCTCTCAGAACATTCGTAAATTTGCCCCGGTCGAGCTGCCGCTCCTGATCACCGGGGAGACCGGCACCGGCAAGGAAATGGCGGCCCGGGCGCTGCACCAGCTCTCCGGCCGGCGCGACCGGCCGTTCGCGGCCATCAACTGCGGCGCCTTGCCGGCCAACCTCGTCCAGTCGGAGCTGTTCGGCCACGAGCGTGGATCGTTCACCGGGGCCACCAGCCGGCGTATCGGCCATTTCGAGTCCGCCGATGGCGGCACCGTGTTCCTCGACGAAATCGGCGACCTGCCGCTGGATGCCCAGACCAACCTGCTGCGCGTCCTGCAGGAGGGCACCATCGAGCGCATCGGCAGCTGCCAGTCGATCAAGGTGAACGTGCGTGTCCTCGCGGCCACCCACGTCGATCTCGAAAAAGCCGTGGCGCAGGGCCGTTTCCGCGAAGACCTGTTCTACCGGCTCAACGTGCTGCGCCTGCGCATGCCGCCGCTCCGCGAGCGCAACGGCGATATCGAGCTGCTCGCGCAGTACTTCCTCGACGCGTTCCGCGAGAGCTACGGCACCCGCGCACGCGCCTTCAGCACGGCGGCGCGCAAGGCCATGAACGCCTTCGCCTGGCCGGGCAACGTGCGTGAACTGATGAACCGCGTGCAGCGCGCGGCCGTCATCGCCGACGATGCGCTGATCACGCCGGATGACCTCGAGCTCAACGCGGACGTGCCGGGCCTCGATCGCGACAGCCTGGGCAGCGCGCGCACCTCGGCCGAGCGCGAGGCGATCGTGGATTGCCTGCGCGCGAGCGCCTTCAACATCAGCGAGTGCGCCCGCCGCCTCCGGGTATCCCGCGTCACGGTGTATCGGCTCTGCAAGAAACACCAGCTCGCCCTCGACCAGTTGCGCTAGGGCCCCCTCCCGCGGAAAAGAAAACTCCCGGCCCTCTGGGGGACCGGGAGTTCCCATTCGTCGTCCGGCTTGGCAGGGTCGTCGGGCGAGCGAACACCGCGGCTTCTCGGAGCCTCCCCGGAAGGGGAGCAAGCCGCATGCCACTCTTCCCCGGCATTGATTCGCAAGGAATTTCCCCCTGCGGCGCATTTCCACTGCGTTCATCGGCTGTAGCGTTCTGTAACAGGCCGTTTCAGCAACGGAACAGCCGTTGTCGGCAGGCCGCGTGCCTTATACGATGGGGATCCCACGGCGCATCATTCCCGCCGGGGCATCGGATCGATGTCGGACCGCAGAACGTACCGTGCGATTCCATCCGTTCCTGTTTGGGGCCAGGCGCTGCGGCCGGGCCCGGGAGTCGTTTTCATGTCGTCGCATCCAGTCGAACCCTCCGATCTCATCGGCCTGGGCAAGCGCTATTGGCTTTCCGTGTACCGCCCCCGTGATGTCGTGCTCGACCACGGCAAGGGCGCGCGAGTATGGGATACCGAGGGCCGCGACTATCTCGATTTCGGTGCCGGCATTGCCGTGAACGCGCTGGGCCACCAGGAGCCCGACCTTGTCGCGGCGCTGGTCGCGCAGGCCGGCAAGCTGTGGCACGCAAGCAATGTGTTCTGGACCGAGCCGCCGCTGCGCCTCGCCGAGGAGCTGATCGAACACGCACCGTTCGCCGAGCGCGTGTTCCTGTGCAACTCCGGCACCGAGGCCAACGAGGCCGCGATCAAGCTCGTGCGCAAGTGGGCCGCGTCGCAGGGCCGTGCACCCGAGAACCGCGTCATCATCACCTTCCTCGGCTCGTTCCACGGCCGCACGCTCGCGTCGGTCACCGCCACCGCGCAGCCGAAATACCAGGAAGGCTACGAGCCGCTGCCCGGTGGTTTCCGCTATGTGGCCTTCAATGACGAAGCCGCGCTGGAAGAAGCATTCGCCAAGGGCGGCGTTGCCGCCGTCATGGTCGAGCCGGTGCAGGGCGAGGGGGGTGTCACGCCGGCCGCGCCGGGGTTCCTGAAGAAGATCCGCGAACTCTGCGATGCGCACGACGCGCTCATGGTGCTCGATGAAATCCAGTGCGGCATGGGCCGTACCGGCACGCTGTTCGCGCACACGCACGACCATGTCACGCCGGATATCGTCACGCTGGCCAAGGCGCTGGGCGCGGGTTTCCCGATCGGCGCGATGCTCGCCGGCAAGAAGGTTTCCGAGGTGATGCAGTTCGGCGCGCATGGCACGACCTTCGGTGGCAACCCGATGGCAGCGGCCGTCGCGCGCGTGGCGCTGAAGAAGATCGCCTCGCCGGAAGTGCTGCTCAACGTCGAGCGCCAGTCGAACGATATCCGCAAGGGCCTCGAGAAGCTCAACCACGAGCTGCACCTGTTCTCGGAGCTGCGTGGCCGCGGCCTGATGATCGGCGCCGTGCTCAACGATACGTATAAGGGCCGCGCCGGCGAGATCCTCGACATCGCCGCCGCCCACGGCCTGCTCATCCTGCAGGCCGGCCCGGATGTGCTGCGCATCGTGCCACCGCTCAATATCACGGATGAAGAAACCCACGCAGGCCTGGAGCGCCTGCATGCGGCGCTGGCGGAATTCGCCAGCCGCGAAGCCAAGGTGGCTTAAAGCAAAACGCCCGGCAAAACCGGGCGTTTTGGTATCCGTAGGAGCCCACCTTGTGGGCGACATCTTTCGCGACACCGCCCCAACACCTGCGGCTTCCCCGCGAAAGGCGTCGCCCACAGGGTGGGCTCCTACGTTAGTTCTTCAACGATGCAAACACCGCATCAGCCGTAGCAATCGTCTCATCGATGATCGCATCGCTATGCGCACTCGACACAAACCCGGCTTCAAACGCCGACGGTGCCAGGTACACGCCACGCTCCAGCATGCCGTGGAAGAAGCGGTTGAACGAAGCGACATCCGCCGCCGTCGCCTGCGCGTACGTCTCCACCGTTTCGCCGGTGAAGAACAGACCGAACATCGCGCCGACACGCGTCACGCTGAAAGGAATGCCGTGCTTCTTCGCCGCCGCGGCGATGCCGTCGGTGAGCTTCACCGTGCGCTTCGCCAGGTCTTCATAGAACCCCGGCGCCTGGATCAGCTCGAGCATTGCAAGGCCCGCGGCCATCGCCACCGGGTTACCGGAAAGCGTGCCCGCCTGGTACACCGGGCCAGCCGGCGCCACCTGTTCCATGAGGTCGCGACGACCGCCGTACGCGCCTACCGGCATGCCGCCACCGATCACCTTGCCGAAGCAGGTCAGGTCCGGCGTGATGCCGTAATGCGCCTGCGCGCCGCCGAGCGCCACGCGGAAGCCGGTCATCACTTCGTCGAAGATCAGTAGCGCACCGTGCGCCGTGCACAGTTCGCGCAGCGCCTCGAGGTAGCCTTCCTTCGGCGGGATGCAGTTCATGTTGCCGGCGACCGGCTCGATGATCAGGCCGGCGATATCGGCGCCGTGCTCGGCGAACAGCGCCTGTGCCGCATTGATGTCGTTGTAGGGCAGGGTCAGCGTGAGGTCCGCCGCCGCCTTCGGCACACCCGGCGAGGTCGGCACGCCGAAGGTGAGCGCACCGGAACCGGCCTTCACCAGGAAGCTGTCGCCGTGGCCGTGGTAGCAGCCTTCGAACTTCACGATCTTGCTGCGGCCGGTGGCACCGCGGGCCAGGCGGATCGCCGACATCGTGGCCTCGGTGCCCGAGTTCACCATGCGGACCATATCCACCGACGGGATCAGCTTCACGATGGTCTCGGCCATGGTGACCTCGGCCGGGGAGGGCGTGCCGAAGCTCAGGCCATCCTGTGCGGCCTTGACCACGGCATCGCGCACGGCGGGGTGGTTATGGCCGGCGATCATCGGGCCCCAGGAACCGACGTAATCGATATAGCGCTTGCCTTCCACGTCCCACAGGTACGGGCCATCGGCGCGCGCGGTGAAGAACGGCTCGCCGCCCACCGATTTGAAGGCGCGCACGGGCGAGTTCACGCCGCCGGGCATCAGCTGGCGGGCGCGGTCGAAGAGGTCGTGGTTCGTGGTCATTGAATGATTCCGGGGCGTGCGTCGAAAAGGTCGGCGAAACGGCGCGTGGCGGCCTGGATATCGGGGGCGGCGAAGATCGCCGACACCACCGCGATGAAATCCGCGCCCGCCGCGATCACCGAACGCGCATTGTCGGGCGTGAGGCCGCCGATAGCCACGACGGGGAGGCCAAGCTGGCTGGCCTGCGTCAATACGTCGTGGGTGGTGACCGGCGCGTGCGGCTTGGTGGTCGAGGGATACATTGCGCCGAAGCCGAGGTAATCCGCGCCCTCGTCGCGCATCTGCTTCGCCCGCTCGAGCGAGCCATAGCACGAGGTACCGATGATCGCGTCGGGGCCCAGGATGGCGCGCGCCTCGGCGATCGAGACGTCCTGGACGCCGAGATGCACGCCCGCGGCGCCGCATGCCTTTGCCAGCGCCACATCGTCGTTGATGATCAGCGCCACGTCGTGGCGGGCGCACAGCGTCGCAAGCTCGGCGGCCTCCTGGCTGCGCCGCGCTGTATCGGTCGTCTTGTCGCGATACTGGAGCAGGCGCGCACCACCGGCCAGGGCCGCCTCCACAGCCGCGAACAGGTCATCGCGCGGGCCGTCGGTAATGGCGTACACGCCCTTGCCGCGGAGTCGGGATCGGAGGAGGGTGCTCATGGGTGTCCTTCACATAGGGGCGCCCCGCGCTATCGCGGTCACGCCGGGGATGACAGAATGCGGGACTTACCAGTGAACCAGTACGACACGCTATGAGCAACCAGACCGAAACCACCCTGCGCAAATGGATGTGCGTCGTCTGCGGCTTTATCTACGACGAAGCGCTGGGCCTGCCGGATGAAGGCATCGAGCCGGGCACGCGTTGGGAGGATATCCCCGACACCTGGACCTGCCCCGACTGCGGCGTGACCAAGGACGACTTCGAAATGGTCGAACTCGACTAAGAGCTCCCCCTGTGGGAGCGCGCTCGCGCGCGATCCCCGGCCCAAGGGCCGGGGCCGGCCGCCGAACCCCTCCCCAACGGCACGCCCCCGCCACCATTCCGCCCCAATCCGCCACGCGGACGGCAGAAAACCCTGCTTCCATGATCCCAAGGCCCCGCAACGTGGCCGATTCGAGGAGGAAGCAGCCATGCAGCAATTCATTCCCTTTGAAGACCAGTGGGACGAACTGGCGGCCATGGTGCCGTGCCAGGCCGCGGCCGTGCTCGCGCCGCTACCCCGCCCCGATGCCGCGGTTGCCCGCGGCGGCAGCCGTTTCGACGGCGAAGACCTGTTCGCCGGCTGGCCCGAAGCGGCCTGACCTTATTGCGGGGCGGCGGGCGTGCCGGTGATCGTCAGCTCGTCGCCCTGCTTCAGCTGCAACTGCGCCGCCGTGCCGGCGTTGAGCTCCAGCACATACCGGGCGGGCAGGTTCCCGCTGGGGTAGATGGCACAGGGATCCGACTTGCATGGCTGGGCATTGAGCTGCATGGCCACGAGCTTGCGGGCGCTGTCGAAGTAGAGGATGTCGAGCGGGATGAGCGTGTTCTTCATCCAGAACGCGCGCGGTGCATCGTCGGCGAAGATGAAGAGCATGCTGTGGTCTGCATCCATGTGATCGCGGGCCATCAGGCCGTGCTCGCGCTGCGCGTCGGTGGTCGCGAATTCGGTGGAGAAGGTCTTCCCGTGCAGCGTGACCGATGCGGTCTGTGCGAAGGTGGCCCAGGGCGTCGCGAAAAGCACCGCGGCGAGCATCCATGTCTTCATCGATTTACTCCTTATAAGTGTGGGGGGAGCGATGAGTCTATCGCGCCAGATTTTTTCAAAAAAATGTCGCAAAACCCCTTCACAGATCGCTCATCCGACCCTATACTTTCCTTCTGGTCGCGAACAAAGCAGCCCACGCGACAGTTCTCCGCTTCACCAACCACTTCAAAAAATGTTTCACGAAGTAGTTGACGGAAACGAAAAACGATATAGAATGGGCGGCTCACTCAGGACGAAATGTCCTGAAGCGGAAA
Organism: Luteibacter sp.; assembly: GCF_051958795.1. Lineage (GTDB taxonomy): Bacteria > Pseudomonadota > Gammaproteobacteria > Xanthomonadales > Rhodanobacteraceae > Luteibacter. The sequence continues at coordinate 163 of NZ_JBQCFT010000243.1, read as the reverse complement.
ACGAAATGTTCCCGCTAAGTGATTGATCTTTGACAGTGTGCGCAGGTGAATTGTGTGGACGCCTTGCGATGGGTTGACGATGTCAAACCAAATGCAAGTGTCCCACTAGAAAGAAAGCCAGAAATGAGTTTTTTCTCTAGTTGGGGTTAAACACTTCAGAAAG
>NZ_JBQCFT010000242.1:0-6717 GCF_051958795.1 Luteibacter sp. | reverse complement strand
CTGTTTTTGGGGGGGCTCGCGCGGGGGTTGTGTGTTTGTCGCCACCACCCCCATGCCCCCCCCCGCCCGCTCCCACAAGAGGCGACTTAGTGCGACGAGACGAAGATCGCGTCAGCGAAGGCTTCAGGAAGGGCAAAGCTCTCCCGCATGCGACGCGCTTCCGCCGCAGGCGTAGCGCCGAACAACCTGCGGAATTCACGGCTGAACTGCGAGGGGCTCGTGTAGCCAACAGCGTGGCTTGCCGCTTCGGCAGTAAGCGACTGCCGCACCATCAGCAACCGCGCCTGGTGCAGGCGCGTCGACTTGACGTACTGCATCGGCGAGACCTGGGTGATCGCCTTGAAGTGGCTATGGAAGCTGGGTGTGCTCATGCCGGCTTCGCTGGCGAGTCGCGCAACATCGAGCGGTTCCGCGTAGGACGCGTGGATAAGTCGCAGCGCGTGGCTGATGCGGCCGAACTGGCCGCGCAGGGCGAGGGCGCTGCGCATGGCGCTTCCCTGCGCGCCGGTGAGGACGCGGAAGTAGAGCTCGCGGAGCAGGGCGGGGCCGAGCACCGCGGCATCGAGCGGACGTTGCAGGGCCTCGAGGAAGCGCAGTACCGAGCCTTGCATGGCTTCATCCATGGGCGTGGACATCATGCTGCGTGGCGCTTGCACCGGTTCGGCCGTGCCTTCGCGGTCGATCTGTTCCGCGACCTCGGCGGCTAGCGCGAAATCGAGATGCAGGTAGATCGCGAGCAGCGGCCGCTCGGGCATCGCGTCGGTTTCCATGGTGAAGGGGACGGGTACCGACACGGCGAGGTATTGGTGTTCGTCGTAGAGGTAGAGCTCGTCGCCGAAGTAGCCACGTTTACGGCCCTGGCAGACGATGACGATGCCGGGGTCGTAGAGCACCGGGGTGCGTGCGAGCGCTCGATCGGAGCGGAGAATCCGCACACTGGGAATCGCGGTGAGGTTGTAGCCCTCAACGGGAGCGAGCGCACGCAGCAGCTCTATCGTCCGGGCCTGGCCGGGCGAGCGGGTCGATGGCGTGACTTGGCGGGTCTTCTTCTGGGTCATAGGAATAGGCAAGAAAATGAGCCTATCGCGGCTTATCCGTTGAAAGGTATGGGTGGATTATGCACTCCTCGCCCCCGAACGGAGAAACCCCCATGGCAACCCGGAAGATCATCCTCATCACAGGCGTCAGCAGCGGCTTCGGCCGCGCCCTGGCGCAGGAAGCCCTGACCCAGAGACATATCGTGGTCGGCACGGTGCGTAGCGTGGCGGCTAAGACCGAGTTTGAGGCGCTGGCGCCCGGGTCGGCGTTCGGCCGTGTACTGGATGTCACCGACTTCGATGCGATCGACGGCGTCGTCGCGGAGATCGAGCAGAGCGTCGGCCCCATCGATGTGCTCGTGAACAATGCGGGCTACGGCCACGAAGGCATCATGGAGGAGTCACCGCTGTTCGAGATGCGCCGGCAGTTCGATGTGAACGTGTTCGGCGCCGTAGCGATGATGAAGGCCGTGCTGCCCTTCATGCGCGGCCGCAGGCGCGGCCACATCCTCAACATCACCTCGATGGGCGGGTACATCACCATGCCCGGCATCGCTTACTACTGCGGTAGCAAGTTCGCGCTGGAAGGGATTTCCGAGACGCTCGGCAAGGAAGTGGCACCGCTGGGTATCGCCGTGACGGCCGTGGCTCCCGGTTCGTTCCGGACCGATTGGGCAGGCCGGTCGATGGCGCGCACGCCGCGTTCCATCGCCGACTACGACGCGCTGTTCAATCCGATCCGCCAGGCGCGAGAGGACAAGAGCGGCAAGCAGCTCGGCGATCCGGTGAAGGCGGCGCGGGCCATGCTGGCGGTGATCGAGGCGCCGAACCCGCCGGCGCATCTGCGGCGGGGCCGCGATGCGTTGAAGCTGGTGCGGGACAAGCTGGAGGCGAGCAGTGCGTCGATCAGTGAGTGGGAGACCCTGACCGTTTCCACGGACGGCTGACCGTAGGAGCCCACCCTGTGGGCGACGCCGTTCGCGGAAGAGCAACAGGATGCGCTGTCGCGAAAGATGTCGCCCACAGGGTGGGCTCCTACGGGGAGCGCAGCACGAGTACGACCAATGCGACGACGGGAACGGCCAGCAGTGCGCACGCTGCGAATTGCCATGCCGGACCCGCGAGTAGTGCGAGTAGCAGTCCGCTAAGAACGCAGGCCGCCATGCAGAGCGGGAGGCCGATGAGGCCGCGCGGGCGCCGGCTCACGAGATCACCTTGGCCGCAGACGGGACGCGCGTGCCGCGCCGCCCGATCCACAGGTAGACGCCTGTGAGCAGCACAAGGATCGCGCCGATGTCGAACACGAGCCACAGCAGCTTGAGTGGCAGCCCGCCGTAGTCGCCGAAGTGCAGCGGACGCGAGACCTCCAGCGCCGTGAGGTAGCCGGGGAGCTTCGCGCCATCGAGCACGGTGCCGGACGTGGCATCCACCAGCACCGGTACCAGCAACTCGCGGGTGAGCGGCTTGTCGCCGTGCAGCCACACAAGGTAATGGTGCGGGTGATGTCGCACTTCACTCGGGAAGAGGATGCTGGCGACGGTCTCGCCCGGGTGCCGCTTCAGCGCCTCGTCGACGGCGTATTGCACGGGTACGAGCGCACCGCCCGCTCGCGCATCGCCGGTCGCGGCGTGCATGTGTGCCACGTCCGTGGCCTGCCACACGGCGAACAACGGCTTTTCCAGCGTGTTGATCACGCCGGTAACGCCGACCACACCCAGCCACGCCAGCAACACGATGCCCACGACATTGTGCAGGTCGAGCCAGCGCAGCCGGGGATTCCCGCGCAGGCGTAGCGTCCCCGCACCGGCACGCGGCGTGAACGGCCCATACAGCACGACGCCCGAAACGAGCGCGGCGATAAACAGCAGCCCCATCACGCCGAGCAGCAACGTGCCAGGCAAGCCGACGGTGAGGCTGCCGTGGATCGACAGCATCACGTCCATGAACGAGATCTTCTGCGCGCCGCCCGCGCGCTGGTCCTCGATCACGGCGCCGCTGTGGCGGTCGAACTTCACCCAATGGAATCCGCCATCGGCATGATCGATCAGGCCGATCGTCGCCATGCCCAGGTCATCGTCGGGCAGCGCGATGAAGTTGGTCGCATCACCGGGATAAGAGGCCCGGGCGGAAGCGAGCAGCGTATCGAGTGGCAGCACGGGAGTGCTCGCCGCTACTTCGGCCGAATGCGGCTCACCCAGCGCATCGCCGATCTCATCCTGGAAAATCAGCGGCAAGCCGGTCAGGCACAGCACCAGCAGGAACAGCGTGCACACGAGGCTCGACCACGTGTGCACGAACCGCCACCGCCGGATGGCGGTGGCGGATAGCGCACGGTGTGGCCGGGTCACAGCGATTTGCGGATGGTGAGCATCGTGTTGCGCGGGTCGCCGTAGATGCCGAAGTACGACGCGGGCACGCGGGCGAAGTACTTGCGGTCGAACACGTTGTTCACCGTCAGCGTCAGCAGCCAGTCGCGGTCGAACTGGTAGCCGACCTGGCCATCGAATACGGCGTAGCCCTTCTGCGTGATCGTCCCGCGCGTGGTGCTGCTGAGGACGCGAGCGCCGCCACCGACGCGGAAGCCGTGCGGGTTATCGCCTTCGAAGCGATACACGCTCCACAGCTTGAAGGTCTTCTTCGGTTCTTCCGAATCGAACACCTGGCCCTGGCTGCTCGCATCCTTGATGTAGCGGGTGAGCAGGTAGGTGTAGCCGGCCTGCAGGTCCCAGCCCGCGGCGAGGCGCCCGCTCACTTCCGTTTCCCAGCCCTGGCTTTCGGCCTTGCCGGCGGCGATGAAGTAATTCGGGTGATCGGGATCATCGTAGGCACGGTTCTGGTCGCGCAGGCGGAAGGCCGCGAACGAGGCGGTGAGGCGGCCATCGAGGAACTCCGCCTTCAGGCCGGTCTCGTACTGCCTGCCGGTGCGCGGCTTGAGCGGGGTACCGCTGAAGGTGAGGTTGTTCTGCGGCACGAAGACCGTGGTGTAACTGGCGTACGCCGAGAGCCAGCGGTTGATGTCGTACACGACGCCCACATACGGCGAGGCCTTGTGGTCGACATCCGGCGCGTCGGTCCATTCGCCCAGCGGAACCGGCGAGCCCGCGCGGCTCTTGCTGCGGTAGTTGGTGAACTGGCTGCCCAGCAGCACGCTCCAGTTTTCCGCGGGATGAATGCGCGTCGCGGCGTAAAGGCCGTACTGCGTGGTCTCGGTCAGGCTGCGGCTATCGAACGGGATCTCCGGGTAGGCGATGCCACCCAGGTCCATGACATCCGCGCCGCCCGGCACGTCGAAGCCGCCGCTCCAGCTATCGGCGGTCTGCCGTGCATAGTTGAAGCCGACGATAAGCTGCTGGGTGCGTCCGAACAGCTCGTACGGCCCGGAGATGTTGAGGTCGGCGCCGGTCCAGCTGCCGTCCGTGTACTGGCGCTGCAGCCAGTATTCCGCGTGGTTATCCGGCTCGACCAGGCCATCGATGTAGCCGTACTTCGAGGCATCGGTGGTCGTGCGGCGATCGATGTTGAGCTTGCCGTGCCAGTCGTTGCCGAAGTCGTGGTCGAGTTCGGCGTAGTAGTCGTTGAGGTTCGGCTTGTCGTAGCTCCAGTCCGTGCCATAGAACTGCGAGCGCGGCGCGTTGAGCGCCTGGCCATGGGGCGGGATGCCGTACACCGACTGGCCCCAGTCCAGCGGGCCATTGTGTTCGTGCTGGTAAGCCGTCGACAGCGTCAGCATCGTGTCCGGCGCCAGGTCGAACTCCACGACGCCATAGAAGAACTGGTGGCGCGAGTTGGCCTTGTCGTAGAAGTAATCGTGGTCCTGCGCGGAGATCACCGCGCGGCCACGGATGGTGCCCGTGCTATTGAGCGGCGTGCTGCCGTCGAGCGTGGCCTGGTAGGTGTTCCACGAGCCGGCCGACACGCTGCCGCCCCAGCCGGCCTGTTCCAGTGGGCGCTTGCGCACCAGGTTCACGGTACCGCCCGGGCTGCCCTGGCCCTGCAGGATGCCGGCGGGGCCGCGGAAGATTTCGAGGCGGTCGTACATCGCGAGGTCGAACTGCGACTGGTACTGGAGGCCGTTGTTCGCGGCGATGCCGTCGAACTGCACGTCGGGCTGGTAGCCACGCGACTGGAAATACGAGGTGCCCACGCCGTACGGCACGGCGGTGATGCCGGTGGTGCGGTTGAGCACGTCGTACACGCTGACCATGTTCTGGTCATCCATGCGCTGGCGGGTCACGACCGAGATGGAGCTGGGCATTTCGCGCGGGGAGAGCGCGAGCTTGCCGAAGGAAACCTCGTTGGCCGCGTAGCCCTCGGTCACCCCGTGCACGTTGACGCTTTCGAGGTCCTCGACCTTCTTGTCTGCGCTACGACGGCGCGGTGCGCGCGGGCTGGCCGCTGCGGCTGCGGCTGGTGCGGCGGCAGGGGTGCGCGCGAAGCCGGTGCGGACAAGGCGCACCGAGCCATTGTCAGCCGCCTGTGCCTCGAGGCCCGAGTTGGCGAGCACGCGCTTGAGCGCATCGCCGGTCGCCAGCGGGCCATCCACAGCCGGTGCCTGAAGGCCGGCGGTCAACGACGCGTCGTAGACCAGCACGGTATCGCTCTGCTCGGCCAGCCGGTTCAGCGCCTGGGCGAGGGGGCCGGCACTGATGTGGAAGTCATGGGTGGCCTGGAGTGACCCCGGCGCGGCGGCGAACGCCGTGACGGGAAGGAGCAGGCCGAGGGCGAGGCTCAGGCGGTGCAGGCGGAAGGCAGGAGCGACCGGCGAACCGGTGAAACGAGGGCGCATGGTGGGGTCCGATGAAGAAATGAGGATCAATCTCATTCCTATGACGGATGAGGAGGGCGAATGAGGACGTTGCCGGACTAATTTATTTCGCGCTGTTTGTGGGAGTGTGCGTTGGGCCCATTGGGGGGGGGGGGGCCCCCACACGGGGCACCGCCAACCCCCCAACAAAAAAGGGGGGGAGGGGGACGAACAGGCCCGGGGCCACGTGGGTCGCATGGAGGCCGAGGTTGGTTTCGATGGCGCGCAACGCCGCCAGTGGGTCGTTGGTGCGGAAGACGCCGCTGACCCGGCGCTTCCCGGCGGCGTCATCGACCAGGACAATGCGGCCGGGGTAGTAGCGGTTGAGTTCGGCGACGACTTCCTTGAGCGGGCGGTCGACGAACATCAGCCGGCCGCGGGTCCAGGCCATGGCCGCATCGGCATCCACGGGCGTGACGCGCGGGGTCGCGTCGTCATCGGCCAGGGTCGCACTTTCGCCTGCGCGGAGAACGGCCTTGCCGCCTGTCGTAGCCACTTCCACTTCACCGCTGGCAACGACCACATCGGTTGCGTCGCCGTTGCGCCTGAGCTGGAACGTGGTTCCGACGTCGGTGACCACGACGCGGCCCGCACGCACGCGGAAGGGGCGCGGATCGTTGTGGCCAACCTCGAATGACACTGCGCCGGCGAGTACCTGCACATCCCGCCACTGCGGGTCGTCATGCAGGCTGATGGCACTCCCGGTATCCAGTTGCGCCGTGCCGCCGCCCGCCAGCGCGATGCGCTGGGTTTCGCCAACGGCCGTGGGCGCCACAGGGCGCCGGGCGGCCCGGGGGCGCCGGGGTTGGCACCCCACCATCAAAAACACACAGACCCCGCACGCGGCCAGCAACCCCAGGTGCCGCCCCGTGGCCG
>NZ_JBQCFT010000241.1:0-6276 GCF_051958795.1 Luteibacter sp. | reverse complement strand
GCAGGCTTCCAGTTCCCACGCCCGCAGGCACGCCTCCGCGGCAGCGTTGGCGGCGGGGCCATGGCCGAGGCCATCGACCATGACGAAGCACGTGGCATCGCCCCGGAGCGCCATGCCCCAGCCGTCGCCACTGACCGCCTCGCCGTGCAACGCCTGCTGGACCGCCCCGAACGCGATATCGGCGCGCGAGAAGCCTTTCGGGTATAGGCGCGCGAGCACGACCGCGCCGCGCTGGTCGGCATACATGTCCATCAGGTCGGCCTGACGGCGCACGGCACCCAGGCCTTCGCCGCGCGTGCCGCCGGTCGAGTAGCCGTCGGGCAGGCAGTCAGCGAGGTTGAAACCCGGCCCGCGGTCCACGGCGATCACCTCGACGCCGCGGGCACCCTCGCCCGGCACCGCGCTGATGTGCATCTCACCGCCCTTCGCGTGCTTCAGCACGTTGGTCGCCAGTTCGGTCGCCACGAGCGCGACGCGGCCTGCGTCGGTTTCGTCGAAACCGCAGGAGGCCGCGGCCTGAGCGGCCGCGCGCCGGGCCTGGCCGATCTGGCTGGCTTCCTCGATCGCGATGATCGTGGTCAGCCGGCCCGGGAAAATCACGTCCATTTGCAGATCGTCACGCGCGTGCCAGCACCCGGTGCGCTCTCCAGGGAAAATTCATCGACCAGGCGACGCGCGCCGGTCAGGCCGAGGCCAAGGCCGCCGCCGGAGGTCCAGCCGTCGGTCATGGCCAGCTTCATGTCGGCGATGCCCGGGCCTTCGTCGCGGAAGACCAGGCGCAAACCCTTGCGGCTACCGTCTTCGAGCAGCTCCCAGTCCATGTCGCCGCCCCCGCCGTAGATCACCGCGTTACGCGCCAGCTCGCTGGCGGCAGTGATCAGCTTGGTCTGGTCGACGAGGCGCAACCCGGCCTGCACGGCAAGCTTGCGCACCGTCTGCCGTGCCAGCACCACATCCTGCTCGATGCGAATCGCCTGCGTGCCCACCGGCCCGGCGTTCATCGCTCCGCCACGCGGTTGCGCAGCAGGCGCATGCCGCGCTCCACGTCCAGCGCGGTGAGCACGCCCGGCAGGGTCAGGCCCAGTTCCACCAGCGTGATCGCCACCGCGGGCTGCATGCCCACCAGCACGGTGTCGGCATCCATGATCTTCGACAGGCCGGAGATCGTGCCGATCATGCGGCCGATGAACGAATCGACGATGTCCAGGGCGGAGATATCGATCAGGACGCCCTTCGCCGTGGTCTTGCTGATCATGTTGGAAAGGTCGTCCTGCAGGGTCAGGGCGAGCTGGTCGTGCATGTCCACCTGGATGGTCACGAGCAGGAACTCGCCCATGCGCAGGATCGGGATGCGCTCCATGGCCTTACCCCGCCTTCGAGACGTGGAAGCCCGAGCGCTTCAGCGCGAGCGACAAGGCGTCGGCCAGGTTCGCCTTGGTGACGATGCCCTGCAGGTCGAGCCCGAGGTGGACGATCGTCTGCGCGATCTGCGGCCGCACGCCGCTGATGATCGCGTCGGCGCCCATCAGGCGGATCGCGGTGACCGTCTTCAGCAGGTGCTGCGCGACCAGGGTATCCACCGTCGGCACGCCGGTGATGTCGATGATGGCGATTTCCGCGCCCGTCTCCACGATGCGCTGGAGCAGCGACTCCATCACGACCTGCGTGCGCTGCGAATCGAGCGTGCCGATCATCGGCAGCGCCAGCACGCCTTCCCAGAGCTTCACCACGGGCGTGGACAGTTCCAGCATCTCTTCCTGCTGGCGGTTGATCACTTCTTCGCGCGACTTCTGGAACGTCTTGATCGTGTGCATGCCCAGGCCATCGAGCAGCTCAGAAACCGCCCAGGTCTGCGCGGCGAGTTCCCCGGCGTTGCCGGCATAGGTCTTCTGCAGCAGGTCGAAGATCGGCCGCTTCAGCGAGAAGATGAAGTTCGCCGTGTTCGCGGAATCGAAACCCTGCAGTGCGCGGCTGCGCGAAAGCTTTTCGAGGAAGCCGCGCGTCTCGCTCCACTCGTTGCTGGCGAGGCTGCCTGCATCGCCCGTGGCGGAGCCGGCGACCAGCAGGCGGAGGAAGTCCCGGGTCTGCCCTTCGAATTCGAGGTGGCCGATGCGCGAGTCGCGCGAGGCGCCACTCGCTTCCAGGTTGGCGGTCCAGCGGGTCAGGAGTTGCTGTTCGTTCTGGCGGATCGCATCGATCGTGGACTGGCTGAGTGCAGACATGGAGACCCCCGGGTAAAGCTCTATGATGCGGTGCACATTCGCGCAATGGAATAGCGTGTATGCAAACGGATGCATTGACGGACCCTTCACGCGACGCGCGTTATCTGCCTTAGCGTTTTCCTGCGAACCCAAGCCATGTCCACACGTCCCCTGGTCGTCCTCCTCGTCGAGGATGACGATGCCATCCGCGAAATTTCCGCCATGATCCTGGAGGGCGAAGGGCACACCGTGCACACCGCGCCCAACGGCGATGAAGCGGAGCGTTGGCTGGCCAACGGCACCGCGGACGTGCTCTTCACCGACGTGCGCATGCCCGGCACCGTGTCGGGGCAGGAACTCGCCACGCGCCATGCCGACATGCGCGTGCTCGTGGCTTCGGGTGAGATGCGCGAGCAGCACGACTGGCTGCTGCCGCACATGGAATACCTGGCCAAGCCGTACGACCGGAAGAGCCTGCTGGCAGCCGTGGAACGCGTCGCCGCCTGAGCTCAGGCGCGGTCGATCACCCTGCTGATCTTGCCGTTTGCGAAGCCGAACTCGGTAGTGCCCTGCATCTCGATGATCGTGCCGGCGCGAGGGCCTTCGGGGATGTCCTCCGCGATCTCCCCGCGGAAGTCGATCATCGCCACAACGTCTTCGCCGCGCTCTTCGAGCGACACGATTTTCTGCTCGCGCGCTGCAAAGAGCTGCGCCCCGACCCGCGCCAGTTTTTCCAGATCGACCTTGCCATCGGTGGCCACGCTGAGCTCACCGCCCTGGTGGTGTTCGAAGCGCACATCATCGGTGAGCGCCCCCAACATGCCGGGGATGTCGAAGTGGTTGTACGCGGCAAGGTAGATCTCGATCAGTTGCCGGCGTGCGGGGTCGATCATGGTGATCTCCATGGGTACCAGGCATGGGCGGTCCCTCGATAGTACAAGGGGAGCGTGCCGATGGCAGGCCCATAGCCCGTTAGTACCGGTGGCGGTGTTTCACATCCGTGGCCGTGCGCCGCGGCGATCTGTCCGCTACGTGTCCGCGGACACGTAGCGGGGCGGCGAAAGCCGCGTTGCAACGTGCTGGCCCGGGGCTTGCAGTGGTGGCTTCCGGATCAACACGGAGACGCTACGCATGGCACACGTTCCACGGAATCTTGCGCTCGCCACCCTGCTTGCGGTGCCGATGGCCCGGGCCGCCGAGCCCCCGACACTGCACTACACGGTGACGCCCGTCCTGGCGCAGGGTGACCTCCAGGCCGTCGATGTCGAGCTGGTGGGGGAAGCCGGAGCGGACGGGAAGCTCGACGTCGTGCTGCCCGGCACGCAGCTGGCGCTGTCGTCGGACGGAAGCCTCTCCGCCGGGGAACACGGACACCTGGTGCTTGCCGGCGCGCCGAACGCCCGACTCACCTTGCGCTATCGCCGGCGCGGCAACGATAGCCTCCAGCGCGAGTGGGATACGGATCCGTACATGGCGGCCGGCTGGCTGCTTGCGCCTTGTTCCGCCCTGCTGGCAATGCCCGCGGACGACATCGCGCGCCGCGTCGAGGTGACCTGGAAGCTGCCCGCGCGCTGGCGCGGCCTCACCAACCTGCCCGCCTCCACGCCCACGACGACATCGGCGCAGAGCCACAGCGTGTGTTTCCTCGGCCGGGATGTCACCGAGAAAGTCATTCCGCTTGGCCATGGCGGCCATCTGCGTACGTATACAACCGACCCACGGGAGGCAGCACCGTTGGTGGACCTCGCTGCGCGCGCACTCACCATCGTCGCAGCCGATAGCGACGGGCGCCCGGCGGATTACCCGGTCTTCATCACGTCGGTGGACCGCGAGGGCGGCGGCCTCTCCTCGTGGAGCCAGGGCGCGGGGATGGGCATGGTGCTGGAGCGCGGCGTCTCGCCGGGCGGTGCGGTATCTCCGATGATCACCGACTACCGCCGCCTGCTCGCGCCCGGCCCCGTGGACCCGGCTACCGCCTGGTATACCGAAGGCCTGGGTTCGTATCAGGTCGTGAGCGACCTGCTCGGCAGCCACACTCTCGATCGGGACATCGTGGCCGCGTGGTTCGACCAGGTCAGCGGCCAGTACGGCTCATCCGCGTTCCGCCGTGCGCCCCAGTCACAGGTGGCCGCGGAATGGTCGAGCTCACCTGACCTCCAGGCGCTGCCCATGCAACGCGGCATGCTTTTCGGCGCGTTGCTCGACGCGCGGCTGCGCGAGGCCACGCGGGGCACGGCGACCCTGGGTGACGTGCTGCGCAAGATCGGGCCGCACCCCGCGGACCCCGCGGGTGCGCTCATCGCCGCGGTGCGGGCCGCCGGCGGCGGTGACATCACGCCGCTTTACGAGAAGTACATCGTCCGCGGCGACCTGCTGCTCTTGCCGGCCGACGCGCTCGGTGCATGCATGGCCGTGCGCACCGATGCCGACGGCTACGGCTGGCAGGTCCAGCGCGTAAGCGCGACGTGCCAGCCCTAGCCCGTGGGAGCGTTTGCCGGGACGGCACAACGCGACTATGGTGCTGCCTTCCGTCCCGTCCCGAGCCGCCGATGAACCCTCCGCAGGAATCGAACCCCGATCACCTCAGGCGCAGCCTGTCCAATCGCCACCTGCAGCTCATCGCCATCGGCGGCGCGATCGGGACCGGCCTGTTCATGGGCTCGGGCAAGACCATCAGCCTCGCCGGCCCGTCCATCCTGTTCGTCTACCTGATCATCGGCGTGATGCTGTTCTTCGTCATGCGCGCGATGGGCGAGCTGCTGCTGTCGAACCTGCAGTACAAGTCCTTCATCGATTTCTCCACGGACCTGCTCGGGCCGTGGGCCGGTTTTTTCTGCGGCTGGACCTACTGGTTCTGCTGGATCATCACGGCGATCGCGGATGTCATCGCCATCGCGAACTACGCCCAGTTCTGGTTCCCCTCGCTCGCGCCGTGGATCCCCGCGGTGCTCTGCGTGCTCCTGCTGCTCACCCTCAACCTGACCACCGTGCGCCTGTTCGGCGAACTCGAGTTCTGGTTCGCGCTGATCAAGATCATCGCGATCTGCGCACTGGTCGTGACCGGCTTCGGCATGGTGGCGTGGGCGTTCCGTTCGCCCGACGGCCACGTGGCATCGCTGGCCAACCTGTGGAACGACGGCGGCATGTTCCCGATGGGCGTGGGCGGCTTCTTTGCCGGATTCCAGATCGCCGTGTTCGCCTTCGTCGGCATAGAGCTCGTCGGCACGACCGCGGCCGAGACCGCCGATCCGGAGCGCAACCTGCCGAAGGCGATCAACTCGATCCCGGTGCGCATCATCATCTTTTACGTGCTCGCCCTCGTGGTGATCATGTCGGTGACCCCGTGGCGCCAGGTGCTGCCCGGCAAGAGCCCGTTCGTGGAGCTGTTCGTGCTGGCGGGCATCCCGGCGGCCGCGAGCCTGATCAACTTCGTGGTGCTGACCTCGGCGACCTCCTCGGCGAACAGCGGCATCTTCTCCACCAGCCGCATGCTCTACGGCCTGGCCGAGGAAGACCACGCGCCGTCCGCCTTCAAGCGTCTGTCGAAGGCCGCCGTGCCCTCGCGCGGGCTGTTGTTCTCCTGCGCGTGCCTGCTCGCCGGTGCGATGCTGGTCTACGTCGTGCCCAACCTGGTCACCGCGTTCACGCTGGTCACCACGCTTTCCGCGATCCTTTTCATGTTCGTCTGGTCGCTGATCCTGTGCTCGTACATGGCCTACCGGAAGAAGCGCCCGGAGCTGCACGCGGTGTCGTCGTACAAGATGCCCGGCGGCGTACTGATGTGCTGGGTCTGCCTCGCCTTCTTCGCCTTCGTACTTGTGCTGCTGACCCTGGAATCGGATACCCGCCAGGCCCTCATCGCCAGCCCGGTGTGGTTCGCGATCCTGGGGGTGGCCTACCTGGTCCGCCGGAAACGCGCCGCCTGAGAATCCTGTGGGAGCGGGGGGGGGCGCGCGAGCGTGGATGCACACAGCCCAAAAACCACCACCGCCAACACCCAAAACAAACCCCCCCCCACGCCCAAACAAGAAATAGAGCCAACCCCCCGAAACAACCGCACCCGCCGACCCGACAC
>NZ_JBQCFT010000240.1:0-4306 GCF_051958795.1 Luteibacter sp. | reverse complement strand
CGAAGGCCAACGCCTGATACGTCGCGTTCTTCAGTGCGAAATGAAAAGGCCGCCCCAATGGGCGGCCTTTTTTTGTCCCAGAAAGGGTGGATTACCGGACCGGGCGGGCCATGCGCACGAGGTCCGTATCGAACCCGTGCTTCACATACAGGTCGCGGGCGCGCTCGTTGCCGGGGAACACCGCCAGGGTGACGAACTGGCAGCGGTGCTCCTTCGCCCAGCGATACGCATGGTCGAGCAGCTCCTTGCCGACGCCGGAGCCTTCGTATCGCTCATCGACCGCGATATCCGAGATATGGCAGTTGTCGCGGTGGGTGAAGAAGTCCTTGGTCTTCTGCAGGTGGATGAAACCCACCTGGTCGCCCTCGTCGTTCTCGGCGATGAAGATGTAGCTGTTCGAGGGCTGCTCATCCAGGTGCCTCACCAGGTCGGTCTCGATGCCCTTGAGGCAATCGGACTTGGTGCGGCCGTTGGGCAGCGGGAAGTGGATGAACCGGTGGACCAAACCGAGGATGAAATCATCATCGTCGCTCTCGGCGAGACGAATCAGGAACGCTGGGTCGCTCATCGTTTCGGGAACCGTGGTTGGCTTGGGAGGTCCGGGCCCAGCCAGTTCTACACCTGAACCGGGGCCGGGAAAAGCCCCGGCCCCGGGTTTTCTTACAGGACCTCTGGCAGGGTCGCCACGCCTGCGTCGATCGCCGCCTTGTGCAGGTGGATGCGCGGCAGGATGCGGGCGAAGTAGAAGTTCGCCGTATCGCGCTTGGCCTGCTTGCCGTCGGCATTGAGCAGGCTCGACCCTTCGGCCGCCAGTACGCTGCGGGCCAGGAAGTACGCCAGGGTGATGTAACCGGAGTAGTAGAGGTAATCGACCGCGGCGGCACCCAGCTCCTCGGGGTTCGCCTGGGCCTTGCCCGCGATCTCGAGGGTCAGGTCGCCCCAGGCCTTCGCGGCGGTGGCGAGCGGTGCGATGTACGCCTTCACCACATCGTTGCCGGCATTGGCGTGGCAGAACGCCGAAATCTCGCCCAGGAAATGCTTCAGGCCAGCGCCCTGCAGCTGCACGATCTTGCGTCCGAGCAGGTCCAGCGCCTGGATCTGCGTGGTGCCCTCGTACAGCGTGATGATGCGTGCATCGCGGACGAACTGCTCCATGCCGTGCTCGGCGATGAAGCCGTGGCCGCCGAAGATCTGCAGCGCTTCCTTCGTGCACTCCTGCGCCGCCTCGGTGAGCAGGCCCTTGGCGATCGGGATGAGGAAGGACAGCAGTTCACCGGCCTTCTTGCGTTCCGCTTCATCGCTGGCGCGGGATTCGATATCGCTCTGCAGGGCGGAGTAGGCGGCGAGCACGCGGCCGCCTTCGACAAAGGCGCGCTGGGTAAGCAGCATGCGCCGCACATCCGGATGCACGGTAAGCGGGTCGGCCGGCTTTTCCGGCAGCTTCGGGCCCGAGAGCGCGCGCATCTGCAGGCGTTCGCGCGCGTAATTCAGGCTGTTCTGCAAAGCGCGCTCGGAGACCGCAAGACCCTGGATGCCCACCGCGAGGCGCGCGGCGTTCATCATGGTGAACATCGCCATGAGGCCCTTGTGCGCGGGGCCGATCAGCCAGCCCTGCGCCGCGTCGAAGTTCATCACGCAGGTGGCGGAACCCTTGATGCCCATCTTGTGCTCGATGGCGCCAGCCGCTGCGTGATTGCGCTCGCCCAGCGAGCCATCGGCATTCACCTTGAACTTCGGCACCACCAGCATCGAGATGCCGCGGCTGCCGGCCGGTGCATCGGGCAGGCGGGCCAGCACGAGGTGGACGATGTTCTCGGCGAAATCATGCTCGCCGGCGCTGATGAAGATCTTGGTGCCGGTGACGCTGTAGCTGCCGTCACCATTGGGTTCGGCGCGGGTCTTCAGCAGGCCGAGATCGGAACCGGCCTGCGGCTCGGTCAGGCACATCGTGCCCGTCCAGCGGCCTTCGACCAGCGGCTTCAGGAAGGTGTCCTGCTGCCAGGCATCGCCGTGGTGCTCGAGCGCATCGGTGGCGCCGTGCGAGAGCAGCGGATAGATGCCCCAGGCCAGGTTCGCTGAATCGATCATTTCCTTGGTGAGCGCGCCGAGCACCGCGGGCAGCGCCTGGCCGCCCCACTTTTCATCGGCGGTGAGGCCGGCCCAGCCGCCCTCGGCGTACTGCTTGTACGCCTCCTTGAAGCCCTTCGGCGTCGTGACCGCGCCGGTGGCCTTGTCGAAGTGGCAGCCTTCCGCGTCGCCGGAGGCGTTGAGTGGGGCGAGCACCTGTTCGTTGAAGCGGGCCGCTTCGTCGAGCACGGCGTCGAGCAGCTCGCGGTTGTGCGCTTCGCCGCCCTGTAGGCCGGCGAGGACGGCTTCGGCGCCGAGCACGTCGTAAAGCGCGAAGCGCATGTCATTGAGCGGGGCTTTGTAGATCGTCATGGAGATCCTGGCGGAATGGCTAGGGAAAGGGATCAAGGTGAGCGGTAGGTATCGGGGATGCCAGGCACCGGCGACAGCCAGCTCTTGCCATGCACCGGGAAGGTGCGTGGCTTGTCTTCTTTTTCGGGCGTGGCGGTCACGCTGCCTTCGATCGCATAGGGCAGGGCGCCGGAGCTGCCCTTGCCGGCGAGCTCGGCGAGCGCCTTCGCCATGTCGGGCGTGGGCAGGATGTCGACGCGGGTTACGTCCGCGGCGAACGAGGGGATGTCCTGGTCGATCTTCGCATCGAGCAGAACGCCGCCGAGCTGGCCGACCTGCAGGGTGCCCTGGAAGCGGTCGAAGGACATGCCTCCATAGCTGTTGTTGCGGACGCGCAGCGTCAGGCGCCAGGGGCTACCCGGCTTCGCGGCCACCTCCTGCAGCGTGACCGCGGGCGGAAACACGCTCTTCTTCTCCGGCCCGCAGCCGGCGAGGAGGGCAAGGCTGGCAACCGCGGCTACACGCAGGATCGGCAAGCGTCGCATCAAGGTCATTCCATGGATTCCGGGCGTCGAACACTCGTTTGATGGTAGCGCCGTGCGGGCGTCCAGCGCGAGGACGCGTTTGAAACGCGGTTCCCAAGCGCGGGCCGAGCAGGCATCATCCGGGTTTGCCTTCCATGACGACTATTCCGCTATGACCCGACGCATCGTCGCGCGCCGCTCCCCCATCCATGGCAACGGTGTGTTCGCCGTCGCCCCCATCAAGGCTGGCGAGGACGTCGTCGAGTACAAGGGCGATCGCATCACCCACGCCCAGGCCGACAAGAAGTACGGTGATGGCGGCGAGACCGGCCACACCTTCCTGTTCACGCTCAATGACACCTGGATCGTCGACGGCAACAGCCACGGCAACACGGCCCGCTGGATCAACCACGGCTGCGACCCGAACTGCCAGGCGGTGATCGTCGAGGACGTGCCGGGCAAGGATTCGAAGACCGACAAGGTGATGATCGAGGCGATCCGCGATATCGCCCCGGGCGAGGAGCTGGTCTACGACTACGGCATCACGCTGGACATGCCGCACACCGCCCGCCTGAAGAAGATCTGGGCCTGCCGCTGCGGCTCGCCCAACTGCATCGGCACCATGCTGAAGCCGAAGCGCAAGGCCGCCTGACGAGCCCTTGTGGGAGCGAGCTCTTCACGTTTGCACACGGGGCGCCGACACCTGCGCGACGCCCCGCTGATCCCCCGCCGCCGATCCTGCATGGACTTTCCCCCGCAGGAGAACCGCATGGCCGCCAAACGACTGGATGGACGCCGCATCGCCGTCCTCGCCACCGATGGCTTCGAGCAATCCGAACTGACCGAACCGAAGCGCCTGCTGGAAGAAGCCGGTGCGAAGGTCGACGTGATCGCGCCCGGTGACGCGAAGCAGATCAAGGGCTGGGACAAAAAGGACTGGGGCAAGTCGGTGCCCGTTGACGTGGCGCTGGACAAGGCCGATGCCGGCCAGTACGACGCGCTGGTTCTGCCCGGTGGGGTCATCAACCCCGATCACCTGCGCATGGACGAAAAGGCCGTCGGCCTCGTGAAGGCGTTCGGTGAGTCAGGCAAGCCGCTGGCGGCGATCTGCCACGGCCCATGGACGCTGATCAATGCCGGCCTGGTGAAGGGAAAGAAGGTCACCTCGTGGCCGTCGCTGAAAACCGACCTCGGCAACGCCGGCGCGAACTGGGAAGACAGCCAGGTGGTGCAGGACGGCAACCTCATCACCAGCCGCAAGCCCGACGACATCCCGGCATTCACCGAAACGCTGATCAAGGCCCTCGCCGCATAACACCGAAGAGTTGTGGGAGCGCGCTTGCGCGCGATGGGTGCTAGCAACA
>NZ_JBQCFT010000239.1:0-4696 GCF_051958795.1 Luteibacter sp. | reverse complement strand
GCTTGCGCGCGATGGGTGCTAGCGACAAGGCCAACGCAGGCAGGGTAACGTCGACTGACAGCCGACAAGGCAAAGCCCTACACCTCTCCGAGATCAACACCCCTGCTCTTTCAAAGCACCTTCTGGCGCAATAAGCGCTATCGCCAGGAGCCCTTATATGCCTACCCACGTCGCCGACGCCCACCCGATCTACGACGCCCGCAACCCGACGCCATTCGCCCGAATGTCCGCCATCCTGGGTATCGACCTTCGGTCGCATGCCGATGCGGTGCGCCTTGCCCGGCACGGTGTACCCGCTGCCGTCTGGCGTCGCGCCGCAGACCGCATCGGCATTCCTGACGACCTTGTATGCGACCAGAACACTTCGCGCTGCGGCACGGTCGATGGAAAACTCAATGCCACCGAATCTGAGCGCTTGCTTCGCATCGTGCGGGTCTACGTCATGACTCTCGAACTGTTTGGAACCGAAACCGCCGCCCTGGAGTGGTTTCAGAAGAGCGCGGACTTCGTGAGCGATGAACCCCCTGAAAGCCCGATGACCCTGGCCAGCACTGACACCGGCGCTCAGCTCATCGAGTCCGTACTCTCGCGAACTGCTCACGGGTTTTTCTGATGCGTCTGTGGCGAATTTCTTCCTGGCGCGGGCTCGAGGGCATCGGTGGTTACCACAAGGATGGACGGTGGCACACACGGGGTCGCCCGGTAATCTACGCTGCGGAACACCCTGCGTTGGCTACGCTTGAGGCGCTTGCTCACCTGCGTCCGTCGTCGGCCAATATTCCACTCTCCCTGAAACTGATTGCCATCGACATAGGTGAGCACGCACCGCATTCCGAGCAACCGGATCTACCAGCGGGCTGGCAGGCTACTGAGACATCGACCCAGGCCGTCGGCGACGCGTGGTTAGCATCCTGTGGAGCGCTCGCGTTGCCCGTCCCGTCCGCTGTCGTCGCTCACTCGACCATCTATGTAATCAACCCTGCCCATCCGCAGGCTGCAATCCACCTATCGGAAGGTCCGGTGGAGGCATTCTGGTTTGATCGACGTCACCTCGCCTGACCCGCCTACTCTACCGAGCCCGGTGGCCACTCATTTCGGCACCAGCATTCTTCGGCAACAACGCGCACACCGGTGCCGCGATCAGCGAGATGAAGGTGACCACCAGGAAAGCCACGCTGAAGTCCGGCAACGCCGCATGCTCGCGGCCGCCCCACACCACGCTCACCTGCAGCGCCGCAGCCGCCACGCAGATACCCAGCGACAGCATCAGTTGCTGGAACGTCGTGTAGAAACTCGTCGCGCTAGAGAACCGCTCGCTTGGCACGTCCGCGTACGCGACGGTGTTGTACGCGCTGAACTGCAGCGACTGGAAGAAGCCCGAGAACAACAGCACCGCGTAGATGATCCACAGCGGCCAGTCCGGCCGGAACGCGGCGCAGAGCGCCACGCAGATCATCGAGAACACGCCGTTCCACACCAGCGTCGCGCGGAAGCCCCAGCGGCGCAGCACCGGCGCCGCGGTGGCCTTCATCAGCATCGCGCCCAGCGCGGAAACGAAGGTGATCACGCCGCTATGCGCCGCCGACAGGCCGAAGCCCAGCTGCATCATCAGCGGCAACAGGAACGGCACCGCGCCCGCGGTGATGCGCGTCAGCGAACCGGCGATCACGGAAAGCCGGAACGTCGTGAAGCGCATCAGCGTCATGTCGAGGATCGGATGCTCGACCCGGCGCGAATACAGCAGGTACCCGGCGCCCGCGACCATGCCTGCGATGATCAGCCCGGTCGAGCCGGCCAGCGACGAGGACCCACGGCTAGCCAGTTCCAGGCCGAACACCAGGCAGGACAGCGAGACGCCCGAAAGCACGAAGCCGATCCGGTCGAACGGCACGCGCTCGGTCAGGCGCACGTCGGGGATGTACTTCGTGGCGAGCCACATGCCGACGAGGCCGATGGGCACGTTGATGTAGAAGATCCAGCGCCACGACACCCAGGTGACGATGAAACCGCCCAGCGGCGGCCCGACCACCGGCCCGATCAGCGCAGGTACGAGCAGCCACGACATGGCGCTGACCAGCTCCGACTTCGGCACCGAGCGCAGCAGCACCAGGCGGCCGACCGGCACCATCATGGCGCCGCCGATACCCTGCAACAGGCGCGAGACCACTAGCAAAGGCAGGTTCGAGGCGAAGCCGCACAGGATCGAGCCCACAGTGAACAACGCGATGGCGGCGCGGAAGACGTTGCGGGACCCGTAACGATCGGCGATGGCGCCACTGGCGGGGATGAACACGGCCAGGCTCAACATGTACGAAGTCAGCGCCACGCTCATATGCAGCGGCGAAACATCGAAGGAGGTGGCCATGGCCGGCAGCGCGGTGGCGAGGATGGTGCCGTCCAATTGCTCCATAAACATCGCGCTCGCGATGATCAGGGCAACGGTGCGAAAGCCAGGGGCGGTGGTCATCCGGGGGAGCGCGGCGGAGGTGCGGCTAGTTTAGCAGGCCTGCCCATATGCGGTCGCTCCGGAACACCCGTTCTTCGCCGGAAAGCGGGTCTATGAAGAATAATTCACGCGCTAGCAGGCACATCGGCTCCGCGAAACCCGGCGCTTCCTCGCGCAGCTCGGGATAGAAGACGTCCCCGGCGATCGGCGCGCCCAGCGCCGCCATGTGCACGCGCAGCTGGTGCTTGCGGCCGGTGACGGGTTGCAGCCGGTAGCGCCAGAGCGTGTCGCCGCGCTCGATCACATCGATCGTCGTCCGTGCATTCGGTTCGCCGGCGACCTCCTGCATGCGGAAGAACGGCTCGCCTTTCTCCAGCCGGCTTTCGTGCACATAAGGGAAGCTAAGACCAGGCAGCGGCGGCGCCAGCGCCTCGTACACCTTGCCGATGCGCCGCTCGCGGAAGAGCCGCGTGTAGGCATCGCGACTCGACGGCCGCGCCGAGAACACCACCAGCCCCGCGGTCGCCCGGTCGAGCCGGTGCAGCGCGACGAGATCCGGGTTGCCCAGGCGCCGGGCGAGCCGCACCGAGAGCGTTTCCTCGACGTAGGCGCCCGCGGGCATCACCGGGAGGAAGTGCGGCTTGTCGGCGACGACGAGGTCATCGTCCGCATGGACGATCGTCTCCTCGAAGGGGATGGGCGCCTCGGCCGGGACCTCGCGGCGATAGTACACCGCGCCTCCGGCACGGTAGGGCGCCTGCGGATCGAGCGGCGCCTCGCCATCATCGACCAGGCCGCGCGCCATCCGCTGGGACCATTCCGTCAGGGGAATGGCGGGGAAGCGTTCGGCGAGGAAGGCCAGCACGGTCGGCCATGGGCCAGGCGGCAGTGCGACGCGGCTCTTGGGGAGATCGGGCATGGCGGTATTGTGCCCTCAACCCCACCGCAGGCAAGCCTGCGCAAGACGCCGCGGCCGTCGTTGCGCATATACTCATCACACCCGTCCCCACCCCGCCTTTGAGGTCGTTGCGCCCGTGATCGGCCGTTTCTTCAGGAAGCTTTTTGGCGGCGGCACGCCCGCGCCCCAGGCAAAGGCGGAGCATGCGTTCGTGGCCGTGGCGGTGGAGTATACGCGCGGGCCGGTCAACGCCATCGTGGCGGAGGAAGTGGAGGATCGCTTCTATCGCCTGCTGCTCGGCGTGGCGCCCTCGGCCGAGCCGGCGATGAGCGCGACCGAGCAGGTCGCGATCCGCCGTGTGCGTGATGCGTTCGGCGCCGAACGTTTCGATGTCAGCACCCTGCCCCGGCTGCCCTCCGTCGTGCCTCAGCTGATGCGCTCCCTGCGCAACGATGACACCAACAGCCGCATGCTGGCCGAGCAGATCAGCCGGGATACCGTGCTGGTCGGCGAAATCATCCGGGTGGCGAACAGCGCTTATTTCCGCACCGCGCGACCCGTCACCGGGCTGCCGCAGGCGATCACCCTGCTGGGCCAGAACGGCCTGCGCCGGGTGGTGATGCAGCTGGTCATGCGGCCTATCCTGCGCACGGACACCGACCCGACCAGCCGCGCCGCGGGCGACCGCCTCTGGGAGCACGCGGAACGCTGCGCGCGCACCTGCGTGTTCCTGAGCCGCCCGGCGGCCGATCCGTTCGAAGCCTTCCTGGCCGGGCTGGTCAGCCAGACCGGCGCACAGACCCTGCTGATGGAGCTGGATGCCGCGGGCCTCGCGCAGGAAAGCCTGAGCCGTCCGTTCATCGCGGCGGTGGGCCAGCAGATCGAACGGCTGTCGCTGCATGCGGCGCGCCACTGGCACTTCCCGTCGCGCGTCGTGCAGGCACTGGCCGAGCGCGCGGACCCCGCCGACGCCGGCGCACGCACCCCGCTGGGGCGCGCACTGCTGGCCTCCAGCCGAGTCGCCATGCTGGACGTGCTGGTGGAGAACGGCCTGGCCGATCCGGAAAGCGTCCTGCTGGCGACACCGACGCAGGGCTTCAGCCAGGAGCGGCTGCTGGCGGCGCGGGACGAACTGCGCGCACCGGCGGCTGCGGAAGCCTGAGCTGGTTGAAGGGGACTCCCGGATGTTGTGGGAGCGGGGGGGGGGGCCGGGGGGCGCGGCGCCCGCGCCCCCCCCCCGGCGCCCCCCGCGTCCTGTGTGTGGGGGGGGGGGGGGGGGGGGGGGGGGGCGGGGGCCGGCGGGCCCACCCCCCCCCCCCCCCCCCATCCCACAACATCCGGGAGTCCCCTTC
>NZ_JBQCFT010000238.1:0-15676 GCF_051958795.1 Luteibacter sp. | reverse complement strand
CCATCAGCAGGGCGGCGGCGCGCAGGACGATGCGGTACGACATGTTCGAACCCCTTTCGTTGGCGTGGAGCGTGTCAAGCACGCTTGACAGCATCCTGCCCCCGGCCGCGTCGCATGTCAAGGATGCTTGACATCGCATTTCTGTGACATGCGTCACCTGTCGCCGGGATCCCGACGCGCCCGGGCGCAAGAGGACGCGCCACGTCATGCCCGTTCCCGGCCGGGGCCGGTAATTGCATGTCGCGGCAGGATTTTTTGCCGTTTTTACCCCCGTCGGATGTCAAGCGACCTTGGCAGAACCGTGCGCACTTCCGGCACCTGTAGGCCAATACGGCAGCAGACGGCCTATTTCACTTCACAGGGAACGCGTAGTCCCGAACCTTGCAGGTGACGGAAGTACGTCGCGCCACCTGGAGAGTTCCGATGACCTCGATTCGCCGTCTTGCCACTGCTGCCGTTGCCACCTTCGCTTTCGCCGCGGGCGGTGCCCACGCCGCGACCGCCACCACCACGTTCAACGTGCGCATCACCATCACCGCCGCGTGCGATATCAGCACGACGGCGCCGACGGACGTTAACTTCGGCTCGCAGCCTTCCACGGCCACCAACGTGGATAATCAGGGCGCGCTCAACGTGAACTGCACGCCGAGTGCGCCGTACACGATAGCGCTGGATAACGGCCAGAACGGCACCGACGCCAATTCGCGGAAGATGAGCAATGGCACGTCACTGGTGCCTTACCAGCTCTACCGCGCGGCGGGTCGCACGGCGGCCGATATCTGGGGCAGCACCACCGGTGGCAGCGGCAACGTCTATGCCGGCACCGGTACCGGTAGCGTCCAGACCCTGCCCGTGTTCGGCCGGGTGCCCTCCACCAACTTTCCGGCTGGCAGCTACGCCGACGTCATCACCGCCACGATCACCTACTGAGTCCTGGTGCGCATACGGACGCCCCGGCTCGCTGGCCTCATCGCGGTGCTCGCGATGGGCGTGGTGCCTTCCGCGTTCGCCAGCGGCCTGCAGGTATCGCCGATCGGGCTGCACCTCGCCGCATCGGAACAGGCGCAGGCGCTGTGGCTGACCAACACCGGCAGCGACACGCTGCATGCGCAGGTGCGCGTATTCCGCTGGACCCAGGCCGATGGCAAGGATCTGCTCGAAGCCTCGCGTGACCTGGTGGTCAGCCCGCCCATGGTCACGATCGCGCCGGGTGACCGCCAGCTGGTCCGCGTCATCCGCCAGGTCGCGCCACCGGCGGATGGTGCTGAAGCCGCCTACCGCATCGTCGTGGATGAGCTTCCGGTCGACGGCGCGGACAAGGGTGGCCTCAAGTTCGTCCTCCGCTATTCGGTGCCCGTATTCCTGGCACCCGCGGGGGATCCGACGGTCAGTGCCACCCTGAAAGCCAGCGTCGAGGATTCAGCAGGTGGCACGGTCCTCCGCGTGAGCAACACGGGCAAAGGCCACGCCCAGGTCGCCGATGTCAGCACGCACGGCGCCGACGGCAAGGACACCCCTCTTCTCTCCGGCCTGGTGGGCTATGCATTGCCCGGTAGCACCATGAGCTGGCCCCTGCCACCGGAAGCGCGCCGTGCCGGCGCACTACGCGCGAGGATCAATGGTGAGGCGAGCGAGTCGACCCTGGTCGTGGACGCGGGCAGCCGCTAGCGTCATCGCGCTCAAGGCCGCCACCGTGCATGCGCTGGACCACGCCACCGATGCCATCCCTCCGCCCACGATGGATCCGCGGGTGAGCGTGGCCGGCGAGGATCTCTATCTCGAAGTGGTGCTGAATGGCACCGCGACCGAACGCCTGATGCACTTCATCCGCCGTGGCAACTCACTGTGCGCGAGCGCCGCCGACCTGCGCGGGCTGGGTTTCGTACTGCCGCCCGGCGACGAGATGCGCTGCCTGCTCGATATCCAGGGCGTTCGTTATGGCTACGACGCCGGGCAGCAGCGGGTCACCATCGATGTGCCCACCGGCACGCTCGACCTGCCGCGACGCATCCTCAACCAGCCGGAACGCAGCGCGACCAAGGCCAGCAGCGGCACGGGGCTGCTGTTGAACTACGACATCTATGCGGCGCACGGCGGCGGCCTCGGCAACGTGAGCGGGCTTGCCGAACTGCGCGGCTTCAGCGAGAACATGGGCGTGCTGAGCAACACGTCACTCACGCGCCGCTACCAGGAGGCTGGTGGCGGCTGGCGTGGCGACACCGTGCGCCTCGATACGCAATGGCGGCTGTCGTTCCCGGATAGCTCGATGGTGCTCACGGTCGGCGACACCTTCACCGGCTACACCTCGTGGAGCCGGGCCACGCGCATCGGCGGCATCGCACTCGGGACCGATTTCGCGCTGCAGCCCTACCGGGTCACGACGCCCCTGCCGCAGTTCTTCGGCCAGGCCACGGCGCCCTCTTCCGTGGACCTCTACGTGGACGGGATCCGCCAGTACTCCGGCAAGGTGCCGGCTGGTCCGTTCCAGCTCACCGCCGTCCCTGGCGTGGACCAGGCCGGCCAGGCGCAGGTCGTGCTCACCGATGCGCTGGGGCGCGCCAGCACGGTGACGTTTCCGTTCTACGCCGCCCGGCAGCTGCTGCGCGCGGGCTTGAGCGACTGGTCCGTGGAACTGGGCACCGTGCGCGAGGCCTATGGCATCGATTCGTTCGCCTACGGTGACGATCCGGTGGGCAGCGCGACATTGCGCCGTGGCATCACCGACCACCTCACGCTGGAGACACATGCCGAAGCGGGTGCGGGGCGCAACACCGCGGGCCTCGGTACGGTGTGGAATCCCTTCGGCGCAGGCGTACTGAATGCCTCGTACGCCGCCTCGCGCAACGGTGGCGCGCAGTATGGCGCGGGCTTCTCCTGGAGCGGCCGCTTCATGAACTTCTCGCTGGATACGTTGCGCAGCAACGCGCGCTATCGCGACGTCGCATCGAGCTACGGCTCACCGCCACCGCGTGCGAGCGACCGCGCGCTCGTCGGGTTCAACGTGCGCGAATCGAGCTTCGGCGCCAACTATGTGCGCCTGCGTTACCCGGAGCAACCCACGTCGCGCTATGCCGGGCTGTTCGTGCTGCGCAACCTCGGCCGCGGCATCGCGGTGAATGCCAGCGTGAACCAGAACCTGGACGAGGCCGCGGACCGAAGCTTCTTCATCGGCGTCACCTGGGCCCTGGACGAACGCACTACATACACCGCATCGGCGCAGCGTGATCGCGACCAGACCTTCGGCACGCTCGATGCGAGCCGCCCGATCGATGGCGACGGCGGCTTCGGCTGGCACGTGCAAGGCCGCAGTGGCGAGGCCGCGGGTGGCCTTGGCGAAGTGGGCTGGCTGGGTAACCACGGGCAACTGACCCTGGGCGCCAGCAACATCGGCCCCTCGTCGTACGCGTACGCCGATGCGAACGGCGCCGTCGTGCTCATGGGTGGCCATGCGTTTTCCGCGCGGCGCATCGATGATGCCTTCGCATTGGTGTCGACCGAAGGCGCGCCGGATATTCCCGTGTTGCTCGAGAATCGCCGCACGGGCGTGACCGACAGCCGCGGGCTGTTGCTCGTGTCGCGCCTGAACGCGTGGCAGGACAACCGACTCGCCATCGACCCGATCGACCTGCCGGCGGACGAGCGCGTGCAGCGGGTGGACAGCGTGGTGGCACCCGCGGATCGCTCGGGCGTCATCGTTCGCTTCCCTGTCGTGCGCGTGCGCGCCGCACTCGCCATCCTCGTCGACGCGCAAAGCGTACCGTTGCCATTGGGGTCCACCGTCGACACAGGCAGGGGCGAACCCGCGATCGTCGGCTACGACGGCCAGGCCTACCTGGACAACCTCAAGGGCGATACGGAACTCAGGGTGACGAAGCCCGATGGCTCCCGCTGCACGGCAACGCTCGTGTATCCGGCCCATGCGCGGGACCTGCCGCAACTCGGCCCCCTCCCATGCAGGCCGTCGCCATGAAGTGGCTCGCGCTCATGCTGCTTGCGCTCACTGCGCTGTTCGCCGCGCCGCGTGCGGAAGCCGTGACGACGTGCGGTATCACCAGCATCACCAACCTCGCCTTCGGTGCGGTCGATCCCACCGGCACGTCGGTGGATACGACCGCGACGATCAACTACAGCTGCACCTACACCGGCTTCCTCGGCATCCTCTACGGCAGCTACATCACGATGTGCGTCAGCCTCGGCCAGGATGATCTCGGTAATCTCGCACCGCGCACGATGATCGATCCGCTCGGCGACCGCATGCAGTACAACGTCTACAAGGACGCGACGCGCACCGCGATCTGGGGCGTGGTGAACAACGTGACCTACGCACCACTCACGGTGACGGCGCAGGTCCCGCTACTCACCGCCGGTAACGCGATCACCGGAAGCGTCGTCGCCTACGGCCGCGTACCGGCGGGGCAGTCCTCGCTATCCCCCGGCAATTACACCGGCACGATCACCGGCGGCACGACGGGCACCGCACTGACGTACAGCTACAACGAAGCACTGCTGTCGATTGGCACCTACCCTGCCAGCTGCACGGCCGGCGGCACGGCCGCGGCTGCCACCGTTGCCGGACCATCGACGTCGGTCACCGCCTCCGTCGCCCCGAAG
The DNA here is from genome assembly GCF_051958795.1 of Luteibacter sp. Classification (GTDB taxonomy): domain Bacteria; phylum Pseudomonadota; class Gammaproteobacteria; order Xanthomonadales; family Rhodanobacteraceae; genus Luteibacter. The sequence goes on along the minus strand of NZ_JBQCFT010000238.1, from coordinate 11,065 downwards.
TGCACGCTGGCCACCGCGACGGACCTCAACTTCGGTTCGGTGCCCGGGCTGCTGCGCACCAACACCGACCAGACCTCGCTGATCCGCGCCACCTGCACCAACCGTGCGGCGTACCAGGTCGGGCTCAGCAACGGCCAGAACGCATCGGGCAGCGTACGGCGCATGGCGGGCGGGGGACGCTTCGTCACCTACGAGCTCTACCGCGATGCCCAGCGCACGCTGCGCTGGGGTAGCGCGCTCAACACCGATACGCAACCGGGCACTGGCAGCGGCAGTGAACAGACGCTCACCGTCTACGGCCGCGTACCGATCCAGTCGGCCGCGGTCGCAGGCACCTACAGCGATGTCGTGACGATCACCGTCACGTACTAATCCTCGTCGTGCGACCAGCCGCCGCGGCGTGGCTTGCCGGCACCGGGCTTCGGGCCGCTCTTGCGGCGCAGCCGGGCTTCCAGCGTGGCGGCCTGCTCCTCGCGCTCTTCATGCAGCTTGAGGAAGTTGCGCCAGCGCTGGGGAGCGAGTTCGCCAGACGCCAGCGCGGCCTGGATCGCGCAGCCCGGCTCATTGCCGTGCCCGCAATTGGTGAAGCGGCACTGCGCGATGAGTACTTCGATATCGGCGAACAGGTCGAGGTTTTCCCCGCCGGTCAGCTTCAGCTCGCGCATGCCCGGCGTATCGATGAGGCAACCACCCGTGGGCAGGCTCAGCAACGCGCGGTGCGTCGTGGTGTGCCGCCCGCGGCTGTCGTGCGAGCGCACGGCGCCGGTGGCCATGCGCTCCTCGCCGAGGAGCGTGTTGGTCAGCGTCGACTTGCCGGCACCGGACGAACCGACCAGCACCGCGCTCATGCCCGGCCCGAGGTAAGGCGCGAGGAGGGGCACCGTGGAAGGGTCCTTGCCATTGATCGCGTGGACGGCCGCGTCCGCGGGCAGGCGTGCGCGCAACGCGGTAACCGCCGCCTCCACGTCCACGCCGGTATCCGCCTTGCTCAGCAGCACCACGGCTTTCGCGCCGGAACCTTCCACCAGGGTGAGGTAACGCTCGATGCGCGAGGGATTGAAGTCGCCATCCAGGCCGGTGAGCACCAGCACGTAATCGATGTTGGCGGCGATCACCTGGCGTTCGTAGCGCTCGCCGGCTGCCGCGCGGGTCAGCGTGGAACGGCGCGGCAGGATCGCCTCGATCACCGGGTGGCTGGCATGGCTGAGCAGCACGAAGTCGCCGACGGACGGGCGGAGGGCCGGGTCCAGCCCACGCTTGAGGAACTGGCCGGCGGGCTGTGCGTTGAACGCGGCGGTGCCGTCGTGCACCTCGTAACCGGCGCGATGCTGCGCCACGACGCGCGCAAGGCGGCGTGGGTCGCTGGGCAGCGCGTCGTCGCGCCAGCCGATGTGGCGCAGTCGCGCCAGGCCTTCGGGGTCGGTCATGGCAGCGATTATGCCCGCTCTACGCCCGATTTCAGCCTCGCGGGCCCACCACGACGCTGTTAGGATCGGGTGACGACCGCCGGGAACGGGCCTGGCGGGCCGCACCGGAAGTCGCAGAACGTGTCCTCGATCAAGCCCAGCGCGCACCTGGCGGAAGTGCGCTACGAAATCCGTGGCGCCCTCACCCGCCGTGCCCGCGACATGGAAGCGGCCGGCAAGCCGATCATCAAGCTCAACATCGGCAACCCCGGCCGTTACGGATTCACCACGCCCGCGCACCTGCGCGAGGCGATCGCCGGCCACCTCGGCGAGAGCGAGGCCTATGGCCACGAGCAGGGCCTGGAAGAGGCCCGCGAAGCCATCGTTGCGCAGCAGGCGGCGCGTGGCGCGGCCGGCGTCGACGTGGAGCACGTCTTCATCGGCAATGGCGTCAGCGAGCTCATCGACATCTCGCTGCGCGCCTTGCTGCAGCCCGGCGATGAAGTGCTGCTGCCGAGCCCCGACTATCCGCTGTGGAGTGCCGCCACCATCCTCAACGATGGCAGCCCGCGCTATTACCGCTGCCTGGCCGAGAACGGCCACCTGCCCGATCCGGATGAAATCGACGCGCTGGTCGGCCCGCGCACGCGCGCCCTGGTGCTCATCAACCCGAACAACCCGACCGGCGCCGTGTACACCAGGGCCTTGCTCGAGCGCATCGTCGAGGTCGCGCGCAAGCACAACCTGCTGCTCCTGTGCGACGAGATCTACGACGAAATCCTCTACGACGGCACGCCGTTCCAGCCGCTCGCCGCGGTGGCGGGCGACCACCCCTGCGTGAGCTTCGGTGGCCTGTCCAAGGTGCATCGCGCGTGTGGCTACCGCGTCGGCTGGATGAGCCTTTCAGGCAGCAAGACGCGCGTGGCCGAGTACCGCGACGCGCTGCAGCTGCTCGCCGCGCTGCGCCTGTGCGCGAATGTCACCGCGCAGTGGGCGGTGCGCCCCGCGCTGCTCGACAAGCCGACCATCGGTGAACTCACCGCGCCGGGCGGCCGCCTGCACGAAGCACGGCGGATCATCCTCGAGAACGTCGCCGCCAGCCCGTACCTCGATGTCGTCGCACCGGGCGGCGCCATCTACGCGTTCCCGTGGATTCGCGCCGACGCCATCCCGCACTTCGACGACACCGCGTTCGCGCTGCGCCTGCTGGAAGAGGAAGAAGTGCTCGTCGTACCCGGTACCAGCTTCAACCTGCATGCCAGCCGCCACCTGCGCCTCACCCTGTTGCCCGAACCCGCGCAGCTGGCCGAGGTGTTCGCGCGGATCGATCGCGTGCTGGCCCGCATGGCCGCCGAAGGCCGTCCGGCCGCAAGCGCGGTCGCCTGATGCCGGCACCGACGTTCCTCGCCCTCGGCGATTCATACACCATCGGCGAAGGCGTGCCGGAAGCGGGACGTTGGCCCGTGCAGCTCGCCGCGCGGCTGCACGCGGCATACATCGAGGTACAGGCGCCGCGCATCATCGCCACCACCGGCTGGACCACCGATGAGCTTTCCGCCGCGATGGATGGCGCAGCGCTCACGCCAGGCCACGGCCTGGTCACGCTGCTGATCGGGGTGAACAACCAGTACCGCGGACGTTCGCAGACGGAGTACCGCGAGCAGTTCCTCACCCTGCTCGAACGCGCGATCGCGCTGGCCGGCGAGGCCCGCCGCGTCATCGTCGTGTCGATCCCGGACTGGGGTGTCACCCGTTTCGCCGAAGGCCGTGACCGCGCGCAGATCGCGCGCGAGATCGATGCGTTCAACGGCATCGCCCACGACGAAACCCGCCGCGCCTTCGCGCGCTGGGTGGATGTCACCGCCATCTCACGCAAGGCCGGCGCCGCCAACGACATGCTCGTCGAAGACGGCCTGCACCCCTCGGCCGCGCAGTACGCACTGTGGACCGAGGCGATCCTGCCGGAAGCACGCGCGGCCCTCCGCGAGCTTCGGTAGGAGCCCACCCTGTGGGCGACATCTGTCGCGATATCGGTTCAGGACCTGTGGCTCTTCCGCGAACGGCGTCGCCCACAGGGTGGGCTCCTACGCCGATCGCGCCGCAACATCCCTGAAACACGAGCGCCATCCGATGGTTACAGCTCGGCCCGACACTGGTGACCCGGGAAAACCCCGGGAATCGCCGCCATGGCCAAGCTCACCTGTCGCAGCGCCTTCATCTCCGACGTGCACCTCGGCACGCCCGACTGCAAGGCTGCCTACCTCCTCGACTTCCTCCGCAGCGTGGATTGCGAGCGGCTGTACCTTGTCGGCGACATCGTCGACCTGGAGGCCCTCGCGAAGCGCCACTGGTGGCACCCCGACCACAGCGCCGTCATCGCCGAGCTGATCGCGATGGCCGCACGTGGCATCGAGGTGATCTACATCCCCGGTAACCACGACTACCAGATGCGCGGCCTCGCCGGCTCTACCATCGCCGGCATCCGAGTGGAACTGGATGCCCTGCACGAGGGCGCGGACGGGCGCCGCTACCGGGTCAGCCATGGTGACGAGTTCGACCCGGAGCACATCGGCAAGCGTTGGCTGACCGTACTTGGCGACACGATGCACCGGGTGATCTGCTGGGCGAACCGGCGCATGCACTCGGTGCGCCGCCGGATGGAACTGCCCTACCTGCCGCTCTCCATCATCATCAAATCGCACGTGGGCCTCGCCATGGCCTACATCCGCGGCTACGAACAACGCGTGGCGACCGATGCCGCCGAACGCGGCCTGGACGGGCACATCTGCGGCCACATCCACTTCGGCCACATGCGCCCGATCAACGGCATCCTGTACCTGAACGACGGCGACTGGGTCGAGCATTGCACGGCGCTGGTCGAAGATTTCTCCGGCGCGATGGAGCTGGTCCACTGGACCGAGCGCTACACCCCGCTCGGTCGCGCGAGCCGTGAGACCGTGCTGCCCTCACCCGAAGCCGTTCTGGCGTTCGCGCCGCTGGCCGATTGCCGGGCCGATCTTTCCCACCTGGCCCCGATGGAACCCTCGCTGGCGGGTTGATTTCACTTTGATAGCGCCCATGTGCGGAGGATGCCGGTAAAATGGCCCCTTTCCCTTTGCGGTGATCCCCTCCATGGCTCTTGATACCCCCACCCGCGAGCGCATCGAAGCCCTTCTCGCCCAGCACGAGGTCGTGCTGTTCATGAAGGGTACGCGCCAGCAGCCGATGTGCGGCTTCTCCGCCGCCGCCACCAACACGCTGAACGACGTGGTCGACCAGTACCACACGGTGAACGTGCTGGAAGATCCGGAAATCCGCGAGGGCATCAAGGAGTTCGGCCAGTGGCCGACCATCCCGCAGCTGTACGTGAAGGGCGAGCTGGTCGGTGGTTCCGACATCATCCGCCAGCTGTACACCAGCGGTGAGCTGTACACCCTGTTCGGCCGTGGCGCGCCGGACCGCACGCCGCCGGAAATCACCATCACCGACAAGGCTGCCGAAGCCATCCGCGGCGGCATGGCCAACGCCCAGGGCATGGCCCTGCACCTCGAGATCGGCCCGGACCACAGCGCGGGCTTCCAGCTTGCCCCGGCCGGCGACCATGACATCGTCACCGTCGCCAACGGGATCGAAGTGCATTTCGATCCGGGCAGCGCCCAGCGCGCCAAGGGCATCGTCATCGACTGGGTCACTACCATGCAGGGCGAAGGCCTGAGCCTGAAGTTCCCGGGCGCGGTGGAGATCACCACCATCACCGTGCATCAGCTGAAGGACCGCCTGGCTGCCGGCGACATCCTGCTCGTCGACGTCCGCCCGGCCCACGGCCGCGCCATGGCGGCTCCGCTGCCGGGTGCACGCATCCTCGAGGATGAAGGCTACGAAGCCCTGGCCGCGCTGCCGAAGGACACCGCCATCGCTTTCCTCTGCCACCACGGCATCTCCAGCCGCGCCGCGGCCGACCGCTTCGCCGCCCACGGCTTCACCAACCTGTTCAACGTCGAAGGCGGCATGGACGCCTGGGCGCGTGAGGTAGACCCGAGCGTCGCGCGGTACTGAGCTTAGTACCCGAGCTTTAAGGAAACGGCGCCGCAGGGCGCCGTTTCTCGTTGAGGCGGTCAGCACGCGCCGCTCGCCCGCACCGCGGCATCACGAACGTCACGCCGCGCGCGGGTAGATCGATTCCCACGTCCATGCTTCCGGCGGCTGTGCGTGCAGCGCCCAGAATTCGTCGGCGATCTTCGCGGGGTGGCCTGGATCGGAGGCCACCAGGGTAGATACGCGCACCGTCGCGATGTGGACGCCACGCTGCTTGAGCGGTTCAAACAGCGCTTGCGCCGCAGTCCTGAGCGCTGCCTTGCCCACGCTAAGGGTCAGGAAGTCCGCCGACGGCTCGACGGCGAAACCACCGCCGGTCAGCAGGATGGTCCCGGTACCACGTGCTTCCATCGAAGGCAGCACCTTCGCGAGCGTCGCCAGTGGCGTCGCGACATTGACCGCGATATCGGAGGTGATCTCCGCGCTGCCCTGCGCGTCGATCGGCGCACCCACGAGCGCTCCTGATGGGTCGTAGCGCATGGCGGCGGCGTTGTAGTGGATGACGTCGATCCCGGTGCCGGCATAACGCTCGAGCACGTCGCCTAGCTGCGCCGGATCGGTAGCGTCGGCTGATTCAAAGCGCACGTCGGCGATATCGTTGCCCAGCATCGCGCGGAGACGGTCGTTATCGGCGGCTGAGCGGGAAACAAGCACGATCCGGTAGCCTTCGCGGGCAAAGCGCCTGGCGGTAGCGAGACCAATGCCGCGTCCCGCGCCAATGCACATATAGGTCTTCATGCAACGGACTCCGCGAGTTCGATGAGGTTGCCGAACGGATCGCAGATGAACGCGAGTTTCCGGTTGATCGGCTCGAGATAGAACGGCTCGGTGACGATGGTGACGCCGCGGTTGCGGAGTTCTTCGATCGTCGATTCGATGTCGTCGACGGACAGGCAGAAGTGGTGGTAGCCCGCGAGGCGGAGGCTGTCACCCAGGTCGCTGTAGACAGGCTTGGGGATCGGCCCGGGTTCACCGCCGGCCAGCAGTTCCACGGTGAAATGATCGTCGGTGGCGGGCGCCACGTAGGCGAGTTGCTGGTCCGCGTAGGGCCACTTATGGACGACGCGGAAGTCGAGTTTCTCGACATACCAGGTGATCGCGCGCTCGAAATCGGGCACGCGGACGGCGACATGGTTGCCGGCCAGGGAAGCGAGCTTGCTGGCCGGGTTCTTCGCGGGGAATGTGACGACGGACATGGCGGACTCCACGGGGGTTGGGCGTGGAGGAAAAACTACGCCGGTCCCATTCCGGAGTGAATCTGCAGAATTTGCCTTACGGAATGAACCTGTGGTTCATTATCAGGCGTCTTCGTCCCGGGGTTTGGACATGGCCGACTCGGATGCGCTGGGCGATATGAGCCTGCGGGAACTACAGGCCCGGTTGCCGGGCCTGCTGGTTTTCCAATCGGTCGCGCAGCACCTTAATTTCGCCCGCGCGGCGGATGACCTGAGGGTGACACCGACGGCCGTGTCGAAGGCGATCAAGCAGCTTGAAGCGCAGATGGGCATCCGCCTGTTCAACCGAAACACGCGCAGCACGTCGTTGACCGAAGCGGGCCAGCGGCTCTACTCGAACCTCAGACCGGCGCTCAAGCAGGTGAGCTACTCACTGGAGTCCGCCGCCAGCGACACGGAACATCCGTCCGGCCTGCTTCGCATCAATACATCGTTCGTGGCGTATGCAACGCTGATCGAACCACACCTCGCCGATTTTCTCGCCAGTCATCCCGATATCCGCTTCGAGCTATCGTTGGACAGCACCCTGGTCGATATCGTTGAAAGCGGGTTCGACGCAGGCATCCGCCTTGGCCACGCCTTGCAGCGGGACATGATCGCCGCGCCGCTTGGCCCGCCGCAGGCGATGGTTGCCGTAGCGTCACCGGATTACACGGCCGCGAATGGACGCCCGTCGCATCCACGGGATCTGCTCGCCCACCGATGCATTCGCCAGCGCTTCTCCAGCCACACCCGGTTCTTTGAATGGACCTTCCATGTCGATGGCAAGCCCGTCGTCATCGACGTCGATGGCCCCATGGTGGTCGATGAAATGCGAGTGGCAACGACCGCAGCGGTCAACGGGATAGGGATCGCTTATGTGTTCCGACGATTCGTCGACTCACACATCGCGACCGGTGCGCTCGAGGTGGTCCTCGAACGCTACAGCCAGCCGAGGGTCTCGTTCCACGTTTACTACCCAAGCACGCGGCAGATGCCGGGCAAGCTGCGCGCCTTCATCGATTACATCCGGGCGGCAAACCGGCAGAGTCCCTGAGCCTGCTACCCCACGGATATCACGCCGCATGCTCCGCGCGAGCCGTCAGCGTTCGTAACCTCGTCCGCAGTGCTTACGGCAAGAACAATCGTGCCGCGGCATCGGGGTTCGAAGGGAAGTAGAAGTGCATGAAGCTCGCCGTCATCCGCTTGCGGCGGTAAACCGCTTCCGTAGTCGGGCCGCCGTTGGGATTGGTCGCGAGCGCGAGTGGTTCGGCGTCGATGTGCGCATGGGCATAGTGGAACGAGTGGCCGCGCAACTCGCCTTCGGGTAATGCCACACCCTGCATGCCGAGCGCGGCCATGCGCGGCTGCATGGCCGCCTGTCCGCGTAGCAGTCCGGCCATGGGGGCAGTATTTCCTTCGCTATCCGCTAGGCTGTCAAGCGCGTACAGCAGCCCGCCGCATTCGGCGAGCAAGGGTCGGCCCGCGTCGACGTGACTGTGCAATGCCTCGCGCAGGTCGGCGCGTGCGCTGAGCGTTTCGAGGTGAAGCTCGGGGTAACCGCCGGGGAGCCACACGGCATCACACCGTGGAAGCGCATCGCCGGCCAGCGGTGAAAAGAACACGAGTTTCGCGCCCGCTTCGCGCAGGACATCGAGGTTGGCGGGATAGATGAAAGCAAACGCCGCGTCGCGCGCCACGGCGATGCGTACGCCGGCTAGTGAGACCGTGCGTGCCATGGGTTCGACGGGTTCGAACGGCACGGCGTCGGGCAGGGTCAGTGTCGAGCGTTCGGCGATGGCATCCGCTAGTGCGTCGAGGCGAGCTTCTAGGTCGTCGAGTTCATCAGCGGTGACCAGACCGAGGTGGCGTTCTGGGAGCGAAAGGGGGCGGGTGGCGTTATCGCGCGCAATCGCGCTCCCACCGGGTTTCGCAGGCACCGAATCGCGCGGGAGGGTGCCGTGCCACGCCAGCTCAGGTGGCAGGCTCTCGCGCAGGAGTTGCGCGTGGTAGTCGCTGTCTACGCGGTTGGCGAGCACGCCTTGCACGGTGACATCCTCGCGGTACGTGGCGAGGCCGTGGGCGATCGCCCCGAAGGTCTGCGCCATCGCCGAACCATCGATGACGGTCAGAACAGGAAGGCCAAACCGGGCTGCGAGGTCGGCACTCGAAGGCGCGCCATCGAACAGGCCCATCACGCCTTCGACAAGGATGAGGTCCGCCTCGCCGGCCGCATCGTATAAGCGCGCGCGCACATCGGTCTCACCACCCATCCACGCATCGAGCTGGTAGACCGGCGCACGGCTCGCCCGCGCCAGGATCATGGGATCGAGGAAATCCGGCCCGGTCTTGAACACCCGCACGCGCCGGCCGAGGCGCGCATGCGCGCGTGCCAGTGCGGCAGTGACGCTGGTCTTGCCCTGCCCCGAGGCGGGCGCGGAAACCAGTAACGCGGGGCAATGGCGGGTCACGGCTCGATACCCTTCCAGTCACGTGGGGAAAAGATTCCGGACTGGCGGGAGCGCGCGGCCCGCGAGGCGCCGGATTCCCGTTCAATCCCCGGCGCTGGCGCCCTGGATGACCGGCGGTGCGCGCAGTGTAGCGGAGCGGCGCTCGCGCCAGCGCAGGAAGGGGCGCTCGACCAGGTAATACAGGGCGGCACCCACCGCGAGGACCACCGCAACATGCGCCAGGAAGCGCAGCCACGGGTGGTTGTCCAGACGCCCACCCAGCGCGGCCTCCGTCAGCATGAAGGCACCCTTGTGGCTCAGGTACAGGCTGTACGATGCGCCGGCCAGCCAGCCCGCACCGGGCACCCGCAGGCGCGCCAGCCACGTGCCGCCACCGGCCATGGCGACGAACCCGGCCATGGCCAGGGCCACCAGCGGATAACCCACCACGATCGGCCAGAACTCCAGGCGGTGCCCATCGAAGAGTGCGATGCAGGCGGCAAGCAGGCACGCCGAAGCCACCAGGCCGGCACCAGCCCTACCACGGAAGCGGGACATCCAGTCCGGGCGAAACACCGCGCACGCCGCCAGGGCGACGCCCGCCACCAGCCCATCGAGACGGGCGTAGGTTGGGTAATAGAGGTAACGCAGGTAGGCCGGTTCGTTCGACCCGATCGAGGGCTGGTAGAACGCCAGCCACAGCCACGCACGCAGTCCCATGCCACCCAAGACGATCACGGCGCACGCCATCGCGAAACGGCGCGGGGTCATCCAGCGCGCCAGCCACACGGCCAGGAACGGGAACACCAGGTAGAAGTGCTCTTCCACGCACAACGACCACGCATGCGAGAAGGCACGGCGTTCGCCATCGTTGTACAGCAGGTTGAACGTGAAAGTGAGGAACTGCCATTCCGGCTGCATCTGGGGCGCTTCACGCCATGCCGGCCATACGAGATAAAGGCCCAGCACCACGAGGAACGCCGGCAGGATGCGAAACGCGCGGCGTGTATAGAACGCCCCGAAATCCAGCGAGCCCCTGTCACGCAGGGATGCGAAGACCTGCGACCCGATCAGGAAACCGCTGAGTACAAAAAACAGGTCGACACCCATCCACCCGGCTTGTTCGAGCACGCCAAAGTTTTCCCCGAGGCCGCCGATAAGGTAGCTATGGAAAAGCATGACCCACGCGATAGCGATGGCGCGCAGGGTATCCAGTCCGGGCAGGCGGGTCATCGGAGGTCTCGGTGGCGTCGTCTGGCGAGAGTGGAGAGTTCATGCGGCGGTCTCCGGGCCGGTTCATGGCGTTTTGGGGGCGGGGAGCCAGGCCGGTGGATGATCACGCCCAGCCGGTGGCGCCACGCTAAGATGGGTGGGCGTAACGCCGACCGGGGGGCTTGCGGACGCCAATGGGGGGATGTGATGTCGAACAAGATCATGCCGTCCGTGCCAGGGGGCGCGCGCGCGTAAGCGCCCGGCCACGCACGGACGTGCTCTCGCATGCTTCGCGCCGCATCGTCGCGGCGCTCGTCTTCCTGACGCTGGCCCTCCACGCCGGCGAGGGACGCGCTCAGCTCCGCGTGGGCGAGAACCCCGAAACCACCCTCGCCGTCGCGGACGCGACGCGCACCTCCGATCACCCCGCCTTCGTGATCACGCTCGCGCGCCTCACGCAGGCGCGCGCACAGATGTCGCCGGCCGCCCGCATGTACCTCGATTACATGGAGGCCTGGCAGACCGCCTATAGCGGCGACCATGCGAAAGCCACGCCGATGCTCGAGCAGATCGTGGACCATTCGTCCGACAAGGTCCTGCGCCTGCGCGCCACGGCGACCCTGGTCAACCTGCTCGGTGCCGGGCGCCATTACGAAGCGGCGTTCATGCGGCTCGACGAGATGATGGC
>NZ_JBQCFT010000237.1:0-25426 GCF_051958795.1 Luteibacter sp. | reverse complement strand
ACGAATCCATGCGACTTGCGCCTGAAGGCGCCCTTGCGGGCTCGCCTTACTCCCACTCAATCGTAGCCGGCGGCTTCCCTGAAATGTCATAAACAACACGAGAAATACCACGCAACTCGTTGATAATACGTGTAGAGCACTTATCAAGGAAGTCATACGGCAGGTGCGCCCAGTGCGCCGTCATGAAGTCGATCGTCTCCACGGCGCGCAGGGCAATAACCCACTCGTAAGCGCGGCCATCACCGACCACGCCCACCGAACGCACCGGCAGGAACACCGCGAACGCCTGGCTCACCCGGTCGTACAGCCCGTGCGCGCGCAGCTCTTCGATGAAGATCGCATCGGCGCGCTGCAGCAGGTCGACGTATTCCGGCTTCACTTCGCCCAGCACGCGCACGCCGAGGCCCGGGCCCGGGAACGGGTGGCGGTAGACCATCTCGCGCGGCAGGCCGAGTTCGACGCCGATGCGGCGGACTTCGTCCTTGAACAGTTCACGCAGCGGCTCGACCAGCTTGAGCTTCATGTGCTCCGGCAGGCCGCCGACGTTGTGGTGGCTCTTGATGACGTGGGCCTTGCCGGTCTTGCTGCCGGCGGATTCGATGACGTCGGGGTAGATCGTGCCCTGGGCGAGCCACTTCACGCCCTCGAGCTTGGCGGACTCTTCGTCGAACACTTCGACGAACAGGCGGCCGATGACCTTGCGCTTGGCCTCCGGGTCTTCCACGCCGGCCAGGGCGTCGAAGAAGCGCTGCTTCGCATCGACGCGAATGACGTGCACGCCCATGTGCTCAGCCATGGTGGCCATGACCTGGTCGCCTTCCTGGAAGCGCAGCAGGCCGGTATCGACGAACACGCAGGTGAGCTGGTGACCGATGGCCTTCTCCAGCAGCGCGGCGACCACCGAGGAGTCGACGCCGCCGCTCAGGCCGAGCAGCACGCGGTCGGACCCGACCTGCTCACGCACACGGGCGACCGCGTCCTCGATGATGTGGGCGGCATCCCACAAGGTGTCCGAACCGCACAGGTCGACCACGAAGCGGCGGAGCAGCTCCATGCCCTTCTTCGTGTGGGTGACTTCCGGGTGGAACTGCAGGCCGTAGAAGCGGCGCTCGTCGTCGGCCATGGCGGCCAGCGGCAGGCTCGCGGTCGATGCGGTGGAACGGAAGCCTTCCGGCAGCTTCGTGACGCGATCGCCATGCGACATCCACACGCCCAGCGACTCGCCGTCGTCCATCACGCTATCGAACAGGCCGCACGATGCGAACGTGACCGTGGCCGGGCCGAACTCGCGATGGTGGCCGGCTTCGACCTTGCCGCCGAGCTGTTCGGACATGGTCTGCATGCCGTAGCAGATGCCGAGCACCGGCACGCCCAGTTCGAAGACCACCTGTGGTGCGCGCGGCGAATCCGCCTCGGTGACCGATTCCGGGCCGCCGGAGAGGATGACGCCACGCGGGTTGAAGCCCGGGATCTCTTCCGGCGCGTGATCCCACGCCCACACTTCGCAATAGACGCCGATCTCGCGGATGCGGCGGGCGATCAGCTGCGTGTACTGCGAGCCAAAGTCGAGGATGAGGATCTTGTCGCTATGGATATCGGTCATCGTGGCGGCCTGCAGTAAAAAATACGGTATGCGAAAAGCAGAACGCCCACGTGTCGCGGGCGTCCTGTGTTACCTGGCGCGGATGCCCCGGGGCATCAATCCAGGACGCGGTAGTTCGGTGCTTCCTTCGTGATCTGGATATCGTGCGGGTGCGCCTCGCGCACGCCGGCACCGGTCACCTTCACGAACTGCGCCTTCTCGTGGATCTCTTCGATGTTGGCCGTGCCCATGTAACCCATGGAGGCACGCAGGCCACCCATCATCTGGTGGATGATGTTGCGGATCGAGCCACGGTACGGCACGCGACCTTCGATACCTTCCGGCACGAGCTTGTCGGCGTCGGCTTCATCCTGGAAGTAGCGGTCCTTGGAGCCGAGCTGCATGGCGCCGATGGAGCCCATGCCGCGGTAGCTCTTGTAGGAGCGGCCCTGGAAGAGTTCGACCTCGCCCGGGGATTCCTCGGTGCCGGCGAACATGGAGCCCAGCATGACCGACGACGCGCCGGCGGCCAGGGCCTTCGGGATATCGCCGGAGTAGCGGATGCCGCCGTCGGCGATGAGCGGGATCTCGCCCTTCAGCGCGGTGGCGACCAGGTCGATCGAGGTGATCTGCGGCACGCCGATACCGGTGACGATACGGGTGGTGCAGATGGAACCCGGGCCCACGCCGACCTTCACTGCATCGACGCCGGCATCGAGCAGCGCACGCGCGGCTTCACCGGTGACGATGTTGCCGGCGATGACCTGCACCTGCGGGTAGCGCTTCTTCACCCAGCCGGCGCGATCGATCACGCCCTGCGAATGGCCATGCGCGGTGTCGACGACGATGACGTCCACGCCCGCGGCCACGAGGGCCTCGACGCGCTGTTCGGTATCGCCACCGACGCCCACCGCGGCACCGACGACCAGACGCTCGTGCGAATCCTTGGCGGCCTTGGGGTTGTCGCGGGCCTTCTGGATGTCCTTCACCGTGATGAGGCCACGGAGCTGGAAGTCGTCGTTGACGACCAGGACCTTTTCGATGCGGTTGCGGTGGAGGAGTTCGAGGACTTCGTCGTGCGACGCGCCTTCCTTCACCGTGATGAGGCGCTCTTCGCGCGTCATGATGTTGCGGACCGGGTCGTCGTGCTTGCGCTCGAAGCGCATGTCGCGGCCGGTCACGATGCCGACCAGGCGCTCGCCGTCGACGACGGGGACACCGGAGATGTTGTGCGCGCGGGTCAGTGCGATGACTTCACCGATGGAGGTATCGGGACGCACGGTGATCGGACTGCGGATGACGCCCGCTTCGAACTTCTTGACCAGGCGGACCTGTGCGGCCTGCTGATCGAACGTCATGTTCTTGTGGATGATTCCCATGCCGCCGTTCTGGGCCATGGTGATCGCCAGTCGCGCCTCGGTGACGGTATCCATGGCAGCGGACACGATCGGGATGTTCAGGCGGAGGCCGCGGGTGAACCGCGTTGAAGTATCCACATCGCGCGGCAGTACCGTGGAGTGGCCGGGAACCAGAAACACGTCGTCGTAAGTGAGTGCCTCGGCAAGGATGCGCATAGCATTAGTCCCGCGAGTAAATCACGCCATTATACCCTGCGTTGCAACATTGCGACAGTGGGGGCTAGATCCCGATCGTGCCGTCTGCCGTAGGAGCCCACCCTGTGGGCGACGCCCCTCGCGATAGCGCCACAGGCCCTGTTGCCTTGAGGCGAAAGATGTCGCCCACAGGGTGGGCTTCTACCGGTCAGGCGTCGAGGGCTTCGGCGGCTTCCAGGGTGTTTTCCATCAGGGTCGCCACGGTCATCGGGCCGACACCGCCCGGTACCGGGGTGATCCACGAAGCACGCTTCGCGGCCGGGGCGAACTCGACGTCGCCGACCAGGCGGCCGTCTTCCAGGCGGTTGATGCCTACGTCCACCACCACGGCGCCGTCCTTCACCCATTCGCCCTTCACGAGGCCCGGCTTGCCGGCGGCCACGACGAGGATGTCGGCCTGGCGAACGAAGCTTTCGAGATCCTGCGTGAACTTGTGGCAGCAAGTGACTGTGCAGCCAGCAATTAGTAGCTCAAGCGCGAGCGGGCGGCCGACATGATTGGAGACGCCGACGATCACGGCATGGCGGCCGCGCACAGGGCGATCCGTGTGGCCCAGCAGGGTCATGACGCCCTTCGGCGTGCACGGGCGCAGGCCGAAACGGCGCAGTGCCAGGCGGCCGACGTTCACCGCCTGGAAGCCATCGACGTCCTTGCGCGCGTCGATCCGGTCGACCAGCGCGTCTTCGTCAATGTGATCGGGCAGTGGCGACTGCACGAGGATGCCGTGCACCGCCGGATCGGCGTTGAGGTTATCGATCAGCGCGAACAGCTCTTCCTGCGAGGTCTCGGCCGGCAGGTCGTAACCGAACGATTCGAAGCCCACCTGCTGGCAGGCGCGGCGCTTGTTCTTGACGTATACCGCGGAGGCGGCGTCGTTGCCGACCAGCACCACGGCGAGACCGGGCTTGCGCCGACCCTCGGCGACGCGCTTGGCAACGCGTAGCGCGATGTGCTCCAGCAATTCGTGGGCGATGCGCTTGCCGTCGAGGATACGTGCCGTCATGGAAAGTTCGCCCTGCGAAAAGCGGTGCATTATCCGTGATTTAATGGGGAATGACCATTGATACCGTGCCCTACCCGCATGACCTGAGCGATGGCGTCGTCCGCCTGCGTGCCTACCGCGACGACGATGCCGAAGCCCTTGCCGAAGCGGTACGGGAATCCGTGGGCACGGCGGGCCCATGGCTGGCCTGGGCTCGCGCGGACTATGACACGGCGACGGCGCAGGACTGGATCCGACTCTGCAAGCAGGCGTGGCTGCTCGGCGACGGTTTCGAGATGATCATCGTCGATACGCAGACCGGCCGATTCCTCGGCGGCATGGGCATCAACCAGCGCCATCGCGAGCATCGGTTCGCGACCCTCGGTTACTGGGTGCGTGAGTCGGAGCACGGCAAGGGCATCGTGACTCGCGCCGGGACGCTCGTCCTGCCCTGGGCGTTCGATGTCGTCGGCGTTACGCGGGTGGAAATCGTGGCTGCGCATGACAACCTGCCGAGCCGGAAAGCCGCCGAGCGTATCGGAGGTACTTTCGAAGGAATGCTGCGTAACCGGTTGGTAATCAACGATAAACCAGTTGACGCAGCCATGTACTCTGTCACCCCGCCGTTGTAGAAGCTGCGCACATGTGTTCGAGGTCGGTGTATCCGGTGAACCCCGAATCGGGGCCGCAGCCGGGACAGGCGGGATCGCGGCGCAGGGTCAGTTCGCGGAAGCGCATGCCCAACGCGTCATACGTGAGCAGGCGGCCGACCAGTGGCTGGCCGATGCCGAGGACCAGCTTGAGGGCCTCGGTGGCCTGGACCAGCCCGAGCACACCGGGAAGCACGCCGAGTACGCCGGCTTCGGCGCAGTTCGGCGCATCGGCCGCCGCGGGCGGTTCCGGGAACAGGCAGCGATAGCATGGCGACTCATCGAGCCGCGGATCGAACACGCTGGCCTGCCCAGTGAAACGCTCGATCGCGGCGTAAACCATGGGGATGCCCAGCCGGCGCGTCGCCGCGGCCAGCAGGTAGCGCGTCGCGAAGTTGTCGGCGCCATCGATCACCACATCGTGGTCGCGGATCAGGGCCTCGACGTTCTCCGCGCGTAGCCGCTCGGCAACCACCCGCACCTCGACCCGCGGATTCAGGGCCAGCAAGGCCATCCGCGCCGAATCGGCCTTGCCCATCCCTACCCGCGCATCGGCGTGGACGACCTGCCGGTGCAGGTTCGATCGCTCCACCCGGTCGTCATCGATGATGGTGATATTGCCGACACCGGCCGCCGCCAGGTAAAGCAGCGCCGGGGCGCCAAGGCCGCCGGCACCGATGACCACGATGCGCGCGGTGGCAAGCTTCGCCTGCCCGGCTTCACCCACCTGCGGCAGGAGGATCTGCCGGCTGTAACGCTCGGCCGCGTCGCTATCCAGGGCACCGGCACTCACCGGGAGGCCCGCCGCCTTCCAGGCGGCCATGCCACCGGCCACGGAGTGCACCCGGCGATAACCCATGCGCTGCAATGCCTCGCCCGCCAGCAGCGAGCGCTGGCCGCTCCCACACAGGAGGAGCACATCGCGATCCCGATCGGGCTCGACCTGCTCGATACGCAATTCGAGGAAGCCACGCGAGAGGCCGACCGCCCCCTCCGGTGAACCGGTGGCACGCTCGTTGTCCTCGCGTACGTCGATCAGCAGCGCGCCACCAAGCTGTCGGGCCAGCGCATCGGCGGCCGTGGTTTCGGGCACGCGCTGGCGCAGGTCGTTCAACCAGCGCTCGCGATCAAGGCCTTCGGTCATGCGGGCACCCTCGGCAGGTGCGGCGCGGTTATTTCTCGCGCCGCTTCGCGTTGCGGATCATGCGCTGGCGGCTGCGGGCCTGGCTTGCCGTCAGCACGTTCTTCGTGCCGGCGAACGGGTTCTCGCCGTCACGGAAGTCGATGCGGATCGGGGTGCCTTCCAGCTTGTAGCGCGTGCGGAAGAAGTTCTCGAGATAACGGCGATACGCCGGCGCGATGTGCTTCGTACGGCTGCCGTGGATGACGATCGTCGGCGGGTTGTTGCCGCCCGGGTGCGCATAGCGCAGCTTGGGCGCGTGGCCGCGAACCAGCGGCGGCTGGTACGACTCGTAGGCCTTCTCGAGCGCGCGGGTCAGGTCGCTGGCCGTGAGCTCCTTGGTGGCGGCCGCATGGGCACGCACCACGGAGCGCATCAGTTCACGCATGCCCGAACCATGCAGCGCCGAAATGAATACGATCTTCGCCCAACTGGCGAACTGCAGGCGGCGCTCCAGCGCCTTCACCGTCTGGTCGCGCTGGTAGGCATCGAGACCGTCCCACTTGTTGACGGCGATGACAAGGGCGCGGCCCTCTTCGATGACATGGCCGATCAGGGTGAGGTCCTGGTCGGCGAGGTTCTCGCGCGCATCGATCATAAGCACGGTGATCTGCGCCGCGGAGATCGACTGCAGCGTCTTGATGACGCTGAATTTCTCCACCGCCTCCTCGACGCGCGCCTTGCGGCGGACGCCCGCGGTATCGATCAGCGTGAACCGACGGCCATCCCGCTCCAGTGCCACGCGAATCGGATCGCGCGTGGTGCCGGCCAGGTCGGACACGATGAGGCGATCCTCACCGAGCAGGCGGTTGATCAGGGTGGACTTGCCGGCGTTCGGGCGGCCGACGATGGCCACGCGGATGCCCTGTTCTTCCAGCGACGGACGGCCTTCGCCCTCCTCGTCTTCATCGACGGGCAGGTGCGGCATGGCGTGCGCCACCAGCACATCGACGCCGCGATTATGCGCGGCCGACATCGGCAGCGTTTCGGCGACACCGAACCGGGCGAACTCGCCCATGACGGACGGCTCGTCGGTGCCATCGGTCTTGTTGACCACGACGACAATCGGCTTGCCGCTACGGCGGAGCTCGCTGAGGATCGAGGCATCGAGCGGGAGGATGCCATCACGGGCATCCACCACGAAGACGAGCAGGTTCGCCTCGGCAATGGCGAGACGAACCTGCTGCGCGGTCAGGCCTTCGATGCCTTCGTCGCTGCCGGAGAGGCCACCCGTATCGACGACCACGAACGGGCGCTCGCCAAGATGGCAGACGCCGTAATGGCGATCACGAGTGACGCCGGGCATATCGGCGACGAGGGCGTCCCTGCTACGCGTCAGCGCATTGAATAGGGTCGACTTACCGACGTTGGGGCGGCCGACCAGGGCGATGACGGGCAACATGGGGAAAGCTAAGATCCTTCAGTGAATCAATGGGCGACGCGGTACGCGCCGACGTGGCCTTCCACGTCTTCCACGTACACGGTATCGCCGGAAACGACGGGCTGCGAACGGATGGCCTTCTTCGACAGGCGCTCACGACCGACGATCTTGCCGTCGGTGCCGTTAAGCCAGTGGATGTGGCCATCGAGATCGCCCACCACCACATAGTTGCCCTGGGCGGACGGGGCCGAAACCCAGCGCCACTTCAGTGCATCCTGCTTCCAGATGTTGGCACCGCTGCTCTTGTCGAAGGCGAACACCTGCGAGGTATCGTCCACGCCGTATAGCGAGTTGTCGTGCACATCGAGCGAGGTGAACGTCGAGAACTTGTGGTTCCACAGCGGACGGCCGCTGGGGCCATCGAACGCGGCGATGTCGCCGTGGTAAGCGCCACCGTACAGGGTGGTGCCGTCCAGGACGATGGCGCCGTCGGCGTCATTCAGGCGATCGATCTCGGTACGGCCTTCGCCGCTGGCGAGGGTCTGTTCCCAGAGCTTTTCGCCGTTATCGAGGCGGATGGCGACCAGCTTGCCGGCATCGCTGCCCATGAACACCACGCCGTTCGCGACGAGCAGGCGGCCGTTGCCGCGCAGGCTGAGCAGCGGGACCTGGGACTGGTCGTAGACCCAGCGGCGCTCGCCGGTCTTCGCATCCAGGCCGTAGACGCGGCCATCGTTGCAGCGGACCACGACGAGGTCGGCGGTAACGACCGGGGCCGTCACGACCTCGGACGAGACCTCGGCGGCCCAGCGGCGCTCGCCATCCTTCGAGTTCATGGCGTAGACGTGGCCATCGAGGGTACCGACGGCAGCGAGGTCACCCGCCACGCCCGGGCCACCCGAGAAGCGCGCATCTTCACGCTTGGCATCGCCCCAGCCGAACCAGCCGTGCTGGCGGATGCTCTTCGACCACAGGGTCTTGCCGGTATTGGCATCGAACGCGGCCATCTTGCCGTCGGTGCTGGCGGCGTACACGACGCCATCGACCACGGCCGGACGCATGCGGATGCCGGATTCGGCGGCGCCGTCACCGACGCTGTTCTTCCACAGGCGCTCCACCTTGATGGACGGCTCGAACTTCTTGTCGAGCGGGGTCGGCGGTTCGACGTTTTCCTTCTTGAACGAATGGCAGCCGGCCACGGCGGCCAGTGAGGAGGTCAACGCGATTGCCCAGAAACGTTTCATGCACCCTGCTTCCCGGCCACGGCCAGATCATCGAGTTTGGTTTGAACCACACCGCGCTGCGGTGCGCTGTCGCCCATGGCGGCGATCGCCGCCTGATAGGCCTTGCGAGCGTCGTCCTGGCGTCCCAGCTTGACCAGCACGTCGCCGCGGAGTTCCTCGGTGGAGGCCGAAAAGCCCTTGCCGTTGAGCGCATCGAGCGCGGCGAGCGCTTCCTGCGGCTTGCCCTGGGCGGCCTTCAGCTGCGCCACGCGCACGCCGACGAGGGTCTTGAGGGTGTCATCCTTCGCGTGGGCCTGGGCCCAGTCGAGGTCGCCCGCGGCCTTGTCGTACTGCGCGGCCATGACATTGCGCTGCGCACGCTCGCCGGCGGCGAACACGGCCCACGCCGTATCCGAGTACTCCTTCATCAGGGTCTCGGTGCGGACATCGGCTTCGCTGGTCTTGTTGGCGGCGTCGGCAGCCTGGAGGGCGCCGTATTCGTTGGCGGCGGCCTGCTCATGGCCGGCGCGGTGCGACTTCCACTGCTGCCAGCCAAAGATCAGCACCAGGCCGAGGGCGATGCCGACGGCGATGCTTACGCCGTTCTTGCGGAGCCACTGCTGGACGCGTTCGCCCTGTTCGTAATCGTCGTAAACGTCGAATGCCATGCAATCACCCACTGCGCACCGGGCGCAGCAAACCTTGGAAGAAACGGGCCCACGCCGGCCGTCCGGGGACGGCCGCGCGGATCAATAGGCAAGGATACCCGAAAAGCGCCGCGAGGCGGCGCCGGGTCAATCAGTAGGCGACCGGCGAGGCCTTGCCATCACGCACATCGACGCGGAAGCGGGCGACGTTGGCGCGGCGGAAGGTTTCGATCTGCACGGGCTGGCCATCGACCGACGCCTGGGCGCCGTTCGCGTTGCCGATACGCACATCGAGCGCGGAAGCGCTGTGGTCCGACTTCTGCGTGCCGGCGGGCAGGATGCCGTATTCCAGGCGCTGGCCTGCGGCATCGGTGACTTCCACCCAGCTCGCCGAAGGCAGGTTCAGCGTGAGGTCGTGCCCACCCTGGCCGGAGGTGACCGCCGCGGGTGCGGCCGCACTGGTCGCCAGCGGGGTCTTCGTCGCGCTGTGGTCGAGCGGCGGGAACATGGCCATGCTGGCCAGCACCGGCTGCTGGTCTTCCGGGCGGGCTTCCGCAGGGGCCGCGGCCTGTGCAGGTGCCGCCGATGCGACGAGCGCGCCGCTGCTGGAGGCAGCGGCCGGCGCATCCTGTTGGGCCACGGGCGCGGCATCCAGCGGGGCGAGGCGCGGCATGTCACGATCGAGCGTGCCACGCACGCCCAGCCACACCATGGGCACCACGATGATCGCCGTCAGGACCACGTAGGTCGCCGCGGTGACATAGCGCTCGAGCAGGTAGCGCGAATGCGAGACGCCGCCGGTGACGACGAGGTCGGGCTGGCGCGGAGCCAGGCGGCCGAGCTCGGCCTGGATGGCATCCTCGTCCACGCCGACATGGCGGCCGTATTTGGTGAGGTAGCCGCTCAGGTACACCTGGTAGTCGATGCCGCCGTACTCGCCGGCCTCGAGCTGGCGCAGCAGGCGCACGGGCAGGCGTAGCGCCTGGCCGCAGGCTTCGACCGTATAGCCCCGGGCCTCGCGCGCCGCGCGCAGCCGGGCACCGAAGTGGCCCTCCTGCGAGGGGGCGTGGTCGATCAGGACGCGGCCACCATCGGTGGCCTGGGAATCAGTCTGCGGGTCCATGGCGTCCTCCCTGTTCACAAAGGGCTCGATGCCGGCGAACAGATCCTGTTCGCGTCCGTCCCGACCGTTGGAATTCGACGATGCAGTGGTCATTGACGTGCAGTGGCTTCGAGTGCGTGCGCGGGTTCCGAATCCGGGAACTTTTCACGCAGGCGTTTGGCATAGTCCTGGGCAACCTCCCCGTTGCCCAGACGGAGCTCGATATCGTGACCGAGCTTCAACGCATCCGGACTGCTCACGCCCAGCGCGTCGAAACGCTGGAGGAATGCGCGGGCCCGGAATGCATCGTTCTTAAGGTACAACACGTTCGCCATCTGATACAGGGCGTCCGGGTTCTGCGGGTTACGCTCGAGCGCCTTGCGGAAGTACGCCTCGGCCCCGTCGTAATCCTTCGCTTTCAGTTCGCACGTGCCGGCGTTCGACAGGGCCAGGTCGGGCGTACCGTAGAACGGATCGGCCAGGGCACGGTCGAAGTACGGCTTGGCATCCCCGGCGCGCCCCTGCTTGCAGAGGAACACGGCGAGGTTGTTGTTGAGGTCGCCCTTCTTCGGGTCGAGTTCCACCGCCTTGCGGTACTGCAGCTCGGCGTTGGCAGGATCGTTGATGCGCTCGTAGAGCACGCCCAGCACGGTGTGTGCCGGGGCGTAGGTGGGATCGAACTGGACCGCCTTGTTCAGCTTGCCCATGGCCCCTTCCAGGTTGCCCTGCTCCATGTACTTGGTGCCAAGCTCGGTATGGACCTCAGCGCCATGCCGGCGCTCGTCCGCCTTGGAGTCCGGCTTGAGGTTGGCCCCCGGACCGTCTCCCCCGGTCGTCACGCAACCGGCGCACGCCATCGCGAGCGCCGCCAGCATCCCCCACCGCTCAAGCCGCATTCACAACCCCTTCTTCGAGCTTCTTGCGGAACTCCGCCTGCCGGCGCGTACGATCGACCACCTGCCCCTTCAGCTGGCCGCAGGCGGCATCGATATCGTCGCCGCGCGTGCGGCGGAGCATGGTAAGCACCCCGGCGTTCAACAGCTGCGTCTGGAACGCGCGGATCTCCTCCGGCTCCGAGCGTTCGAAACGCGTGCCCGGGAACGGATTGAACGGGATAAGGTTGACCTTGTTATTACCGGGCAGGCGGCGCATGAACTTGATCAGCTGGCGCGCGTGTTCCGGGCGGTCGTTCACGCCCTTCATGAGCGTGTATTCGAACGTGATGGTGGTACGCGGCGCCCGGCGGATATAGCGCTCGCAGGCCCCGGCCAGCTCGGCCAGGTTGTAGCGCTTGTTCAGCGGGACCAGCTCGGTACGCAGCTCGTCGTTGGCGGCGTGCAGCGAGACCGCCAGCGACACGTCGCTCTCGGCCGAGAGCCGGTCGATCATCGGCACCAGGCCGGCGGTGGAAAGCGTGACGCGCTTGCTGGCCAGGCCGAAGCCCAGGTCGTCGCGCATCAGGCTCATGGCCTTCACCACGTTATCGAAATTGAGCAACGGCTCGCCCATGCCCATCATCACCACGTTGGTGATGCGGCGCTGCTGGTGCGTGACGTTGCCCAGGAATTTGGCCGCGACCCACATCTGGCCGATGATTTCGGCCGTCGAGAGGTTGCGCGAGAAGCCTTGGGTCGCCGTGGAGCAGAACTGGCAGTTCAGGGCGCAGCCCACCTGCGAGGACACGCAGAGCGTGCCGCGGGTGGGTTCCGGGATATACACGGTTTCGATGGCGTTGCCGCCATCCATGCCGAGCAGCCACTTGTGGGTGCCATCCACCGCGCCTTTTTCAAAGACGGTGGACGGCGGCCCGATATAACAGGTGGCATTGAGCTTTTCGCGAAGCGCCTTGCCGACATCGGTCATCGCCTCGAAATTGCTTTCAAGACGGTGGTAGATCCACTTCATGACCTGGTCCGCGCGATACGGCTTCTCGCCAATGCTGGCGAAGAAATCGCGCAGCCCCTGGCGGTCGAAGTCGAGCAGGTTGACCTTGTCGGCAGGCGTATTCACGGCAGTTCTCAGTGCGAAACGACGTCCGAGTCGTTAAAGAAGTACTTGATCTCGTTGGCGGCGTTCTCGAGCGAATCCGAGCCGTGCACGGCATTGGCGTCGATCGATTCGGCGAAGTCGGCGCGGATGGTGCCGGCAGCCGCTTCCTTCGGGTTGGTGGCGCCCATGAGGTCACGGTTCTTCAGGACCGCGCCTTCGCCTTCCAGCGCCTGGATCATCACCGGGCCGGAGATCATGAACTCGACCAGGGCGCCGAAGAACGGACGCTCCTTGTGCACTGCGTAGAAGCCTTCGGCCTCTTCGCGGGTCAGCTGCTTCATCTTGGCGGCGACGATCTTGAGGCCAGCCTTTTCAAAGCGGGCCAGGATTTCACCGATGACGTTCTTCTTGACGGCATCGGGCTTGATGATCGAAAGGGTGCGCTCCAGCGCCATACGGGTACTCCGGGAAGGGTAGGAATAAACAAAGCATGCCGGACCCCGCGAGGGCGCCCGGTGAAAGTTTGAAGGCAAAGCCGTCAGGAATGACTGACTTAGCTCACGAATTCTTGACGGATTCTAGCTCATCCGAAACCCAATTGCAGGCTTGTGCGGCGCACATTGACCACCAAATAACGGCAGGCGTATTCTCAAACGATCGTTTGATTCAAACTGACCCAGCCGGAGTGGCCCGCCATGACCCCTGCCCCCTACGCCTCACGTGAGCGCAGTACGAAGGAACGGATCCTGGGTGCGGCCGAAGCCCTGTTCGCGACCCATGGATTCGCCGGGGCCTCCCTGCGCCAGGTCACCGCCGCCGCCAGGGTGAACCTGGCCGCCGTGAACTACCACTTCGGCTCCAAGGACAAGCTGATCGAGGAGGTGTTCCGGCGCCGCCTGGACGAGCTAAACAGCCGCCGCCTGGCCGCCCTGCACCGCCTGGCCGGCAAGGACGACACCACGCTCGAGGACGTCCTCGATGCATACATCCGCCCGGCACTGGACCTCTCCCGTACCGATGGCGGCGGCGCGGCCTTCGTCCGCGTCCTGGCCCGGGCCTATGCCGAGCATAACGAGACCCTGCGCCGGTTTCTCTCGGAGAACTACGGCCACATCCTGCGCCAGTTCGCCACCGAGTTCGGCCGCCTGCTGCCCGGTCTGGCCAAGGAAGACATCTACTGGCGCCTGGATATCGTGACCGGCGCCCTGACCTACGCCATGGCCGACTTCGGCATCATCCAGCGCAAGAGCGACGTCGCCGAGCGCGACCACCGCGAAACCGCCGCCGAGCACCTGATCCGCTTCGCCGCCGCCGGCATGCGCAACCCATCCGTTTCGAACGCTCCGGCCAGCCCGCGCTGACCGGAACGACTATTTGCACCCTGGAGATCACCATGACCGCAACACCGCTACGCATTCGCAAGGCCGCGGTACTCGGCGCCGGCGTCATGGGCGCGCAGATTGCCGCGCACCTGACGAACGCCAACGTGGAAACCGTCCTGTTCGACCTGCCCGCCAAGGAAGGTCCGAAGAGCGGCATCGCCCTCAAGGCCATCGCCAACCTGGCCAAGCTCTCGCCGGCCCCGCTGGCCGAGAAGAGCCTGGGCGCGGCCATCATCCCGGCGAACTACGAGGATGACCTGGGCCAGCTCGCCGACGTGGACCTGGTCATCGAAGCCATCGCCGAACGGATGGACTGGAAGCTGGATCTCTACACGAAGATCGCTCCGCACGTCTCGAAGACCGCCGTCCTCGCCAGCAACACCTCGGGCCTGTCGATCAATGGCCTCGCCGAAGCGCTGCCGGAACAGCTCCGCCACCGCTTCACCGGCGTGCATTTCTTCAATCCGCCGCGCTACATGCACCTGGTCGAGCTGATCCCGACGAAGCTCACCGATACCGCCGTGCTCGAAGGCCTCGAGGCCTTCCTGACCACGACGCTTGGCAAGGGCGTCGTCTACGCGAAGGACACCCCGAACTTCATCGGCAACCGCATCGGCGTGTTCTCGATGCTGTCGACGATGTTCCACACCGAACAGTTCGGCCTGGGCTTCGACACCGTCGATGCGCTGACCGGCCCGGCGATCGGCCGCCCGAAGAGCGCCACCTTCCGCACCGCGGATGTCGTGGGCCTGGATACGCTCGCCCACGTGGTGAAGACCATGGGCGATACGCTGCCGGATGATCCCTGGCACAAGTACTTCCAGCCGCCGGTGTGGCTGAAGGGCCTGATCGACAAGGGTGCGCTGGGCCAGAAGACCGGCGCCGGCTTCTATCGCAAGGCCGGCAAGGACATCGTGGTGCTGGACCTGCAGAAGCAGGACTACCGCCCGTCCGAGGGCAAGCCTTCCGATGAGGTCGCCGCCATCCTGGCGATCAAGGATCCGGCCGAGAAGTTCGGCAAGCTGCGCGCCTCGTCCGATCCGCAGGCGCAGTTCCTGTGGGCGGTGTTCCGCGATCTCTTCCATTACACGGCCTTCCACCTGGCGGATATCGCCGAGACCGCGCGCGATGTCGACTTCGCCATCCGCTGGGGTTACGGCTGGAAGCTCGGTCCGTTCGAGCTGTGGCAGGCTGCTGGTTGGCAGCAGGTCGCCGGCTGGATCGCGGAAGACATCGCCGCCGGCAAGACCATGAGCAGCGCCCCGCTGCCGGCATGGGTCACCGACGGTCGCAACGGCGTGCACGGCAAGGCCGGCTCGTACTCGGCCAGCGCCAACGCCGAGAAGCCGCGCTCGTCGCACCCGGTCTATGCCCGCCAGGCGTTCCCGGATCCGATCCTGGGCGAGAAGTTCGACCAGGGCACGACGGTGTGGGAAAACGATGGCGTGCGCCTGTGGACGCAGGGCGACGGCATCGGCGTCATCTCGTTCAAGACCAAGATGAATACGGTCAACGACCACGTGCTCGATGGCATCCAGCATGCGATCGGCCTGGCGGAACAGCAGTTCCGTGGCGTGGTGCTGTGGCAGCCGAACGAGCCGTTCTCGGCCGGTGCCGACCTCAAGGGTGCGCTCGGCCTGCTCCAGGCTGGCAAGCTCGCCGAGTTCGAGGCCATGGTCGCGAACTTCCAGGCCACCAGCATGGCGATCAAGTACTCGCTGGTGCCGGTCGTGGCCGCGGTGCGCGGCCTTGCCCTGGGCGGTGGCTGTGAGTTCCAGATGCACTCCGCGCGCACGGTCGCGGCGCTGGAGAGCTACATCGGCCTCGTCGAGGCTGGCGTCGGCCTGCTGCCGGCGGGTGGCGGCCTGAAGGAACTCGCCGTCCGCGCGGCGCAGCAGAACCCGGAAGACCCGTTCGAATACCTCAAGAAGGTGTTCGAGACCGTCGCGATGGCGAAGGTCTCGACCAGCGCGCTGGAAGCGAAGACGCTCGGCCTGCTGCGCAAGGAAGACATCGTGGTGTTCAACGCCTACGAACTGCTGCACGTGGCCAAGGCCCAGGCGCTTGCCATGGCGGAATCGGGCTACCGCCCGCCGATGCCGGCACGTGCCATTCCCGCCGCCGGCGACACTAGCACGGCGACGTTCAAGGCCAGCCTTGCCAACATGGCCGAGGGCTACTTCGCCTCGCCGCACGACATCAACATCGCCAGCCGCATCGCCGACACGCTGTCGGGCGGCCCGATCGAGCGCGGCTCGGCCGTGGATGAGGAGTGGCTGCTCGCGCTGGAACGCAAGCATTTCGTCGAGCTGGCCCAGACCGAAAAGACCCAGGCCCGCATCGCCCACACGATGACGACCGGCAAGCCGCTGCGTAACTGAGGAAAGCATTCCATGAGCAAGCAAGTGCAAGATGCCTACATCGTCGCCGCCACCCGTACCCCGGTAGGCAAGGCGCCGCGCGGCGTGTTCCGCAATACCCGTCCCGACGACCTGCTCGCCCACGTCATCCGTGCGGTGATGGAGCAGGCCCCGGGCATCGACCCGGCCCTGATCGCCGACGCGATCATCGGCTGCGCCATGCCGGAAGCCGAGCAAGGCATGAACGTGGCGCGCATCGGCGTGCTGCTGGCCGGCCTGCCGGAACAGGTGCCCGGCGTCACCATCAACCGCTTCTGCTCGTCGGGCGTGCAGGCCATCGCCATGGCCGCCGACCGCATCCGCCTGGGTGAGGCCGACCTGATGCTCGCCGGCGGTACCGAGTCGATGAGCATGGTGCCGATGATGGGCCACAAGATCGCCATGAACCCGGCGATCTTCGAAAACGACGAAAACCGCGCGATCGCCTTCGGCATGGGCATCACCGCGGAGAAGGTCGCCGAGCGCTGGAAGGTCAGCCGCGAGGACCAGGATGCCTTCGCCCTGCAGTCGCACCAGAAGGCGCTCGCCGCCATCCAGAACGGCGAGTTCAAGGACGAGATCACCCCGTTCCAGCTCGACGACCGCTACCCCGACCTGAAGAACCGCACGGTGAAGGAAGACCGCCGGATCATTTCGATCGACGAAGGCCCGCGCGCCGATACGTCGCTCGAGGTGCTCGGCAAGCTGCGCCCGGTGTTCCGCAACGGCCAGTTCGGCGGCTCGGTCACCGCGGGTAATTCCTCGCAGATGTCCGACGGTGCTGGCGCGCTGCTGCTGGCCTCGGAAAAGGCCATCAAGGATTACGGCCTGACCCCGCTCGCCCGCTTCGTCGGCTTCTCCGTCGCTGGCGTCGCCCCGGACATCATGGGCATCGGCCCGAAGGAAGCGATCCCGAAGGCACTGAAGCAGACCGGCATCAGCCAGGACCAGCTCGACTGGATCG
The DNA here is from genome assembly GCF_051958795.1 of Luteibacter sp. Classification (GTDB taxonomy): domain Bacteria; phylum Pseudomonadota; class Gammaproteobacteria; order Xanthomonadales; family Rhodanobacteraceae; genus Luteibacter. Next base: position 8,332 of record NZ_JBQCFT010000237.1, on the reverse strand, counting down.
AGCTCAACGAAGCGTTCGCCGCCCAGGCCCTCGCGGTCATCCGTGACCTCGGCCTGGATCCGTCGAAGGTGAACCCGCTGGGCGGCGCCATCGCCCTCGGCCACCCGCTCGGTGCCACCGGCGCCATCCGCGCCGCCACGCTGATCCACGGCCTGCGCCGCCGCAAGCAGAAGTACGGCATGGTCACCATGTGCATCGGCACCGGCATGGGCGCGGCAGGCGTGTTCGAAGCGCTGTAAAACAGCGCTGTAGTAGGAGCGCACCCTGTGCGCGACATCTTTCGCCCAAGGCAACAGGTCCTGTTGCGGAATCGCGAAAGGCGTCGCTCACAGGGTGGGCTCCTACGGATGCATTGGTTGCCCCGGCGGGTTTACGCTGTAGCCATGCACGGCATCCACACCATCGACACCGGCTTCGGCCGCCCCTCCTTCGACGCGGCCTACCTCGTGGTGGAACGTGGCCGGGGTGCCTTCATCGATAGCGGCACCACGCACTCCCTGCCCCGTTTCCTCGATGCGATCGCGTCGGCCGACCTGCGGCCCGCCGACATCGACTGGGTAATCCTCACCCACGTACACCTCGACCATGCGGGTGGCGCGGGCGAGCTGATGAAGCACCTGCCCAACGCCATGCTCGCGGTGCACCCGCGCGGCGCGCGGCACATGATCGATCCCTCCGCACTCATTGCCGGCGCGACCGGCGTCTATGGCGAGGACGCGGTGCGGCGTGACTACGGCACGATCATGCCCGTCCCGAAGGACCGGGTGATCGAAGCCAGCGATGGCTTCGTCGTCGATCTCGCAGGACGGGCCCTGCTATGCCTGGATACGCCGGGCCATGCGAAGCACCACATCGCCATCCACGATGAGCGCGCGAACGCGTTCTTCACCGGCGACATCTTCGGCCTGTCCTACCGCGAATTCGATACCGCGAACGGCCCGTTCATCATCCCGACGACCTCGCCGGTGCAGTTCGATCCCGACGAGGCGCACGCTTCCATCGAGCGGATGATGCGCTACGAGCCCGAGGCGATGTACCTGACGCATTACGACCGCGTCGGCGAGGTCAAACGGCTGGCCCGTGACCTGCATGAGCAGATCGACGCGATGGTCGCGATCGCTACAAGGCATGCGGCCGATCCGGACCGCGAAGTGCGTATCGCCGCGGATTTCACCGAGCTCTACGTGGGTCGGGCCAGAAAGCACGGCGTAGCCTTGTCCGCCGATGAGATCACGAAGCTGCTGAAGATCGATATCCGGCTGAATGCGCAGGGCATCATCGTCTGGCTGGACAAGGCAAAGCCGCGCTAGGCAGGCCTATGCCTAGCCCTCAAGGCGCGACTTGAACCAATCCGCAAGCTCGAGCTTCCAGTACGTGCCTTGCGCGGCCAGGTAACCGAACGGCCGGTGGACCGGTTCAAGCCCGAAGTCCGCATAGGCGGGCACGGCTTTCTCGCCAGCCGCGATCGCGTCGGCAAGCGTCTCACCTGCGGCGCAGGTGGGCGCCAGGCCATGGCCGCCGAAGGCCTGCGCGTACCACAGGCCGTTACCGTGGGTTCCCACCTGGGGCATCTCGTGCCGGGCGTAGCTCATCAAGCCCGACCAGGCGTGCCCGATCTTCACCCCCTTCAGTGCCGGGAATACACGCTCGAGGTCGCGTGCCAGGAGTTTCTGCACCGCACGCGGGTTTCTGTCGCGTACCGAGATCCTCCCGCCCCATAACAGCCGGGTGTCCTGCAGCGGCCGGTAGTAGTCGAAGGCAAAGCGCGTGTCGTAGATGGCCGCCTGGGTCCGCAGGCATTCGCCGAGGCGCGGGCCGAGCGGTTCGGTGACCATGACATAGGTGGCGATCGGCAGGACAGCGCGGTCGATCGTGCGATCGAGCCCGGCGAGGTAGCCGCCACACGCGAGCACCACCTGTGGCGTCTCGATCTCCGCGTCACCCACGCGCAGCACCCAGCGCGGGCCCCGCCGCTCGAGCATCCTGACCCGTGAGCCTTCATGGATCGATACGCCGGCCGCTTCCGCGGCGACCGCAAGCCCACGGGCGTAGGCCAGCGGATCGATGTGCAGCGCATTACGTTCATACAGGCCATCGTGGTATCGGCGGCTGTGCACAAACTCGTGCATGGCGTCGGCGGGAATCCATTGCCAATCGCTGCCGTAATGCTCGGCGAGCAGCTTTTGCCTGTCGCGGAGCAAGCGCGCATCGCGGAACCAGTTGGCCCAGACGACCCCTGCATCGACCATGTCGCACTCGATGCCCAGCGCCCCGATGCGCTGGCGGATGAGGTTCACCGCGGCGACGGTGCGCCCGTACAGGTCGCGGGCACGCTGGTCACCCAGCTTCTCCAGCAGGGCGCGCTCGCCCAGGGAATAGCCGGCGAAGACGAATCCGCCGTTGCGGCCCGAGGCGCCGAAGCCCACCGTCTGCGCTTCGAGCAGCACCACGTCGCGCACACCGCGCGCCACCAGCCCGAGTGCGGTATTCAGCCCGGCGAAGCCACCGCCAACGACCACGACCGATGCCTCCCGCTTGCCCACGGGCGCGGGTCGCGGCGACGGTGCGGGTTGGCGGGCGTGGTACCACGACGCCATGTAGGGGAATCCTGACGAAACGGAACGCCGTTGTACGACACGTCGCAGCCGCCGGGAAGTACCCGGGCGGGAGTATGATCGGCGGACTCCTACTCGAAGCCCTCCGAATGAGCCTCACGCCTCCCATCGACCTGCAGCGCTGGATCGACGAGCACCGCGACCTGCTCAAGCCCCCGGTCGGTAACAAGTGCATCGTCGATGGCGACTTCATCGTCATGATCGTCGGCGGCCCGAACGCGCGCACCGACTATCACTACGACGAGGGCCCGGAGTTCTTCTACCAGCTCGAGGGCGAGATGGTCCTGAAGGTCCAGGACGAGGGCGAAGCCAGGGACATCCCCATCCGCGCCGGCCAGATCTTCTACCTGCCCGCGCAGGTTCCGCACTCCCCGCAGCGCATGGCCGGCTCGGTCGGCCTGGTGGTCGAGCGCCGTCGTCTCCAGGGCGAAAAGGACGGCCTGCTGTGGTTCTGCGAGAACTGCAACACCAAGCTGTTCGAGCGCTACTTCACCCTCGAAAGCATCGAGCGCGACTTCCCGCCGGTGTTCGACACCTTCTACCGCGACGAGCAGGCACGCACCTGCCCGACCTGCGGCACGCTACACCCCGCGCCTGCGCGCTACGCCGAGGCCTGAGCCCCATAATTTGTGGGAGCGTGCTTGCACGCGATGGGTGCTTGCGCCACCGCCAATCGCGCGCAAGCGCGCTCCCACAAAATCAAGCGCGCCCGAGCCACTTGCGCGCCATGCGCCGCAACGACTCGTCGCTCGTTTCATCTGCGGCAATAGCCGCGATATCCCGCCAGGCCAGGCCGAGCGATTCCTCGTTCGCCTCGAACGTTTCCGAGCCGCGCGCCTCGATCACGTACCTGGCGTCGTAATGCCAGTGCTCGGGCTCCGCGCCACGGGCGGGTATGACGTGTCGGTCGAGATCGAACAAGACGGGCCGCACCGCGAGATCGCGTAAGCCGGTCTCCTCTTCCGCTTCCCGCAACGCCACGCTGGCGAGATCCACCTCGCCATCCGCATGCCCGCCAGGCTGGAGCCAGCGTTGCAGCTTGCGGTGGTGCATGAGCAGCACGCGCTGCCCGTCCGCGCTGACCAACCACGCCGAACCGGTGAAATGGCCCGCGAGCGTCTCGCGGTGGAACGGCCTGGCCTCGCTCACAAGCCAATCGCGGAAATGCGCGACATCCGTTTCGTCAGGGTAACGGCCGGCGTAGTCGTCGAGCGCCGACATCAGGGGGGTGTGGGAAAAGTCCATCCGGGAATTCCGATAAGCATGAGTGCATTTTCGCACACGATTTTCAGACAAGTCTGATGTCGCTGGCCATCAGCTCGTCCCTAGCATGGGGGTGTGCGCAAGGAGCGCACCGAATGTCCACGGCCAACCGGCCGCCCTCATGCATGGAGCCCGCATGTCGTTCCGCCATCTTCGCTATACCGCGCTTCTCGCCCTCGTCCCCGCCACGGCCCTGGCCGCCGACGGCCGCGAGGCCCCGAACTTCACCGGCCCGCTGGTAACCCCTGCCGTGAACACCTTGCCCGCGGGCCGCCTCAACATCGAGCCCTACCTGGTCTTCGCCAACGTGCGCGGCGCGTACGACAACGATGGTTCCCCGCACTCCGTGAAGCACCATGCCCGGCAGTGGCAGCTCGCCCTCCCCATGATCTACGGGCTGGGCGATACCACCGCCGTGCAGCTCACCCTTACCGGCGCGCGTCTCTCCACGCATGGCGGCCACGCCGACGGCCTGCGCATGGGCGACACCGTGGTGCGCCTGCAGCAACGTCTCACCGGCCCGGGTGCCGATGGCACCGGCTGGGTCTCGTCCGTCTCGGTCGCGCAGCGACTGCCCACCGGGGCGTACCACCACCTCGATACCAATCCGCTCAACGGCATGGGTAACGGCGCGGCGCGGACGTTGCTGGCCTACGGCGTCCAGAAGTTGCAGTACCTGCCGGATGGCCAGGCGGTGCGCTGGCGCGGCCAGTTCGCCTGGAGCCCGAACCCGCGCCACGTAAACGTCCACGGCACCAGTGCTTACGGCACGGGCCGGGGTTTCCGCGGCGTCGCGCGGCACGGCCAGGCCTGGAACCTCTCGGCCGCGGCGGAGTACGCGCTGGATGCGCGCTGGGTGCTGGTGAACGAAATCGTGTTCAACCGGACCGGCATGGTGCGCATGAAGGATGCGGCGCAGCATGCCTGGAAACTCCGGCCCAGCCACGACCTCAGCCTGGCGCCCGCGGTGGAATACCACTTCAACGCCACCCTGGGCCTCATCGCGGGCGTGCAGTTCAGCGTGGCCGGGCGCAATGCGTCCCGCTATGTCGCACCGCAGGCCGCGCTGAACATGGTGCTCTGAAGCACCGTGTTCGCACACCACAACCGCCGTTAGTCATGGTGACTTCCGCCGCCCTCCGTGCAAGGCCTTGGCAGGCCTCGCAATGCAGCTTGTACGGCCGTGCCCCGCTGGGCTATGGTGCCGTGCCGACTCACCGGGGGCGGCGTTCCTTGGCTGCCACGGCGGTCCCAATAATAAAGAGCACTTCCGGCAGTAGGGGAGACACATGTTGAAACACCTTTTTGCGACGCATCCCATCGAGGCCGCGCCGCACGTCGATGCTGGTGAACACATCGATACCGGCGCGCATGGCGATGCGGGCCTCAAGCGCGTACTCACCGCGAAACACCTCATTCTCCTGGGTATTGGCGCCGTCATCGGTGCGGGTATCTTCGTCATCACCGGCCAGGCCGCCGCGATGCATGCGGGCCCCGCCCTCGTCATCAGCTTCCTGATCGCCGGCTTCGCCTGTGCCCTTGCGGGCCTGTGCTACGCCGAGTTCGCCGCCATGCTCCCGGTCTCAGGCAGCGCCTACTCGTATTCGTACGCCACCCTGGGCGAATACGTCGCGTGGTTCGTGGGCTGGAACCTCGTGCTCGAATACCTGTTCGCGGCCGCCACGGTCGCCGCGGGCTGGTCCGGCTACTTCAACGAACTGCTCGGCCTTATCGGCGGTATGATCGGCAGCGACATCACCCTGCCCTCCACGCTGTCCTCGGCCCCGTTCCAGTTCGTCGAAGGCCACATCCAGGCCACCGGCGCCCTGATCAACCTGCCGGCGGTCGTCATCATCGCCGCGCTCTCGGGCCTGTGCTACGTCGGCATCACCCAGTCGGCCTTCGTCAACTCGATCATCGTGGCGATCAAGGTCACCGTGATCCTGCTGTTCCTCGCGTTCGCCATCAAGATGATCAACCCGGCGAACTGGCACCCGTTCATCCCGCCGAACGAGGGCGAAGGCGTGTTCGGCTGGAGCGGCATCTTCCGCGCGGCGACCATCGTGTTCTTCTCGTACGTCGGCTTCGATGCGGTGTCCACCGCCGCCGGTGAAGCGAAGAACCCGCAGCGCGACATGCCCATCGGCATCCTCGGTTCGCTGGCCGTCTGCACCGTGCTGTACATCGCCGTCGCCCTGGTGCTCACGGGTATCGCGCCGTTCCGCATCCTGAACACCCCGGAGCCGGTCGCCACCGCGCTCGGCCTGTACCCGCAGCTCTCCTGGCTCAAGGCCATCGTCGTCGTCGGTGCCATTACCGGTCTCTCGTCGGTGATCCTGGTGATGCTCATGGGCCTGCCGCGCATCTTCTTCTCGATGGCGCGCGACGGCCTGCTGCCCCCGGCCATGGCCAAGGTGCATCCAAAGTTCCGCACGCCGCACCTCGGCACCATCATCGTCGGCGTCGCCGCCGCGGCAATGGCCGGCCTGTTCCCGGTCAGCGTGCTGGGTGAGCTGGTCTCGATGGGCACCCTGCTCGCCTTCGCCACCGTCTGCATCGGCATCCTGATCCTGCGTTACACCCGCCCCGACCTGAAGCGCAGCTTCCGCGTCCCGATGGTGTGGCCGATCTCGATCCTCGGTGCGCTCGCCTGCGTCTACCTTTTCTGGCAGGCGTTCGAAGAGCACTGGCGCCTGATGGTCGGCTGGATCGTCATCGGCCAGCTGATCTACTTCGGCTACGGCTACGCGCACAGCAAGCTGCGCAAGAAGCTCGGCTGAAAAACAGGCATCCAAGGGGAAGGCCGGCGGTCACTCGCCGGCCTTCCCTGTTTTGACGCTATCCTCATCCACGTCTGACCGATCCGAGCCACCGAATGCTCAAGCAGCTACTTGCGAAGAAAGCCGCCGTACCCGAACCCGATGACGCCCATGGCCCGGCCCTGCGCCGAACGCTCGGCCCATGGGGCCTGACGGCACTGGGCATTGGCGCGGTGATCGGCGGCGGCATCTTCGTGATCACCGGCGTGGCCGCCGCGGAACACGCCGGCCCGGCGATCATCCTCTCGTTCATCCTGGCTGCCATCTGCAGCGTGTTCACCGCGCTGTGCTACGCCGAGTTCGCTTCGCTGGTGCCCGTCTCGGGCAGCGCGTACTCGTATGCCTACGCCACGCTCGGTGAAGGCGCCGCCTGGTTCATCGGCTGGAACCTCATCCTCGAATACGGCGTCTCCGCCTCCGCGGTGGCCGTGAGCTGGACGGGCTACTTCGTCAGCCTGCTCGACCATATCGGCATCCATATCCCGCCCGCGCTGACCAATGCGCCGCTCGATTTCGTCGACGGCCACCTGGTCGCGACCGGCGCGTTGTTCAACCTGCCCGCGGTCGGCATCACGCTCGCGCTGACCTGGCTCTGCTATGTCGGCATCAAGGAGTCCACCGGCCTCAACATGGCCATGGTCCTGCTGAAGGTCGCGCTGATCGTGGTCGTGATTGTCGTCGGTGCCAACCACATCGATACCGCGAACTGGCATCCGTTCATCCCCGAGAACCAGGGCGGCGACAAGTACGGCTGGTCCGGCGTGCTGCGCGGCGCGTCGCTGGTCTTCTTCGCTTACATCGGCTTTGAAGCCACCTCTACCGCCGCACAGGAATCGAAGAACCCGCAGCGCGACATGCCCATCGGCACGCTCGCCTCGCTGGGCATCTGCACGGTGCTCTACATCGCGATGGCAGCGGTGCTGACCGGCCTCGTGCCGTTCGGCCAGCTCGGCACGGCGGAGCCGGTCGTCACCGCCATCCGCCAGCACCCGGAACTCAACTGGCTGCGTGGCCTCGTGGAGATCGGCGCACTGATCGGCCTGTCGTCGGTCGTGCTGGTGATGATCATCGCGCAGCCGCGCATCTTCATGATCATGGGGCGCGACGGCCTGTTGCCGAAAGTGTTCACCACCATCCATCCGAAGTACCGCACGCCGCACCTCAACACGGTGATCACCGGCGTCGGCATCGCAGCGCTCGCTGCAGTGTTCCCGTTGAACCTGCTCGGCGACCTGACTTCGATGGGTACGCTCGTTGCGTTCTGCGCGGTATGCATCGGCGTGTTGATCCTTCGCCGCACCTCGCCTGACACACCGCGCACATTCCGCGTTCCGTTCGCACCGCTGACGTGCACGCTCGGTGTGCTCAGCTGCATTGGCCTGCTGTATTCGCTTGGCCTGCGCAACTGGGTTTTGCTGGGTGTGTGGACCGCGTTGGGCGTGATTGTTTACTTCGCTTACAGCTTCCGGCACAGCAAGAATCGCCGCCCTGGATGACCCCGGACGCGCGCAAGCGCGCTCCTACAACGTTACGTTAACATTTCATGTTAAATGATTGTTTTTGCGACGAAATGCGCAGAAACACCGTCGTCATTTAACTGCCATTGGCCGGTCGCGCCCCGAGGGGAGTATGATC